>DATJXI010000035.1:0-9500 GCA_035500275.1 Roseiarcus sp. | reverse complement strand
CTTTTTTTCGCATCTTTTCCGCTTTTTTTCGCGCTTTTTCCGCCTTTTTCACGCGAAAAAATGCGAAAATAGGCGGCTTTTTGCGACGGCGCGCCGCCGCGCCAACGCCATCACCGGAGCGCGCTCATGGACCCGAGTAGGACGCTATGACCGACGATGACCGACGCCCTCGCCCTTGCCCCGTTGCGCGGCCTCCCCTATAAGCGCGGCCTTCGCGCCCGACCGACACCCCTGGAGGCAAGGGCGCAACTTTTTAAGGACATCATCATGGCAGCGACCAAAGAACTCGCGGCCGTGGCGCGCAGCGGGACAGGCAAGGGGGCCGCCCGCTCCGTTCGTCGCGAAGGCCGCGTTCCCGCCGTCATCTATGGCGGCGGCGAGAAGCCCGAACCGATCTCGGTCGACTTCAAGGACGTCAACAAGCTTATCTACGCCGGCCACTTCCTGACGACCATCTTCGAACTCGAAATGGACGGGCGCAAGCAGCGCGTGCTGCCCCGCGACTATCAGCTCGACGTCGTCACCGACTGGCCGCTGCACGTCGATTTCCTGCGCCTCACCCCCGGCTCGCATGTGCGCATCGGCATTCCGGTCCATGTCGAGAATCGCGAGGCGTCTCCGGGACTCAAGAAGGGCGGCACCGTCAATATCGTGCTGCACTCGGTCGACGTCCTGGCGCCGGCGGACAACATCCCCGAGTCGATCACGATCGACCTCACCGGGCTCGACTTCGCCGACTCGGTGCACATGTCCGACCTCAAGCTGCCGGAAGGCTGCCGCCCCGTTCCCGCGCGCGCCGACTTGACCGTCGTGACGATCGTGCCGCCGACGGTGATGGCCGAGGAGACGCCGGCAGCCGCCGCAGCGGCGACGACCGCCGCGCCGGCCGCTGCGAGCGCGGAAGCGCCGAAGGCCGCCGCCGCGGCGCCGGCCGCTGCGGCGAAGCCCGCCGGCAAGAAGTAAGCCCGGCTTCAACACGGAGCCGGCGGAGGCTTTGTCCGACAGGCCTTCGCCGGCGGGGCGCCCATGCTCGTCATCGCGGGACTCGGCAATCCGGGCGCGCGCCATGCGCGCAATCGGCACAATATCGGCTTCATGGCGGTCGAGGCGATCGCGGCCGCCCACCGCTTCGGGCCATTCCGCCCGCGCTTCTCCGGCCTCGCCGCGGACGGCGTCGTCGCGTCGAAGCGCGTCATGCTGCTGATGCCCCAGACCTTCATGAACGACTCGGGCCGCAGCGTCGGGGAGGCCCTGCGGTTCCACAAGCTCGATGAGAGTTCGCTCGTCGTCATCCACGACGAGCTCGATCTCGCCCCGGCCAAGGTGAGGGTGAAGGTCGGCGGAGGCGCCGCCGGCCACAATGGCCTGCGCTCGATCAGCGCCCATGTCGGCAACGACTTCAAGCGCGTCCGCCTCGGCATCGGCCATCCGGGCGACAAGGCGCTCGTCTATCACTACGTCCTGAACGATTTCTCGAAGGCCGAGATGGCCTGGGTCGAGGCGGTGTGCCGGGCGGTGGCCGACGCGGCGCCGCTCATCGTCGAGGGTCAGGACGCAAGCTTCCAGAACAAGACGCATCTGGCGATCGAGGCGGCCGGCTTCGGCGAGCGGACCAGCGTCTGAGCGGCGCAGGGCAACAGCGCTCAAGCCGCGTCCGACTGGCTCGGCTCGCGCCGCCGAATGCGGCGCCTTCCCTTCTTCGCGCCCTCTCCCTCCGGATGGAGAGCGGGAAGCGCCTCCATAACCCGCTCGGGCGGAAAGATGACGACCGCCTCCGTCCCCTGCCGCACCTTCGACGTCAGGCGGAATTGCCCGCCGTGCAGCTCGACCAGGCCCTTGACGATCGGCAGGCCGAGACCCGTCCCCTCCTCGGCGTTCTTGTGCGCAAGCGACCCACGGCCGAAGGAGGAGAGGACGATCGAAATCTCTTCCGGCGGGATGCCCGGCCCCGTGTCGCGGATCGACACGTACTGGCCGCCGTTGCGGGTCCATCCGACCTTGACCGTGACCAAGCCGCCATGCGGGGTGAACTTGATGGCGTTTGTGAGCAGATTGAGCGTGATTTGCCGCACCGCCCGCTCGTCCGCCCAGATGCGCGGAAGCTCCGGCTCGAGCGCCTCGGTGATGGCGAGGTTGCGGCTCTTGGCCCGCATGGACAGAAGGCGGCAGCAGTCCTCTACGACGCCGGAAAGCGACACCGGCTCTTCCTTCAATTCATACCGGCCGGCCTCCACGCGCGACAGGTCGAGGATTTCGTTGATGAGCATGAGGAGATGCTGGCCGCTCACGTGGATATCGTTCGAATATTCCTTGTAGACCGGGAGGCTGTGCGGGCCGAAAAGCTCCCCCTTCATCACCTCAGAGAAGCCGAGGATGGCGTTGAGGGGCGTGCGCAACTCGTGGCTCATGGTGGCGAGAAAGCGCGACTTGGCGAGATTGGCGCTCTCCGCCCGGCGGCGCGCCTCGTCCGAATTGAGCTTGGCCTGCTCGAGCTCGGCGATGAGCGAATCCTTCTCCGCCTGGAAGGAAATGTTGCGCGCGGCGGCGGCGTGCAGGCGCTGCACGACGACAAGAAAGTAGCCGATGACCCCGACCGCGAGCGCCGCCGCCGGCAGCGCCGCCCCCTGCAAACGGGAGGCGTAGAGGCCGATGACGCCAAGGATCATCGGCAGCATGCCGGCGACGAACGCGGCGGGGATCGCCGCCGAAAGCAGCGACATCACCGTCGAGACCAAGAGCATGACGAGGATGGCGAAGGCCTGGGCGTCCGGCTCCTTCGATTCCAGGAGCGCGACGACGAGATACGCCCAGGCGGCGCCGCAGAAGCCGGTGGCGATCACGAACTTGCGCCGCCAAGCGCCGGCCGCCTTCTCTCCGTCGACGCTGTCGAGGAAGGCGATCGGCAGGGCATAGACGAGCGCGATGGCGCAGATGATGAAGGCCGACCAGGTGGCGACGGCGCCCGCGCCGATCCACGCGAGCGCGATCGCGCAGACGCCGAGCGCGACCAGGCCGAACATCGGCGCCGCGGTTCGGTTGATGTTCGCAAAGAGGCGAACCATCGCCGCCGAGTGAGTCGGGATGGCGTCGGGCTGCGACATCGCCTCGCGCGCCCGCCGGAGCTCGAGGACCATCCTGCGCCGCCGCGCCGCCGCCTCGGGATGAGTCCGACCGCCCGCCCTGCCCTGCTCCCTCGACTCGACCATGACCGCCCGAACACACCGCGACGCGACGGCATCATGCTGTCCAAATGATTAACGCGGGCCTGACGAAGGCGCCTTGAGGTAGAGGATTCCCGACAGAACCGCCGTTAACGTCAACGCCGCGCGCCAGGAAGGTGCAGATGAAGCTCTACAACTCGAACGTCGCCCCGAATCCGCGGCGGGTCCGCATCTTCCTCGCCGAAAAAGGCCTGTCGATCCCGCAGGTTCAGGTCGACCTCGGCAAGCTCGAGCACAAGACGCCTGAGTTCGCCGCCATGAGCCCTTTCCAGGTCATTCCGGCGCTCGAACTCGACGACGGAACGGTCATCGGGGAATCGATCGCCATTTGCCGCTACCTTGAGGAGCTCTATCCCGAACCCAATCTGCTTGGGACGACGCCATTCGAGCGCGCCACGATCGAGATGTGGCAGCGCCGGCTGGAATGGCATCTCTTCCTGCCGATCGCCCAGGTCTTCCGCCACACGCATCCGCATATGGCGAAGATGGAGGAACCCCAGGTCGCCGAGTGGGCGGCGGTCAACCGGCCGCGTGTCTTACGCAACATGGCGATCTTGGACGGCGTCTTGCGCGACAGGCCCTTCATCGCCGGCGACCGGTTCACCATCGCCGACATCACCGGCCTCGTTGCGCTCGACTTCACCAAGCCCGCGCGAATCATCATTCCGCCGGAGCTTGAGAACCTCAGCCGCTGGCGCGCGGCCTTGACCGCGCGGCCGAGCGCGGCGGCCTGAGCTTCCGCCGGGCCGCCGCTGCCGGCGCCGTCAGCGGCAGACGCGCACGCCGCCCCGCCACCAACAATGCGGGCCATAAGGACGGGCGTAGGGATGGCCGTAGTAGGGATGGTACGGGTGGTAGCCGTAGTATCCGTACCTGTAGACGTGAGGGGCCACGTAGCCGTAGCCGTTCGGGATGCAGCGCCCGTAGTAATTGCGGTGCCAGCCGGGTCCGCATCCCTGCGCCACAAGCGTCACTCCCGGGTGCGCGCCGGTGACGGATCCGAACGGCATCGCTTGAGCCGGGACCGCGGCGAGCCCGAGCAACGCAACCGCCGATGCTATAACTGCTTCTCGCATACTTCGCCTCGTATTCTCCGATCGCCAAAGTAGCGCGCCCCGTTGAACCGCCGCTGAACGAGCCGCCGGCGCGAGGCCGCGCGCTCGACGGTCTGCGACTGCATTCGGGTCCTCATTTTGAGCTGTTTTAGTGTGTTGCGGCGCGAATTGCCAGCCGGCGCGCGGCTCGATCCGCTCGCCGTCACAGGTTGGCGTTCCAAAGGGCCGCGGCGGTGGCGCTCCAGCATTTCCAACAGATTGCACCAGCATGCCCCTAATAGGGCGCGCCGTTCTTGTGGGTGAAATGGAGCTTGCCGTCGACTGTCTCGACCGCGAGGTCGTCGTCTGGGTAAGCGGCGCTGTCGCCTGGGGTGCGATCGCCGATTTCGAGATAGACGACATCCTCCTCCGTTTCGTTGACGAGATGGTGGGCGTCGCCAGTTCCAGCCTTGAATCCCGCGCACATGCCCGGCTTCATCGGCGTGCGGCCCGCGTTGGTGATGAGCGTCGGCGAGCCCTCCAGGATATAGACGAATTCGTCCTGCTTCGCGTGGGCGTGCCGCAACGACGAGCTCCCGCCGGGCGCGAGGCGGGTGAGGTTGACGCCAAAGTTGGTCAGCCCGAAAAGGTCTCCGAGGGGACGCTTGTCCCGCTTCGCCATCCGAGAAGCGAACGGCTCCGGATAGTTCGATGGTTTGGCGCGCGGCGGCGCTTCCGCCGCGGCCATGGCGACCGGCTGGCTCGCGTGATCAGACATTGTGACCTCCGCAGCTGACATGTGTCTTCCGAGGTAATCAGAACGCCCGGCGGGGCGGACGGAGCGCCGAAAGAGGGAAATTGACGCACGGCAATCAGACATGGAAATATACAGTGTAGCGAGCCTTGGGGCGCAGCGCCAGCTGCATCGGGTGACGCCGAGGCTCGTGGGGCGGGGGGCTGCGTGACGCGGTTCATTAGGGCGTTTGCAAAGTACGCGGTTGTTCTCGCGTCAGGGCTCGCGATCGGGTTTTATATGCACGAGCCGCCGAATCTGGAAAAGTTCGTCACGCTCCCATCGCTTGACGAGATCGACATTATCTTCAGGGAGGCGCTTGCGGCCGCGAAGCCGAAGGCCCTTGTCGCTCCCGTGGACCCGGCCGCCGCGGCGCGCGTGGGCGAGGAGCTCGATTACCGGATTGCGCAGCGAACGAACTCGCTTCAGGGATGGCGAGCGTTCCTCGCCGCGCATGAGAACGGCCTCTTTGCGCAAGACGCGAGGGCCGAGGTCGACACGCTGCTTGCCACTGAGACTCCCCCGGTGAAGGCGGCTGCGGAAGCGACACGCAGCGCCCTTCTCGCAGAGGGGCCGGAGGCCGCAAAAGAGACGAACGCCGCGGCTCCCGTGGAAGCGAAATCCGAGTTGGCATCGGCGGACCGGCTTTCCGCAGGGATGCAAGTCGCGTCGCTCGACCCGGACGACAATTACCGGCGGGGTGCGGAGCGTTTCCCGGAGCGCAGTAAACGACCCGCCGATGCAGAATCTGACGGTTCCGTTGTTGAGCAGGGCTGCCATCCCTTTCAACCGGAGGTGCTGAGGCCGGTCGATCGATCTGGACCTGCGACGACGCCAACGACCGTTGCGGAAACTTCGAAGGCCGCGCCCGACCAGAACGCCGCGCCTGAGAATGAGGGTGTCGCCGATCGGCCCCCGGCGGCGCAGGCCGCGACGCTTCCGCATGGTGAAATTGACCCGGACGGCTTGAACGGCTTGTGTTGCCAATCCGACGCGGCGTCTCCAAGCGTCCCGGCCAAGCCGAGCCCCGCATCGGCACGAAAACGGGGAGCCGCTTCATCCTCAAGCAAAGCGCGCGCGAGCGCCTCTTCGCATAGCTCTGAGCCCAGCCAGCGCGCGGACCATTGCTCTCGTTCCGTCTGTAATTTGCGTCATCCGGAACTGCCGCCGATCCTCATGGCGCTGCTCGGTGAAAAGCCCAGACACTCCAGCTCATTTGGACGAATTAAGCCTACTGACAGGCCGAGCGCCGCGCGGGGCAGATGAACTCGCGCAAAAGGAAGAAGAACAAGCAAGCCCCTGCCGAGCGGATGCTCCTGGTGTTCGTGGGAACTCTGGCCGCCTTGGAGCGGCATGAGCGCCCGGTCGTCGCGAAAGCCGAGCCGCCGCTAGAATGAGCGGCCCGATCGCCGATCTGATGATCGCGCCAAGACCGTTCTCCGATTTCCAAGCAAGCTACCGCCTCTCGCGCGGCGGTCTGTTCGGCCACTTCACGACATGCTCCGGCCACAACTCCTGGGGGAGATCTTCCTCGCTGGCGCTGACCCGCCCGCGCACCGACACGCGCGCGTCATGCACGCTTTCCTTGGAGCCGGAGACGAGCGGGTGCCAGTCCGGGAGATCCTTCCCTTCGGCGACGAGGCGGTAGGCGCAGGTGACGGGCAGCCAGGAGAGCGTGCGGACGACCGTGGGCGTGAGTTTGACGCAGTCCGGGACCACGCGCGTGCGCCTTCTGTAGTCGCGGCAGAGGCACGTCTTGGCGTCAAGCAGCTTGCAGCCGATGTCGGTGAAGTGGATTTCGCCGGTTTCCTCGTCCTCGAGCTTGACGAGGCAGCAGCGGGCGCAGCCGTCGCACAGGCTCTCCCACTCGCAGGAGGTCATCTCCTCCAGCGTTTTCAGGCGCCAGAACGGCGCGGCCTCAGCGTGCTTGACGGTCATCTTAGGCAAGACTTGGCCTCGCCGCTGGCCCGCGGGGAGGCCCAGTGAAAAACAAGGAAAGGGGGGCTCCCTTTCTTCGCCGCCATTTAGGCAAAGGCGCAACTTATGTTAAGTCCTCTTTGCTGACGGGCGCGCCGGCTGGCGCGCCCGTAATTGAGGGTTTTCGTGCCGAACACGCGGATCACGAGGCTGTTTCACGCGGCGTCGCGAGCCATGCTCGCGTTGGACGCCTTCATTGACTCGTCGATGTTCAACGCGCGCCGGCGGCTTTGGAGCGCCTGGCAAAAGATCGACGCGGCATCCGACCGCATGCACGTTTCCGGTCTCGCGCGGCTCTTCGTGGAATTCGCCTGCGAGAGCCTGACCCTCGGCCTTGGCGGGCTCATCGTCGCGCTGACGCTCGCGCTTCCCGCCTTTCAGGAAACCGCGGACGACGACTGGCTCAAGCGCGGCGACCTTGCGGTGACCTTTCAGGACCGCTACGGCGTCGAAGTCGGCAAGCGCGGCATCAAGCATGACGACGCAATCCCGTTCGAGGAGCTGCCAGACTATTTCGTGAAGGCGGTTATCGCCACCGAAGACCGCCGATTTTTCAGCCACTTCGGAATCGACATCGTCGGAACGTTCCGCGCACTCACCGTCAACGCCAAGGCCTCGGGCGTGGTGCAGGGCGGCTCCTCTATCACGCAGCAATTGGCGAAGAACCTGTTCCTCACCAACGAGCGATCGATCCAGCGCAAGATCAAGGAGGCCTATCTCGCGCTCTGGCTCGAGCATCACTACACGAAGAAGGAAATCCTGAAGCTCTACCTTGATCGGGTCTACATGGGTTCCGGGGCATTCGGCGTGCAGGCCGCGGCCGAGACCTATTTCGGCAAGTCGGCGCGCGACATAACTCTCGCGGAGGCGGCGATGCTCGCCGGCCTCTTCAAAGCGCCAACCAAATATTCGCCGACCGTGAACTTGCCGGCGGCGCGCGCCCGCGCCAACGACGTGCTGAGCAATCTGGTCGACGCCGGATTCATGACGGAAGGGCAGGTCTACGCCGCCCGGCGCAATCCGGCGACCCCTATCGATCAGACCGCCCAGAATAGCCCCGACTGGTATCTCGACTTCGCCTACAACGAGGTGAAGGGACTGGCCGCGGTCGGCAAGCTCGGAAACGACCGCATCCTCGTCGTGCGAACCGGCCTCGACACCGCGCTGCAGACAAAGGCCGAGACAGTCCTCGAGACGATGCTGCGCGACAAGGCGCCCGCCTATCACGCGCACCAGGCGGCGACGGTCATAGCCACGCCTGACGGCCTGGTGCGCGTAATGGTCGGGGGAAGGGATTATGGCGCGAGCCAGTTCAACCGCGCAACTGACGCTGAGCGCCAACCGGGCTCATCCTTCAAGATTTTCGTCTACATGACGGCGTTGTTGACGGGAAAATACCATGCCGACACGCCGATCGACTGCACCGGGATCTGCATCGGCGACTATTGCGTGCACAATTACCACGGCGAGAGCGCAGGAAGACTCCCCCTCTATCTAGCGCTCGCTCATTCCTTCAACACCGCCGCGATCCGGATGTCGGTGAAGATCGGGGAAGCGTACTGGCCGCCGAAGCAAAGCTATCATCTCGCGAAGATCGCCGCGCTCGGCCGGTCCAAGATCGTCCGGACCGCGCGAGCGATGGGCCTGACGACGCCGCTCATCGACACGGTGTCTCTGCCGGTTGGCGCCGATGAAGTCAAAATGATCGATATGGTGGCCGCAAACGCGACCCTTGCCAACGGCGGTCTGCGCGTGACGCCCTACGCCGCGGTCGAGGTGCGCAACTCAAGCGGCAAGCTCCTCTACGATCGCGCCCGCGACAGCGGCCCGCCTGTGCGTGTGCTGCCGGCCGACAAAGTCGCCGAGATGAACAACATCATGACGCATGTGGTGACGGAGGGAACGGGCCGAGCGGCGCAGATTCCGGGGCTTGCAATTGCCGGCAAGACCGGCACGACCAATAACTCCACCAACGCCTGGTTCAACGCCTTCACTGGCAACCTCGTCGGCAGCGTCTGGTTCGGCAACGACGAAAACACGTCGATGGAGAACATGACCGGCGGCACCCTGCCCGCCATGTCGTGGCATGACATCATGGTTTTTGCCCATCAGGGCCTCGACCCGAAGCCGCCCTTCGGGGTGCCCGCGCCTCCGCTGGCCTCGGCAGCGGCGGTCGCGGACGCCACCAAGGCCGCGCCGGCCGGAGCGTCGCCTCAGCGCATCGGCCTTTCGCCGAGCGCAACCAAGGCGATCCGCGATATCGGCGATCTGGCGCAGGAAGCGCTGAAAAACGAGCCGGCGTCCTCGGCGCCGGAAGCGGGAGGCTCGACCGGCGACGCGAAGGTCGTGCGGGGAGCGATGGCGGAGCCATGAAGTCGATGTCTCTCGGCGCGGTTGCGGCGTTTAGCATCGTCGCCGAGCGCTCTCGAGAAGGCGAATGATCGCTTTCCTCAAAATCCTGCTCACGATGGCGGC
>DATJXI010000034.1:0-8086 GCA_035500275.1 Roseiarcus sp. | reverse complement strand
GGTTGCCCGAGCGCCGGTCAGCGCGGTAATGCTGGCTGCGCCGCGCTCGTTCAGCGCGCGACCTAGCCCGCCGAGGATGGCGTCCACGACGCCAACCCCTTTGAACGCAAGGCTCGTGTAGAGCTGAACGAGGCTCGCCCCCGCCTCGATCTTGGCGAGCGCGGTCGCCCCGTCGTCGACGCCGCCGGCGCCGATCAGCGTCAGCGCCCCGCCACACGCGAGAAAAGCGCGCGCGAGCATGCGGGTCGAAGGCTCGAACAAGGGCCGCCCCGATAAGCCCCCCGCCTCTCCCCGATGGCGCGAGCGTAGGTAAGCCGGGCGCGCGAGCGTCGTGTTTGACACGATGAGCCCTTCGCAGCCGCGCGCGAGCGCGACCTCGACCACGTCCTCAAGCTCCCGCTCACTAAGATCGGGCGAGATCTTGACCAGGACCGGCCGGCGCAGCGCGGCCTTTTCGCGCGCCTCGATGGCGCGGACAACGAGATCGTCCAGCGCCGCGCGCCGCTGCAGGTCGCGCAAGCCCTGCGTGTTGGGCGACGAGATGTTGATGGCGAAATAGTCGGCGACCGCCGCGAAGGTCGCAACCCCGAGCGCGTAATCGGCGGCGCGGTCGGCCGAATCCTTGTTCGCCCCGACGTTGGCGCCGACGATGCCCGCCGGCCGGCCGGCAAGTCGTCTCCGCGCGGCCTCGTAGCCCTCGTTGTTGAAGCCGTAGCGGTTGATGACGGCGCCGTCCTCGCCGAGGCGAAACAGGCGCGGTCTCGGATTCCCGGCTTGCGGGCGCGGGGTCAGCGTGCCGGCCTCGACGAAGCCAAAGCCGAGGTTAAGCATCGCGCCCATGACCTCGGCGTTCTTGTCGAAGCCGGCTGCGAGGCCGAGCGGATTGGGGATGGAAAGGCCGAGCGCCGCGACCTCAAGACGCGGATCGGGCGCCTTCGCCGGTCGGGGCGGTAGAAGCTTCAGGGCCTCGATCGCGGCGCGGTGGGCGGTCTCCGGCGGCAGAAGCCGAATGAGCGGCTGCGCAATTTGCGCGAGCCTCACGCCTCGAGGCTCCCAAAGACGTGGCGTCCGTCCGGCCCAAGCGGCAGCGGACGCAACCAGCGCGCCGCTCGAATCGGGAGCGGCGCATAGAGATGCGGGAAGAGCGCGCCCCCGCGCGACGGCTCCCAGCGCAATTCCTCGCCCAAGGCCTCCGCCTCCAAGGCGACAAGCATGAGATCGGTTCGGCCGGCGAACCATTTGGCCGCCGTCGCCGGCGCTTGCGCGGCGGTCGAGAAGTGGATGAAGCCGTCGGCGCGGTCGGCGGCCGAGCCGGCGTATTCTCCGGCGGCTTCCGCCGCGCGCCATTCGTCGGCCGCGACGATCTTGAAGATGACGGTCATAGACCTTTTTGGCTTTGGCGGGAGCGAGCGCTGTAGCGCTCACTCCTGCAGCATGCGCTTCAAAAGGTCGAGTTCGTCGCGCAGCGCCCCATCGTTCGCGCTGAGCGCCTCGATCTTGCGGACGGCGTGCAGAACTGTGGTGTGGTCGCGCCCACCGAAGCGCCGCCCGATCTCGGGCAGCGAGCGCATGGTGAGCGCCTTGGCCAGGAACATCGCGACCTGCCGCGGCTTGACGACGACCGCGGTGCGCCGCGAGGAGAGAATGTCGGCGCGCGAGACGTTGTAGTGGTTGGCGACAAGCTTCTGGATGTCCTCGATCTTCACCCGCTTCGGCTCATGGGCGCGGATGAGGTCGCGGATGGCGATTTCCGCCGCCTCGACGGTCAAGGGCCCGCCGGTCAGAGTCGTGTGCGCAAGCAGCCGGTTGACGGCGCCTTCGAGATCGCGGCCGTTGGAACGGATCGAGCGGGCGACGAAGGCGAGCACGGCCGGGGTGAGTTCAAAATTCGGATGCAGCGCGCCCGCCGCCGCGACCCGCGCCTCCAGGATTTTGAGCCGCAGCGGCTCGTCGAGCGCGCCAATCTCGACGCATAAGCCCCCGCTCAGGCGTGAGCGCACGCGCTCGTCCAAGGCTTCGAGGTCGTTCGGCGCCCGGTCGGCCGCGACGATGACCTCGCGCCCAGCGTCGAGTAGCGCGTTGAGGGCGTGGCCGAATTCGGCCTGAATCGTCTTGCCCTGGAGAAACTGAGCGTCGTCGAAGATGAGGAGGTCGATGGTGCGGAGCCGCTCTTTGAACGCGATCGACGTCTGCGACTGAAGCGCCGCGACGAAGCCGTACATGAATTTTTCGGCCGTGAGATAGACCACGGATCGTCCTTGCTTGGCGGCGGTGTGCGCGACCGCCTGCAAAAGATGGGTCTTGCCGAGCCCCACCGCGGCGTGGACGTAGAGCGGACAGAAGGTTGAGGCCTTGCCGCTTTGCTCGGCGACCCG
The DNA here is from genome assembly GCA_035500275.1 of Roseiarcus sp. Taxonomy (GTDB): domain Bacteria; phylum Pseudomonadota; class Alphaproteobacteria; order Rhizobiales; family Beijerinckiaceae; genus Roseiarcus. Next base: position 5,711 of record DATJXI010000034.1, on the reverse strand, counting down.
TTTCGCGGCGGCGAAGGCGAGTTCGTTGGACCGGCCGACCTGGAAGGTCGAGAAGGTGAGCCGCCGGTCGAGCGGCGAGCCGATGACCGCTTCGAGCGGCCCTTGCCCTGCGGCGCGACCCGGAAGACGCCGCACCGCCGAGGCGGAGGCGTCCGCGTCATTCGCTGCGGCCGGTATCGCTTTCGGCTGGCCCACGACAGCGCAAGGCGCGAGTCCGGGCGGCGGCTCCTGGCGGACGGTCGATCTTACGGTGATGACGATCCGGACCATGGGGCCGATCTCGGCACCGAGCACGGCGCCGATGTGCCCGAGATAGTGGGTGTCGATCCAGCTTTTGAGAAATCGCGTGGGAACTGAGAGGCGCGCCTGCCCGCCCGCGACCGACTCGAGCTCGACGCGCCCGAACCAACTGTTGAAAATGTCCTCGCCGAGTTCGGCTCTGAGACGATCGCAGCACCTTCGCCACGATTGCCCCAACGACGGCGCCTCGGGGGCGCCGCGGTCTACGATTTGCGTTTTGAGCGCATCTTGGATGTGCATGGACTTGGGCCCGAGTTCAAAGGATGGGATCAAAACGACGGGCGCTTCCGCCGCCTCAAGTCTGTATCCAAGGCAGCCCCGCAGCTTTCCAGCCGCCGGCCGCGCCTCGGTGCCGCGAGGAATCGAGCGGCCCTTCGAAACCGTCCACAACATTGAAACATGGCCCCCACCCCGCTTTGGTCATGGCGATCGCGGCTTGCCGCGAGCGCGCCCCCGACCGACAAATAAACAAAAGCCTGGACCCGCGCTCCGCCCCCGCTGCCTCCAGAATTTCGGCGAGACGGTTGCAGAAGGCAGCGTCGACCTCCATTGAGGGAAAGCTCTGCCATTCCAGGAAGAGAGGGGACCTCCCCAGACCCTCCAGCAAGGGCGCGCCCACATAGGTCCATTCGGCTTTCGTCCTCACATCGACGAGGCGTGACGCCGCGTCGTATTGCAGGACCTGATAGGCCTCTACGGCAGAGACGTCCCCGGCATAGTTAACATCGTTAGCCAAACGCATGAGTTTTCCCGCCGCAGCCGCACTGTGAAACATTTTGCCTAGTTCGTGCTTGAGGACGAGACAACTTCGGGAAGCCCCCCCGAAATCTCGTTTTCCCCTAAGTCGGCCCCCAGAAACCGCTTCGGGACTTCTTGTCTTATTCTATTCGATTATTCTCGTTTTTCTCCGAAGGTCGACCTCCCGCACGGCGGAATTCTCTTTCTTTGCTTGCTGCGCGAAGGAGACTATGGCACGGCGCCGAAAGCGAGGCAACTGTCCTTCCTTGCCGTCGCCTCACTCAAGGTCGCTTCGAAAGGCGTCGACCTAACACAATGTCTAGTTGTAAGATCACAACAGCTTGATTTGAAGCCAAAGAATCGCGGAGGCCTCGCATCGCCGGGAAACAGAGCAAAATCCTACGATCTCTCCGTCCACAAGTCGTTTTGCCGGGGGACAATCGCTTCCCGCCGTCTCGCCCGGGCTGCTTGGTTAATAAAGCGTTGTTGATTATGGAATTTTTGTGTTCGCTGCGAGGCGCTGGCGCGTCGCATCGCCGTCGCACAACCTTCGTGTTGCATTCTCACGACAAAAATGTGACGCCCGTCAACGATTTAGACTGGTCGCGGCGACCGCCGCCAGCTTCCGGTCCTCCGCGATGACGCCGAAAAAGGCCGGAAGGGCGAGGACGTAGGCGACAGCGGCGACCTCGATGACTGCGCCCAGGCCGAAGTTTGTCGCGATCACCGGCGCGGCCGCCGCGCCGATCACCGAGAAGCAGCCGTTCACGCCCCAGGCCCAGATGAACATGTGCTCCTTGCCAAGCCGGCCGAGCGACGTCATCGCGGTCGGCATCGGGAAGCCCATGAGGAATGCGGGCGGCGCTACGAACAGGAAGCAGGAGATGAGCCGCGCCGCGTAGGGCAAGTCGCCGATCGCGTCGAGCGCCCGGTCGAGGAAAAGCGCCGAGATGAGGAGCAGAGCGCCGATCGCGACAAAGATCGCCGGCATCACGACCCGCGCGCGGGGCAGGACGCGCTCGGAGACGAGCGCTCCGAGGCCCGAGAAAACCAGCATGCCCGTGATGAGCACAGAGGCGGAAATGGTCGGGTTGCCGAGCGCCATGACGAAATGGGCGATGAGCCCGACCTCAACCATGATGTAGCCGGCGCCGAGGCAGGCGAAATAGAGCACCGTCAGGGCCTTGCCGCGCGAGCCGGAGAAGATCGACCGCCACCCCCAGATGAGCGGGATCGCCAGCAACGTCGTCGCCGTCAGGCACGCGACTCCGAGCGTCGCCCAGATGAGAAGATAGCCCCACTCGTCCTGCAGCAGTTCCAGCCGGTCGAGCACCCTCGGCAAATCTGCGGTCTTGACGTAGGCGGCGAAATATGGGGCGTCGTTGGCGAGTGGGCGGGTGTTGAACACGTAGCGTTCGGAAATCGTCGGCCAGTCGCCCGCGATGAGCGCGTGCCAGGCGAGCCGCCCCATGGCGGTCGCGGGCAAGACCCCGTCGTCGGCCTTGCCCGATGGAGGCGTATCGTCGCCGCCGGCCTCCGCGGCAGGACCGCCGGCGTTCGCGGCAGGATCGCCGGCGGGGGCCGCTTCAGGAGAGCCGTTCCCGAAAATCTGTTCTGTGTAGCCGGCGAGCGTCGAGTCGGTCTGGGAGGCGTCGTAGACAAAGCCCGGCGAGTAGATTTCGTCGAATGACATGTCGCGAGTATGCGTCCGCAGCTTCTCAATCTCCTCGGGCGTGAAGCCGCCGTTCTTATAGAGGACGGTCGCGGTCGAGAGATAGGTCGAGACGACGAAGAAGGAATTGGCCATATGCGCTGGATCAACGTCGCGCGCCGCCGCCGCCATGGTCGCATAGAGCTTGAGCACCGATTTCGGGGGCTCTTCCTTGTTCCAGAGCGTCACCGACAATACGCCGCCCGACGCGAGGGAGCGCATATAGGTCTCCATCGCCTCCTTGGTATAGGTGAACTTCTCGACGATCGCGAAGCCGCCGGGATTGGAGAGCCCGACCGAATCCGCGAGGCTCAAGTCGATGACGTCAAAGCGCTCGTTCGAATGGGCGAGGAAATGACGCCCTTCGTAGGGAATAACTCGAACCTTGGAGAGAACGTCCCCGGTGAAGTTTCTGATCGCGTCGGCGTGAAAGGCCTCAAGAACTGCCCGATTGCCCTCGGCGACCGTGACGTCGCGAGCGCCGGAATGCAGCGCAACCTCGGTCGATATGCCGCCGCCGAACTGGACGATGAACGTCTTTGGCGAGGGCTTGACGAGGTAGGGGTACACCATCGGCAGAAAGCGGAAGTAAGCCGTCTCCTTGTCGCTCAGGTCCCGCATGATGCCGATGGGGCCGTCGCTGTCGACATAAAGGCCGAGATAAGCGTTGGCCGGCATGGTCGGCAGGTTGAAGCCGGCGTTGTCGGAAAGGCCGGGCGCGAAATGCAGGTAAGAGCTCGAATAGGCTTCGAGATAGCCGAACGGCGAGGCGCTCTCGTAAACCTTCTTCGAATCGGGGAACTTCCGCGCGTAGGAGACGCCCTTGTAGTCGTTGACGGCAAGCGTCTTGAGGCCGAGCGCAGGCGCGAGGACGAAATGGCCGCCGAACGCGACCGCGCCGGCCACCAGATAGGGAACAAGCGAGCCAAGGCCTCCCGGTCCGAACGCCCACGCGAAGCAAGCGGCGAGCCAGAGGGCGAGCGGCGCAGCGATGAGATTCGCCGGGACAAAAACATACATCGCCAATAGGACGATGAGCCCGCAGAGGCCTGAGCCGGCGAGATCGGCGAAATAGACGCGCCCAAAAGTCCGGTTGCTCTTGAGGAAGACGCAACCCAAGAACACCGCGCCGGCCAGAAAAGGCGCGAGCTCCGCCAGAAAAATCTGGAGCAGCTTCCATTTCTGCGCCGGGTCTGAAACCAGGAAAATCGCATTAAAGCCAAGCTTCTGAACGTAGAGGTTGGCGCCGACTGCGAGCGGCCCGAAGAGGCCGAGGGCGGCGGTCGCCGCCCCGCGCCAGTGCCGCGCGAACCAGTCCTTCGCGACCGTCATCACCGCGCTCGTCAATCCGAAGCCGAGCATCGCAAGGCTCACCACCAGCGAGCCGAAATGCGCCCAGCTGCCGACAGCGAAGACGCGCATGACGTCGATCTGCAGTGCAATGACGGCGCCCGCCCCGAGGGCGACGGCGAAATAGAGCCCGAGCCGTTCGCGGCTTGTGAGGACGGCGTCCCCGGACGAGTCCATGACCGCGGCGCGATCCAACGTCGCGCCGGCGGAGGAAATGGAGCGGGCTTCGTTCATGCGATCTTTCTGCACGGCCGTCCTCATGGACGACCGGCGCTCTCATCGAAGAGGGACGGCCGCCGCGACGGCCATGAGGACCGAGCTAGTTGTTATGCGTGCCGACGATCTGGTCGCCCTCGAGCTTGGTGAACGGCACGAAGGGGACGATGCGCCCGCCGTAGATGTCGGATCGGGCCACGGTCAACTGGCCGTCCGAGTTCTCGTTCTTGACCACCTTGAGGACTCGCTGGGCGCCTGGCGGACCGACCGGAATCACCATGACGCCGCCCGTCTTCAATTGCTGCAAGAGCGGCGGGGGGACGTGGTCGATGCCGCAGGTCACGATGATCTTGTCGAACGGGGCGTGTTCCTCCCAGCCGTAATAGCCGTCGGCCGCCTTGGACGTGATGGCGGAGAACTCGGTGTAACCGTCCTTGATGAGCTGGTCGTAAATGCCGCGAGTTCGCTCGGCGAGCGGCTTGATGATCTCGACCGTATATACCTTGTCGGTCAGGTGCGCGAGATAGGCCGACTGATAGCCGGACCCGGTGCCGATTTCGAGAACGCGTTCTCCGACCTTAGGATCGATGTTGGAGGTCATGCGCCCGACGATATGCGGACCCGAGATGGTGACGCCGAAGCCGATGTCGAGAAAGGCGTGGTCGTAGGCGCGGTGAAGGTTCTGCGGCAGAACGAATTTTTCGCGCGGGGTGAGAAGAAAGGCGCGCTTGTTGCGATCGTTGTCGAGGTCCTCGTTGCGCACCATCGCTCCGAAACGGTCGAAGCGCTCGCCAAGGAACTTCGGGTCCTCGCCGCGCTGCGCCACACCCCAGGCGACGAATTTCTCGCGGCTGTCCATCGGGGGGGCCATGTCGAAGGTGAAGGGCGTCGGCACATTGGCAAGCGCCAAGCGCGGCGCGAGGGCGCCGGCGAAGAGTCCGGCGGCGCCGGCCAGGAATTGACGTCTCTGCACCAGGAAGCCTCCAGAAGGGGAATCGCCGCCGGGGCTGATACCCGAACGCACGTTAAAACGCGACGAATAATCGCTCGCGGGCGACTTCGTCGCGTCTGTCAGATTTGCCAGATGGAGCCGAATTCCGACTTTTTAGCGTCCGATCGGATTGCGCGCCCGCTCATTGAGGGTCTTGGCCGCGTGGGGCGGACGCTGAGCGTGGACTTGACAATGAAACGCATGAGAGTCCCCTTCCCAGCTCATGAATGCGCCGGACAAGCGCGCGCCGTGAACTTACGCTAGGTCGCCGCCAATAAAGCTTGTCCTCCCGTCGCGCCGCTGATCGATGACCTCGCCATTGTAAGCGATTCCGGAGGCTGCTCCGGGGCGCTTAGGCTCTCGGCGGAAACGCGGATGACTCAGCGCGCAAACTGGGCGATTGCG
>DATJXI010000033.1:0-21413 GCA_035500275.1 Roseiarcus sp. | reverse complement strand
CTGAAGGACGGCCACTACGGGCGACTCAATATCGGCTCCTGGGGCCACGCCGTCATGAATTCCGAGTTCGTGACCATCGCCGCAGCGCCCGGCGCCCATCCGGTTGTCAGCCAGATTGTGATCCAGGAGGCGCACAAGTGGCGCATATCGGGGTTGAAAATCCAAAGCCTGGCCTCCGCCGGGAGAATCTCCGCGCTATTCTACGTGACGCCGGGCACGACGTCGGTCAGCGACATCATCCTCGACGGAAACGACGCCGCCTCGGTCGAGGATTCGAGCGTCTGGACGACGCAGGCTGACTGGATCGCCAACGCACGCATCGGCGTCTGGATCGTGGGCGGCGGCAAGACCACTTGCTCGGCGATCGTCCGGAATCACATCCACAACGTCAGATCAGGCGCGGCGCTTGCAGGCGATCGAACTCTCTTTGAAGGCAACGAAATCGACCACCTCGGCGGCGATGGCGTTGATATCAGCGCCAAACACATTTGGATGCTCAGAAACCGTGAACACGATTTCCAACAGCTCGGCGACGGCATCCATATCGACATGGTCCAGGGCCAGGTGTCCGGCTCGCCCGGCGCCCCGTCCAAGTTTGAGGATACTAAGATCAATTACAATTTCATGATACGGCAGCTCGATCCCAAGCTCCCATTCCCAAGCGGCGCCCAGGGCATCGACGCTTATGACGGCGATTGGACGAACGTGGAGATCGTCGGCAACGTTGTTGTGACCTCGTCCTGCTGGGGCGTCAGCTGGGGCTCGACTCATAACGGGCTCTTCGCTCAAAACACCATCGCCTTCGACGGCAGCCTAGTTGGCGTCGCAGGCAAGGACGGCAAGCCGGTCTGCAAGCCCCAGCTCGCAGTCGGAACGCCAACCCATCAGTACAAGCAAGGCGGCGACCACGTGCTTGCGATCAACAACATCGCCCCAGCCGTCACGCGCTCATCGACCGGCGCCGGTCCGTTCGTTGCGGTCGGGAACGTCGCCGAGTCGCAGTATTTGTACGACGACCCGGTGACTGGCAAGAGGATCTGGCAGCGCAAGCGAGGCGTCTGGCCCGGCCGCAACTTCGTGCTGGACGCGCCTCTAGCGACGGAGTTTAGGATGTTCGATCCGGCGAACTTCGCCTACGATCTGCGGCCCAAGCCCGGCGCCATCGCGAGCGGTGCCGGCGTCCCGATGCCGCAGAATGTTGTCAACGAGTTTCGTCTACCGGAACGCGATATCGACGGGGAACGTTTCGGGGCGCCCCCGAACGCCGGCGCCTATGCCGCTCGGCCTCAACCTTTGCGAGACGAGACGAAGCCCGCGGCCGCTATCGCGCCCCTCGGAGAGCCCCCGGCGACTCAGACCAGATGAGACGTTCTGCAGCCCCGCCGGCTCTCACGGGTGGAACAAAGTCGAGCCCAGTATCATTTCCGCCACGCGATAATGTTCGCTCGTCCCAAAGAATTCGGGGGCGCTGCTGCATGTCGATTGACGGAAAATCACGGTCTCGCCTCAAATTGGACTTAGGTCGCTTGCGGAGCATCAGGAGCTCACTGGTGGTTTTTTCGCGCGGCGCGACGTTCCCGGTGAGAGACGATGTTGACAAGGCCGATGCGCCGATCGGGCGTCTCCTGCATATACCCACGACATTGCTTGGATTCAGGCCTACACGCGAGAGCGCGTCCGTCGAGCGGGCGAGCGCATTCGCCTGTTTCCATCGGAGACAGGAGGCATGACAGGGAAGCATCATACGCACAAGCAAAACCTCGACCTCGCGCTCATCGGCAACAGCTGCGCCGCTGCGTTCATCGACCGCGACGCGCGCATCGTGTGGTGGTGCTTCCCCTACTTTGATTCCGACCCCGTCTTCTCGCGCCTCCTCGCCGGAGATGATGAGAAGGGATTCTGCGACGTTCTTCTTGCGAAGCACGCCGAGACGGATTCGCACTATGTCCGCAATACGGCGATCGTCGAGTCGGTTCTTACCGACGCAGATGGCGCAAAGATTCGAATTACCGATTTCGCTCCCCGCTTCGAGCGTTTTGAGCGCGCGTTTCGGCCCCCCCAGATCATTCGACGCATAGAACCGATCGCGGGGCTCCCGCGCATCGCCGTTCGCGTGCGCGTCACCCATAATTATGGACGTCCGACGACCAACGTCGTCGTGGGGTCGAACCATGTTCGCTATGTCGGCGGGGCGAACGTCTTGAGGCTAACCACCGACGCTCCGCTATCGTATATCGTAAACGAGATTAGCTTCCCTCTCACCCGTCCGCTCACGCTGGTCTTCGGCCAGGACGATCCGTTCCTGAGCTCCATCGACGAGACCAGCCTGGAATTCTTGGATCGGACACGCCACCACTGGCTCGAATGGTGCCGCAATCTCGCGGCCCCATTCGAGTGGCAGTCGGCGGTCATCCGCGCGGCGATCACGCTCAAACTCTCGAGCTTCACAGAGACGGGCGCCATCATCGCGGCGCATACGACTTCGATCCCCGAGGCGCCGAAGTCGACGAGGAACTGGGACTATCGTTTCTGTTGGCTGCGTGACGCCTATTTTGTCGTCGACGCCCTGAACAGGCTCGGCGCCACCACCATCATGGAATCCTACATCCACTACATCATGACCATCGCGACCGACGTCGCCAAGATCCAGCCGGTCCACGGGATTGTGCCGTTCTCGTCGCTCGAGGAGACGATCGCGCCGGATTTGAAAGGGTACCTGGGCAACGGCCCGGTGCGCGTCGGCAATCAGGCCGCGGAACAGGTCCAGAATGACGTCTACGGCAGCATTGTTCTTGCGGCGACCCAGATGTTTGTCGACGAGAGGCTGCCGAGAATGGGCGACGAGTCGCTCTACCGGCTGCTCGAATCGCTCGGCGAGCGGGCTCGTGTGCTGGCGTTCGAGCCGGACTCCGGATTGTGGGAGTACCGCGGTCGCGCGCGCGCCCACACCTATTCCGCGAGCCTTTGCTGGGTGGCGTGCGATCGCCTGTGTCGGATCGCAAGGCGCCTTGGCCTTCCCGATCGAGCGAAATATTGGCACGGCCACGCCGTGAAGATGAGAGCGAGGATTCTCGCCGAGGCCTGGGACGAAAAACAACGAGCGCTCACCGGAGCTTTTGGCCAACCCGACCTGGACGCGAGCGTCCTTCTCGTCTCCGAACTCGGGCTCCTGCCGCCGAACGATCCCCGATTCGTTCAGACGTGTCACGCTCTCGGGCGCGACCTCATGCGCAAGGGCCGCATCATGCGGTATGTCGCTCCCGACGACTTCGGGGCGCCTGAAACGGCGTTCCTGGCGTGCAATTTCTGGTATATGGACGCTTTGCATCAGATTGGCCGCTCGGAGGAGGCGCGGGACCTCTTCGAGGCGGTTCTGGCGAGCCGCAACCACTACGGACTGCTGTCGGAAGATATTCACCCGGAAACGGGCGAGCTTTGGGGAAATTTGCCGCAGACCTATTCCATGGCGGGGATTATCAACACGGCGACGCGATTGTCGTCGAGCTGGGAGGAGGCATGGGCGCGCGGCTCATAATCGTATCAAACCGGGTTGCGGTGCCGGACTCGCCCCGTACGCCGCTCGCCGGCGGCATGGCGGTGGCGGTCAAGGCCGCCCTCCGGCACCAAGACGGAGTCTGGTTCGGCTGGAGCGGCAAGGTCACCGACGAGCCCGCCGAGGTGCCGACGGTGGTTGAGGTCAACAAGGTCACCTACGTCCTCATCGATCTCTCGAGCAACGATATCCAGGAATATTATAACGGCCTCGCCAACAGCGTGCTGTGGCCAGTGCTGCATTATCGTGTCGATCTTCAGGAGTATTCGCGGGCAGACGCGAGCGGCTACATGCGAGTCAACCGTATGTTCGCCGATCGGCTCAGCCGCATCGTTAAGGAGAACGACGTCCTGTGGATTCACGACTATCATCTGATGCTGCTCGCGCGGGAGTTGCGCTCGCGCGGCCACCGCAACCGGATTGGCTTCTTCCTTCACACGCCTTGCGCGCCGCCTGACATCCTCCAAACCCTTCCGCATCACAGGGAAATTTTCGGCGGGCTGACCTATTGCGATCTCGTCGGCTTTCAGACGGAAAACGACCGCGACAACTTCGCGCACTACCTTGTGCGGCAGGGGGCGGCGCAGATTCGCGGCGGCTACGAGTTTGATGGTCGCTTCGTGCGGCTCGGCGCCTTTCCGGTCAGCATTGAGACCAAGGCCTACATGCGGCTCGCCCGCAACGCTGGCAGGTCGGCGATGGTGTCGCTCGTGCGCGAAAGCCTTGGCGAGAGCCGCCTGGTGCTCGGCGTTGACCGGCTCGACTACACGAAAGGAATCCCGGACCGGATAAAAGGGTTCGAGAGATTTCTTGAATTGAATCCCGAGTGGCACGGCAAGGCGACCCTGCTGCAGCTGACGCCAAAGAGCCGCCCGGACATCAAGCAGTACGGCGACATCGAGTCCGAGGTGACGGGGCTCATCGGCAAGGTCAATGGCCGGTTCGGCGATGCGGCCTGGACGCCGATCCGATACGTGAACCGCTCCTATTCGCGCACCGTCCTCGCTGGCCTTTATCGCGCGTCTGACGTCGCCATGGTGACGCCGTTGCGCGACGGCATGAACCTCGTCGCGAAGGAATATCTTGCGGCCCAGGACCCCGACAATCCGGGCGTGCTCATGCTCTCTCAGTTCGCGGGGGCGGCCAAGGAGCTCGACCGGGCGCTCATCGTCAATCCGCACGAGACGGACGCCGTGGCGGCGGCGCTGAAGCGGGCGCTCGAAATGCCGGTGGAGGAGAGGCGCGCCCGCCACGCGCCCATGCTCGCCCATCTCTTGAAATACGACATTCGCAGGTGGGCGAAGTCCTACCTCTCCGCGCTGGTGGAGGGTTCGGCGGGCCGCGGTCTGCTCGACGGCCTCAGATCGTTGTTCAAGGTTTCCCTGGAGCAGTCGCCGTTCGCGCAGCGCTGAGGCGCGGCTCGGTTATTTCGCCGCCTTCCTCCGCCGCTTGGCGAGCGTCCGCAAGCGCAGCGCGTTGAGCTTGATGAAGCCGCCCGCGTCGTTGTGGTCGTAGGCGACGGCGCCTTCCTCGAAGGTGACGAGGTCCTGGTCGTAGAGCGAATAGGGGCTCTCGCGTCCGATCACGTAAACGCCGCCCTTGTAGAGCTTGAGCCGCACGGTCCCTGAGACCATCTCCTGGCTCTTGTCGATGAGCGTCTGCAGAAGCTCGCGCTCGGGCGAGAACCAGAAGCCGTTGTAGACGAGCTCCGCGTATTTCGGCATGAGCTCGTCCTTCAGATGCGCCGCGCCCCGGTCGAGCGTGATTGACTCGATCGCGCGATGCGCGGCGAGGAGAATCGTCCCGCCCGGCGTCTCGTACATGCCGCGTGACTTCATGCCGACGAAGCGGTTCTCGACCAGATCGAGCCGGCCGACGCCGTTGTCGTGGCCGTGTGCGTTGAGCGCGGCGAGCAGCGTCGCCGGGCTCATTGTCTTGCCGTTGATCGCGACGGGATCGCCCTTCTCGAAGGCGATCTCGATGACGGTCGGCTTGTCCGGCGCGGATTCGGGGTCGACGGTGCGCGAATAGACGTAAGAAGGCGTTTCCTGCGCCGGGTCCTCCAGCACCTTGCCCTCTGAGGAGCAATGCAGCAGGTTCGCGTCGATCGAGAACGGCGCTTCGCCGCGCTTGTCCCTGGCGATCGGGATCTGGTGCTTCTCCGCAAAGTCGATGAGGGACGTTCGCGAGGCAAAACTCCACTCGCGCCACGGCGCGACGATCTTGATGTCGGGCTCGAGCGCATAGGCCGAGAGCTCGAACCGCACCTGATCGTTGCCTTTTCCGGTCGCCCCGTGCGCGACGGCGTCCGCGCCGACCTTTCGCGCGATCTCGACGAGGCGCTTGGCGATGAGTGGCCGCGCAATCGAAGTGCCGAGCAGATACTGCCCCTCGTACTGGGCGTTGGCGCGGAACATCGGGAAGACGTAGTCGCGCACGAACTCCTCGCGCAGCTCTTCGATGAAGATGTGCTCCGGCTTGACGCCGAGCATCTCCGCCTTCTTGCGCGCCGGCTCTAATTCCTCGCCCTGGCCGAGGTCGGCGGTGAAGGTCACGATCTCGGCGCCGTATTCCGTCTGCAGCCACTTGAGGATGATGGAGGTGTCCAGCCCGCCCGAATAAGCGAGAACAATGCGTCTGATTGAGGATTTTTGCGCGGACATGAAGTGCTCGCTTCGCGGATCGACCATGGGAAAGCACGTCATGGCCGGGCTTGTCCCGGCCATCCACGTCTCTCTCCGCCGGCGCAGGCGAAGCGTTCGGCTCTCAATTGCTCGAGTCGGACGCTCAAACAATTGAAGACGCGCCGGAGATCGAACAAGGAGCCGCGTGGATGGCCCGGACAAGCCCTGACATGACGCGTTCTAGGATCGGGCAGGTTTATAGAGGCGCTCGTTTCTCGCGCAACCCCGCGTTACGGTCCTTTACGTCGGCGCTTGCTGCGTTTTCCTATTTGCGTCCACCCTTGAATTTTACACGGGGTAGGCTGAAATCCGGCGCGTCGGGGGCGATCTATCGGTAATTAAAGCACGTGTCACCGTCCTCCTGGGACGGCGAGCGCGCGAAGGCCAAGGGCGTGAAGCTTGGCCGCCGGCCGAAGCGCACCGGGCGTCAGCGCAAGGAGGCGATCCGCCGCCGCGACGCCGGCGAGGAATCCCTTGCTGAGATCGGCCGCAGCTACAACGTCAGCGGATGAACGATCGCGAGGCTTGTCCAGTGGCGTTTCCGAAAAAAAGGCTCCTTGTCATTTTGGGGTCCGGCAGCTCAATGCCCTGCTGCATGCCAAGCGTTGCGAACCTCGACAACAAAATGAAGGACTGGTGCCGGGAATGGAAGCCGCCTGCCGAAGTCGTTTTCCGCTCTGCTTGCACAAGATGGGAAGTCTTTAATGATTTATGGGGAATGGTTGAAAGCTATTACAAGAAGAGAGAGGCGCTATCGTTACCTTTGAGGGTGAATTTCGAAAACGTTTTGCGCGAAATGATAGCTCTCGCCTATCGGGTCACTCCGGTCCCTTTTGGCAATGCGCTCAGGTTAGCGGTAGAAAATCCCAGACTATCGTCACGTTTTTTCCCATGGTCAGCACCAGCGCAGTCGGACGCACTGCACTTGCATCAGATCACGATTAAATATCAGCTCGCCTATCTTCTTGAGAATTTGGCCACGCATATGCGAGAGCGTAGCATGGCGCTCAACAAAGATGCGCCCAATTTCCTCGCGTACCGAAGCATATTGTCCCGGCTTCGGGACGAATTCGAAGTTGGCGTGTATAATTTGAACTACGACAATGTTGCCATTAGTGCTTGGCCAGACGCGTTCACAGGATTCCGTCACGGGCAATTTGATGCACGAGCCGTGAGCGTCCGGAAGGAATGGGAATTCATTTATCCCCTGCACGGTAGCGTGCACTACTCCCTTGCTAGCGAACAGAGAGCGAATATTTTGTGGATGGACGATCTTACCCGTAGTGATTTCACGGATTCTACGTCGGTGTCAAGTACCGCGGAAGAGTTCAAACCGCTTGTGCCAACAACGCTTATTGCGGGAGCATTCAAGCTCGATCAACTGTTAGCTGATCCATTTCAGACGTTCTACGCCTCTCTGGTTCGTCATGCGCATGAGGCGGATGCTCTCTTGGTTGCCGGTTATGGGTTTGGCGACGTTCATGTGAACCGGGCACTGCAAAACATGTTTTCACACACCCCCGGGAGCGATTCTCGCCTGCCGCCCGTTGTTGTAATCACGAAATCCGATGCTTCAACCCAGCAGATGGGAATACGTCAGAATTCGGACAATTGGGCGCAGCGGTTAGGCGAGACACTAAGAACGAGTTTTGACTGGAATCAACCAGTTCCGCAAAAACTCATTGAAAAGAACGCCGTCGAGTTAGACCTACAAAAACGAGTAGCAATTTGGCACGGGGGTTTTGTTGAGGCCGGCGCTCATCTCGATGCTGTCGTTGATTGGTTGTATAAGAGTTGACCGCATTGACCGCCTTATCCGATTGCGGACGCGCATAACCGTCATCACCCTTCGTGCACCATCCACCGATACCCAAACAGTCAATTGCCTGAGACACGCCGCTTCCTTGTTTTGTGGCCAAACCAGATAACCCAAAGTCACATTTTCCGTTCCCCCGGCTCGGCGAGGCCAACGCTCGCGATAATGGAAAAGGCGACAATTCCTTGCCTTTTGTGAAAACCAGCAGTAGTATCCTGCTTTTCGGAAGGAACGACATTCAACCAAGACTGCGGCGCGATACTCGTTCGGCGACGCTAAAGGAGGGCGCGGGACGCCTCGCGCTTCAAGGCCGCACAGGAGCGAGGAGGGACGAGAGAGGATTTTCCTTTTTTTCGGGATTTCGCCCGTAACTCGTTGAAAAGGCTAGATTCCGGCGCAAGTTTTCCGCATTTTTTCGTATCTTTTCCGCATTTTTTCGCATCTTTTCCGCAAGTTTTCCGCCTTGGAAATGCGAAAAAAGGCGACTTTTTGCGCCAGCCCTACCTTCGCCGGTGGTATCGAGGCACGGTGGGCTAAAGTGCCTCTCGCTTGCCTGCGGCGGAGGCGGAGCGCAGCGCCGCGTCGACGATGTCCGCCGCGGTTCGGCCGCCGGCCCAGCGTCCTTCCTCTTTCATCAACGGGGCGCGCGAGACGGTTTGACCCAATTCGTCCTTGTCGTTTCTGGGCGGCCACAGAAGGAGCCGAACGACCTCGATCACAATCAGCGTCAAGAACCCGCCGAGCAGCACGTCGGACAGGAAATGGCTGCCGAACGCCATGCGTAGGAGGCTGGCGGCGGCGCCGAACGCAAACGCCCCCGCGATCGCCGGCGTCCGCCAAGGCGGCGGCAGCAGGCTCGCCGGCGCGACCATCCAGAAGCCGGTCGCCGCCTCGCCGGAAACGAAGGAGCAGTTCTTCTTGCAGGCGCCGTCGTTCTCGTACCAGCGCCTGAACGCGTCCGATCCGCCGAATTCCTGGACGTGGTTGGGCCGCGGGCGGTGCCAATGGTCCTTGAGGCCAAGGTTGACGACGAGTCCCGGTCCGATCGCCATCGTCGCGATGAGGAAGACGATCGCCCTGCCGCTCGGCGCCCAGCGCAGCGCTACTCCTCGCCGCTTGGCGAGCCAGAGGCCAGCGTAAAGCGCGAGAACGACAAATGGCGTCACGCGAAAGACGTCGCGGCCGAAGCGATCGAGCCCGTCGTGGCCGATGAAGCCGCCGCCGTCGTAGAAATGGTGCGCCGCGATGAGGTCGAGCTGCGGCCAGAGCGCAAAGACGGCGAGGGTCAGCGCCGTCAGCGCGGCATAGACA
The DNA here is from genome assembly GCA_035500275.1 of Roseiarcus sp. Classification (GTDB taxonomy): domain Bacteria; phylum Pseudomonadota; class Alphaproteobacteria; order Rhizobiales; family Beijerinckiaceae; genus Roseiarcus. The sequence continues at coordinate 12,049 of DATJXI010000033.1, read as the reverse complement.
AAGAGGGCTTTCATCGCTTTGTCAGTACACCCGGTAGGTCTTGCCGGTCTCGAGGCCCTCGATGCTGCGACTGAACGCCCGGGCTGCGCGCGCGACGGGTACGGTGTCGAAGCCGCGGAAGAACGGCCCGAAGCTCTCGAGCGACTCGTCGAACAGCGTCGGGCTGACAACGTTGATGCGCAGGCCCCGCGGCATCTCGACGGCGGCCGTCATGACGAAGCTGTGCAGCGCGCCGCTGACCATGCTGGCCGACGAGCCGGCCGCGATCGGAGCGTCCGCCGTGACGCCAGAGATCAGCGTGATCGAGCCGCCGTCGTTCAAATGGTCCCGGGCGGCGAGCGCCAGATTGACCTGTCCCATCAGCTTGTTCGCAAGCCCAAGTCCATAAGCCGACTGCTCAATCGGCGCCGGCTTGATCGCCGAAAACGGAGTGAAATTGACCGCGCCGGCGGCGCAGGCCACGGCGTCGAGCGCGCCGGCGGTTCTCACCCCCTCGACGATGTTGGCCGGATCGGCGATATCGATGCGCACGTCTCCAGACGTAGAGCCGGCAGTTACAATTTCGTGCCTGGGCGCGAGTTCCGCGACAATGGCTCGGCCGAGGACGCCGCTTGCGCCGATGATGAGAATGCGAAGCCGTTGCGTCATGAACCGTTCTCTAAGTTGGCGCAAGAATAGCGGCGGTTAACGCGGCAACCTATCGGAGGTCAGCCGGCCACGCCACCGCATGCGCGAACGTGCAAACGTCCGCATCCTGCGGTTGCCACGCCTCCCCGCGGGTCTATAGTCGCAATCGGAGCGGCGGAGGGAGGCCCAATGTACCGGCTCGACGACAAGCTCGCGCGCATCCGCGCCGGGTCCTACAAGCGCACGGACTTCATCATCGCCGACGCGAAGGACCCGGACATGGGGCCGGGCCTGCACGCGGTCGGACCGGCGCGCCAGACGGACGGATCGGCGACGCGGCTCAGAACGCGCGACGAGTTCCTCGAATCGATCGAGGCGATCATCCGCCAGAATCTGGTGGACATCATGCTGACTTCGATCAGCAATCTCGAGAAGCTCGCCAAGCGCAACGCCTTCGCCGGCTCCAACGTCAAGCCCGCTATCCGCGCCAACGACACGACCGACATCTGGCGCCATCGCGGAGCGGCTTATCACAACGCTCCGTCGCGGCCGTTCCGGACCGCGTCGCTCGCGCATGTCCGGCCGCTGACGGACCTTGGCCTCTATTCCATTACCTTCACCAACGACCTCGACGCCGACGTCGCTTCGCTCGAAGCCTTCCGCGAGTTCCGCGCGGACGCGGCAGCCAATGGAATCTCCTACTTTCTCGAGGTCTTCAATCCCAACGCCGGGCGCCGAATCTCAGACGAGGACATGCCGCAGTTCGTCAATGACGCGATCGTACGCTGCCTCGCGGGCCTGACCGAGGCCGAGCGGCCCAAATTCCTCAAAATCGCCTACAACGGCCCGAAGGCGCTGGAAGAGCTCGCTTCATTCGATCCGGGCCTCGTCGTCGGGGTGCTGGGGGGCGGGGCAGGAACGACCCGCGACTGTTTCGAGCTCATCCACCAGGCGCAGAAGCGCGGAGCGCGCGTCGCGCTGTTCGGGCGGAAGATCAATCTTGCCGAATCGCCGCTCGACATCGTGCGCCTCATGCGAGCCGTCTCGGACGGGGCGCTGACCCCGCTCGAAGCGGTCGAGGACTATCACGAGGCTCTGCGTAAGAAGGGCATAAAGCCCACCCGCGATTTCGCCTCCGACGGCGAGATCACCGAATCCGTCCTGAAGTCTGCGTAGCCCCGTCATGAGCGGGCGGCGCGGGGTCGCGTCAGCCGGCACCTGGTGCGTCGATCTCAACAAGTCGATCGCGCGTTGGCCGGACGAGGACACCTCGAATGAGGTTCTTGCCATTGACCGCCAGGGCGGCGGGTCGGGTTTCAACATGGCGATCGACTTGAAGAAGCTCGATCCGGATTTTCCAGTCGAGGCGATGGGCCTGATCGGCGACGACGACCTTGGCCGCTTCCTTCTGGCTGAATGCGACAGGCACGGGGCGGCGCGCGACAAACTGAAAGCGCGGGCCGGCGGCGCGACGATGAGCGTGGACGCCTTTAACGTCATCGAAAACGGCCGCCGGACTCATTTCTACCATCAGGGCGTCGCGGCGGAGATGACGCCGGACGATTTCGACTTCTCCTCGACCCGCGCGCGCTTCCTCCACCTCGGCCTGCCGGGCGCGCATAAGGCCATGGACCGCTCTTGGCGCGGGGAGCCTAACGGCTGGGTCGCAGTATTGCGAAAAGCAAAGAGCGCTGGCCTCACGCCCAATCTGGAGTTGATGACGACCGGCGCGGACCGGCTGGCCGAACTGGCTCGCCCGTGCCTGCCGCATCTGGACCTGCTCGTCGTCAACGATTTCGAGGTCGGCGCGCTCGCGGGGCTCAGCGTCAGGCGGCCGGACGGGACGACGGACGTGGGCGCGGTTTGCAAGGCGGTCGAGAAAACGCTGGCGCTCGGCGCGATGGAGTGGGTTGTCGCGCATTTCCCGGAAGGAGCGGTCGCGGCGGGGCGCGACGGAACGAGGACCGGGCTTGGTTCGGTCGCCATGCCGGCAAGCGCGATTGCCGGCGCCAATGGGGCGGGCGACGCGTTCGCGGCGGGCATGCTCTACGCGTTGCACGAGCAACGGACGATCGAGGAAGCGCTGCGGCTCGCGCATGCCTCGGCCGCCGCCTCGATGCGCGCGGTGTCGACGACGGCGGGGGTCGCTTCCGTCGCCGAATGCCTGGCCCTCGCCGACAATTGGGGCCTGAGGCCCCTCCCCTCCTGACGCCCCCGCCTAAGCGACGCCCGCCTTCGTGGACCCCTTCTCCCGACGCATCGTTTTCGCCCGCCACGGCGAGACGGCCTACAACGCCGAAGGCCGCCTGCAAGGCCAGCGCGACATTCCCCTCAACGCGCGCGGACGCGACCAGCGAGTTCGCTCGGCCACACGCTGCGAATTGCCCTCGGCCCGGCAATTGAGCGGCTTGAGGCGGCGGACGCCCTATTCGCCTCGCCCATGAGCCGCGCTCGCGAGACGATGGAGCTCATGCGCGCCGCCATGAATCTCCCGCCGAAGCGCTACCGCCTCCGCGCCGGCGCTAATGGAGCTCTCCTTCGGCCAATGGGAGGGTCTGACCTGGGCCGAAATCAAAGCGCGCGATCCTGCGGGCGCAGTGGCGCGCCGCGCCGACAAATGGGGCTTTGTCCCCCCAGGCGGGGAAAGCTACGCTTTGCTCGCCGAACGGGTGAACGGCTGTCTTGCCGGGCTCGGGGGCGACGCCCTCATCGTGGCGCACGGCCGGGTCGCTCGGGCGCTGATGGTCCTTCTCGCCGGCGCGCCCCCGAAGATAGCGGCGGCGGCGCCGATTCCGCAGGGCGTCGCGATGATTTTCGAAAAAGGGACATGCCGGGAAATTGGCTGAAGTGCGGCGGCGGAGCGGCCCTGGGCGCGCAGGCCGTCATCAAAAGCTCGCCGAACCCCCATTGCGTCTGGTGTATCGAAGGGTCTCGTCCAACCAGGCGACGAGGTCCCCCGTCACTTCGCCGCGGTTTGTCTCGTTCAGGGTTTCGTGCCGCGCGCCGGCATAGATGCGGGTCATGAGCCTGGTGAAGCCGGCCGCCTTGAGGTCGGCGATGAAGCTTTGGATGTTCGCGCCGACCGGGTCGCGCTCGCCCGAAAACACGTAGATCGGCAGATCCTTGCGGATCGGCGCGAGACTTGCGGGGCTCGCGAGGAAAGGCAGCGCGTCGAGAAGGGCGACAGCGAGTTCAGTTGTGAAGGGAAAGCCGCACCGCCGGTCCGCGGCATAGGCGTCGACCTCCGCCTCGTCGCGAGAGAGCCAGTCGAAGTCCGTGCGCGTGGGCCTAAACGGCTTGTTGAAATCCCCGAAGATCATCTGGTTGAGGAGCGTGCTCTTTCCCCGTTTGCCAAGCCGCAACCTTTCCAGCCTCGCGATGAGGCGCCCGACAGTGGCGATCGGCGGCGGCTTGCCGCTCGAACCTGAAAACACCGCGGCGGCCAGCGCATCCGAATGCTCGGCGACGAATTGCCGGCCGAGGAGCGATCCCATGGAATGGCCGAGGAAGACGATGGGAAGCCCAGGCCGCTCGGCGGCGATGAGGCGGTTGAAGGTCCAGAGGTCATCCACGCATTTCGCCCACCCCTCGCGGTCGGCGAAATGGCCGAGATCGTTGGGCGCGCATTCGGGCCCGTGGCCGCGCAAGTCGAAGGCGTAAGTCGCATAGCCCGCGGCGTTCAGCGCCCCCGCCAAGCGACTGTAGCGGGCGCTATGCTCGGCCAGCCCGTGCGCGATCTGGACGGCCGCCCTGGGCGCTTGCTCGGGCAGCCAGCACCGCGCATGAAGCGAAACGCCGTCGTCGGCGCGAAACGCGAAGGTGGATTTGGCCGCAGGCAAGCTCATGGCGCTTCGCCGTCCGTCACCGCCCCGGCTTCCTCAAATTCGCCGGCGGCGGCGCCCTCCTTCTGATAGGAGTGGACATAGCCCTCCGCGAAGGCGGCCGCATCGGCCTGCAGCCATTCGTCGAACTGTTCGTCGCTCGGCCTTCGTATCACCGGCCGCTCGGGAAAGAGCTCCGCCCGCCCGAACTTCCAATGCTCGTAGAGGTCGGGGCGTGCATGCTCGCCGACCTTGCCGATATATTGCGCGTGACAGGTGGCGGTCGTTAGCCGCACCATCCCGGCGGCGCGGCAGGCGATCCAGCGCGACGCGTCCTGGCTGGAGATGACGCAGCTATAGCCAAGGCTGCGGTAGAAATCGCGGATGGCCTCGTTGTCCCGCAGGCTGTAGTCTGCGTTCCTCACCAATTCCCAGTAGCGCTCGCGGATCGGCTTCTGCGCCAGCCATGACGACCGCGTCAGACCCGCGCCCCAGTTCTCGTGCATCGGTATGAGCTCATCCGCCTGTTCCTGCTGTCTCGTGAGCGGCGCCCAGAAATCACCATAGGCCGAGACATATCCGATCCTCGGCTCCCCGGCGGCAAGCTCGAGGAGATCGGCGATCGCCTCCAGATAGTGCGGCCCGAGAACGAGATCGTCCTCGAGGAGGACAGCTGAGCTGCGGCCAAGAACCTCGAACGCGTATTGCTCCGCCCGTCGATAGTTGCCCGCGATCCCGAGGTTCACCGGCGAGTGATAGACTCGCCGCTCGACCCCCTCGGCACTGACGTCCTCGGATGCGAACAAGCGGACGCAGGCGCCGAGCTCGTCTTCCGACGCCTTCCGATTTCCGGAGAACGGGTTCCAGCCGCCGTCCTGAAAAAGGAACACCTCGTCACCCGGAACAAGCTGGGCGAACAGCGAACGGACGACGTTTCGCAGGTATTCCGGCCGATTGAAGCTCAGGAGGGCGACGGTCAGCGCTTTTCTCATTCCTTCCCCGGCCCATCCCCTACGCCTGTCTCTCCGACCTTAGCCGTTCCGACGGCGACGGACGAGCACGCATACTTCCGGAGCATAACGCGCCCTTGATTGCTGCGGTCCGCAATAATCTCTCGCAGAATCAGGAGCGATCGGCTATGGGTCGGGCCCCATGGCGCGGTATGTCTTCATCACCGGCGGCGTGGTTTCCTCGCTTGGAAAGGGTCTGGGCTCGGCGGCCTTAGGGGCGCTCCTGCAGGCGCGCGGCTATTCGGTGCGCTTGCGCAAGCTCGACCCTTATCTCAACGTTGATCCGGGAACCATGAGCCCAACGCAGCACGGCGAGGTGTTCGTCACCGACGACGGCGCCGAGACCGACCTCGACCTCGGCCATTACGAGCGCTTCACCGGCCGCAGCGCCAACCGGCAGGACAACATCACCACCGGGCGCATCTACCAGGAGCTTATCGCACGCGAGCGGCGCGGCGACTTCTTGGGCGCCACGGTGCAGGTCATTCCGCACGTCACCAACGCCATCAAGGAATTCATCCTCGACGGCAACGAGGGGGTGGATTTCGTGCTGGTCGAGATCGGCGGCACGGTCGGCGACATCGAGAGCCTGCCGTTCCTCGAGGCGATCCGCCAGCTGGGCAACGACCTGCCGCGCGGGCATATCGTTTATATTCACCTGACGCTCCTGCCCTATATCCCGACGGCGGGCGAGCTCAAAACGAAGCCGACCCAGCATTCGGTCAAGGAGCTGCTGTCGATCGGCGTGCAGCCCCATATTCTGCTCTGTCGCACAGATCGCGAGATCCCGCGCGAGGAGCGGCGCAAGCTCGGGCTCTTCTGCAATGTGCGGGAAAGCGCGGTCGTCGAAGCGCGCGACGCGCACTCAATCTACGACGTGCCGGCGCTCTATCACGCCGCCGGGCTCGACCGGGAGGTGCTGGCCGCCTTCGGCATCGAGCCCGCGCCAAAGCCGGACCTACGGCGGTGGGACGCCGTCTCCAAGGCTTTCCACAACCCGGAAGGGGACGTGTCGATCGCCGTCGTCGGCAAGTACACGGGCCTCAAGGACGCCTACAAGTCGCTCATCGAGGCGCTGACGCACGGCGGCATGGCTAGCAAGGTGCGCGTCAAGCTCGACTGGATCGAGAGCGAGATTTTTGAGAGCGCCGATCCGGCGCCGCGCCTCGAAGGCGTGCACGGCATCCTGGTGCCGGGCGGGTTCGGCTCGCGCGGCGCGGAGGGCAAGATTTTGGCCGCCCGCTTCGCGCGCGAGCGCAAGGTGCCCTATCTCGGCATCTGCTTCGGCATGCAGATGGCGGTCATCGAGGCCTGCCGCTCGCTCGCCGGGCTGCCGCAAGCCAACTCGACCGAATTCGGACCGACGCCCGAGCCGGTCGTCGGCCTCATGACCGAATGGCTGCGCGGCAACGAGCTCGAGCGCCGCAAGGCGGAAGGCGACCTCGGCGGCACGATGCGGCTTGGCGCCTATCGCGCCTATCTCAAGCCCGGGTCGCGCATCGCGGACATCTATAGCGAGACCGAGATTTCCGAGCGGCACCGGCACCGCTACGAGGTCAACACCGCCTATCGCGAGCGGCTCGAGGCGAAGGGCATGATCTTCGCCGGCATGTCGCCGGACGGGCTCTTGCCCGAGACGGTCGAGCTTAGCGATCATCCCTGGTTCATTGGCGTGCAGTACCATCCCGAGCTGAAGTCACGCCCGTTCGACCCGCATCCTCTGTTCGCGAGCTTCGTCGCGGCGGCCAAGGCGCAAAGCCGGCTGGTTTGAGCGTTGCTTGCGGCGCCGCATTGCGTTATGGGCGCCTATTCTCTGGAAGGGTGGCCGAGCGGTTTAAGGCGCCGGTCTTGAAAACCGGAAATGGGCAACCATTCGTGGGTTCGAATCCCACCCCTTCCGCCACTTCAGTCCCTGAGTGGGCACGGCGTTTACGCCAAGGTTCGCCACGAGGGTCTGGAGCAGCCGGGACTTCGATCCGATGATCCGCACCTCGCCCTCGGCGACCTCGACCCTCTGGGCGAGCGCGCGGAGATGGTCGCGGCGGTAGCCGCTGCCTTCGAGCCGGATGCGCTGGCGCGCGGTGCGCGCAAAGCGGCCCAGCATCTCCGGCGTCACGGCCTGGCTCCCTGAGTGCTGAAGCATGGCCTGGGCGCGTTCGGCGTCGGCCCTGGCCTAGTCCCGGAGCACCTTGAGGCCATCGATACGATCCTTGAGCGCCGGATCGTCCAGATCGGCGACGCCCGCCTCCATCGCGTCGTAAAGCCGCTTGAGGCGCAACTCGGTTTCTGCCGTGCGTTTGTTCAACTCCGCGATGTGCTCGCGCTGCCGCTCGCGGCACTCCTGACGCCGGTCGAGGACGGTGGCGAGGATGACCTCCAGCCGTTGGGCTGGAGCAGACGGTCTTCGAGATGGCTGGCGACAAGAACGTCCAGCTTCCCCATCAGCGCCGCCATGCCGCTGCACGCGGTCGGCCCCTGCCGGGCCTTGGTCGAGCAGGCATAGTAACGGTAGCGCCCGCCCTTGCCGGTGCGAATGGTCATGGCGCCGCCGCACCTGGCGCAATGGATCCGGCCGGTGAGCATGGTCGGGCCGCTGATGACGCGGGCGGGTATGACCTTCGGGTTGCGGGCCTTGAGCGCGGTTTGCACGGCCTCGAAGGTCTCGCGGTCGATGATCGGCGGGACCGGAACGCTCACGACCTCGCTCGCCGGCTTCAGGGTCTTGGACTTGCTGCGCTTGTTGAACTCGTGCTCGCCAACATAGGTGCGGCGCGTGAGGATGCGGTGGACCTGGCCGAGACGCGCAGATAGAGGGCAGCGCGCAGCAAGACGGTCATGGTCGGAGGCTCCTCGTCAGGTCATCGGCCTGCCCCGAACAAATCGTCGAACAGGTCGCCGAACCATTGCTCGGACACCTCAACCTCGGCCTCGGTGACGGGCACGTTCTCCGGCCAATCGTCGGTGATGGTCCGGGTCGAGAGGTCATGCTTCGGCGGCCGGCCGGCAAAAGGCCAGGGATGGCCGAGCAATGTTTCAAGCTGCACGCGGTCGGCGGGCGTCGCTTGCGAAGTCTGGCCATTGCGCTAGGATCATGGAATGGCCCTCGCGTATGAAGAGCCGATTTCTACGCCGGAACCTCCTGCGCGCCCGATACTTGCACGCGGCGGCGGGTGGGCGGGGCGTGATCGGGCGTTGTCGGGTCATGTCGATATCAGGCTCAGCGCCGTTGCGATCGGCAGATAAAGCGTGCGGGGGCGCCGGACCAAGGGCGTGAAGCCCAAGGCCGCGTAGAACTCCGCCGCCTGGTCGTCGATGGCGTCGGCGAAGATGGCATGGGCACCGATGGGCGGGGTGGCCACGGTCTTGATGGCGTCGAACAGCAAGGCTTCTCCAAGCCCCCTACCGGTAAAATCGCTATGCCGGCCAAGCCAGCCGATCAGCACCGCCGGGACGGTCGGGTAGCGCGGCAGCTTCTTCGCCAACGCCTCGGGCACGTCGGTCAACGGCACATTGCTGGAGGAGAGCGTGTAGAAGCCCGCCACTCGATCCGTCGCGATCTCCCTGGCGACGAAACAGGTGGCGTATTCGCGCTTCACGTCCTGCGAGACGGCCTCTCGGAAATAATGGTCGATGCGGTCGCTGCCGCAGGTGAAGTCCGCCCGCTTGTACCCCTTCGCCAGCGGTTCGATGACGAAACGGGCGCTCACCGCCGCTCGATCAGCTCGGCATGGCGCTTCGCCGCGCGGACCAGCCGTGCGTTCGGCTTGGGCGGATTGATCAGCGCCTCGGCGAACGCTACTCTAGGACCGGCTGCCACGGAACGAACATGGCGAAGCGTCCGCTGGCGAGATTGGCGACGCCGGCCAGCCGGCCGCTCACATACTCGCCGGGCCCCGCCGGGGCGTAGGTCAACCCCCGCTCGGCGGCCATCCCTCTGCCGACGCGCTGCACCTCCTGACGCTCCAGGACCGCGACGGTGCGGCGGGGAATTGAGATGACGCCATCCTTCACGGTGGCGTGGCCCATGTCGACCAGCCGCGCGGCGCGCCGGTCGAGCGCGGTGTTCACCTCCCGGCCGAAGCCCGCATCGGCAGGGGACAAATGGTCTTTTGCAAGCAACTCCCGGTCGAGCCAGGTCGCGCCGTCGCTGCCCACCTGCCGATCGAGGTCGAGCGTGGGCAGAGTGCGGATCGAAAAATCCTTCGGCCGGCTTGGATCGTGACAGGCCATGCCGCGCTCGGCGATATCGCCGGGGATTTTCCAGTGGTCGGCGTCGATCCGCTCGACATGACCGGCGCGGCGCAGCGCCTCCAGCCGGCGAACATGGGAGCGAATGAAGGCGTCGGGGTCGCCCTTGAATGGCTCGATCTCCGGACGCGCGGCTTCCAGATGCTCGCTCGGCTGATAGATGCCGCCATGCATCGCCGCCATGTCCCGGATGTCGAGGTCGGCCGCCCCTGGCTCCGCCTTGGCCGGCGCGGGGTCGAGCGCGACGATGTGGCCGCGCCGGATGTCCTCCAGAGATGCGGCGTCCGCCGACGCGACGTAGTGGGTGCGCCCGTCCAAGCCATCGATGAAGAGATGCAGCCGGTCACCCAGCTCGTCGCCGGCCAGACCCTTGGCGAGCACGCGGCCCACGATCGGCTCGGTGATCTGTCTGCCATGTGCCGCATATCGCGCGGGGGCGCGTTCGGCGGCGAGGCCGTGGTCGGCGAGCGCCCGGTGCATCGTCTTGATGATGTCGCCGCGCTCGCCCATCTCGCGCAGCGTCGGCTCGGCCCGCGGTGAGATCGACCAGCGGCCGGTCTCCACCTCGGTCGCCAGACCCATGCTCTCCAGCCCGCGGGCGCGGGCGATCAGCAGCGCCCGACTCCGGCCCGCGGTCTCCAGCAGGTCCCGGTCGGGCCGCAGGTCGGCGAACGCGTCGCCGGCCTCCCGCTCAGCGATCAGCATCCGGTCGAGGCGTGTGAAGCGTTCGGCGTCCACCTCGCGCTCAAGCTGGCGGCTGACCTCCTGCTCGGTCTGCCGGCTCAGCTCCCAGCGTCACGATCTCGCTGGCCGGTTGGCGGACGCCGTGGGCGATATAGTCGCCGGCGATGTTGAGGATCTTTCCGTCCTCGGTGACGCGGCACACCAGGACATGGGTGTGCGGGCCGGCGTTGTGGTGATCGACCGCGATCCAGTCGAGCTCCGCGCCAAGGTCGGCCTCCATCGCCCGCATCAGGTCGCGGGTCGTCGTCCTGAGGTCGGCGAGCTCGACGCCTTCCTCGGCGGAGACAATGAAGCGGAACTGGTGGCGGTCGTCGCGGCCTCGATCAAGGAAGGCGCGGCCGTCCTCCGCGTCGCGTTCGGCGGAATAGACCTGGCCCTTCTCCCCGTCGCGGTTGACGCTATCGCGCTCCAGATAGCGCAGGTGCGCGTCAACCGCCTTCGCGCTCGCGAAGCGGCGACCGCGCACCGCGCCACTGCGGGTTGAGCTTCACGAACCGCGCCTTCACCGTCGCACGCCGGGCGCGGGTCCGCACGCCGTTTGGCGTCGCGGCTCCAGACGCTTCGACCGTTCAGCCCGGCGGCGACCGCTGCGCCCCGACCGCGCGAGTCGAACCGGCCGCTCCCCTTCCCGGCCGAACCCAGCCGATTGGGGTCGCCCCCGGCGCGCCGGATGGCCTGATGCACCTCGGCGAGAAAGGTCTTCGGTCGCGGCAGGACGGCCCGCACGGCGCGTCCACCGGCGCGGTCGCGGACCCGGCCCGGACGGACGCGAAATTGGTCGTCGTCTTTCGCCATGAGGCGACGATTGGAAGGTCGATCGGCCGACAGAAGATCGAAAATGGCGTCGTAGGGCCGTGAGGCGGGAATACTTGCTCCAGCGTAGAAACGGCGGAATCCCGCTCGGTGCACATTGCGGACGCCATACAAAAGACCATTAAAAGGCCTTGAGAAATTCGATCGCACGCCACCTTCGCACCATGCGGCCGCGGTGACTCTGCGCGAAAAACAATGTGCAGACAACCGCTTAGGAACGAAGTTCCGGCAGCGAGGACTCTCGCTTAATCTTGCCGTCGTAATCGGGCCTGCTTTTCTCCGCTTGGCCACGATGGTCTGCCTCCTTGCCTAGCCCGCATTTCTCACATTTGGTAGCGCATCGGGCCGCCGAATCAGGCAAAAGTTGTTTTGCGATAGCAACTTGCGCCCGTTCGGAGAGGAGGCCCGATGCCGACGGAGTGGAGCGCAAAACCAAGCGCGTTTGGACGAGTGGAGGGTCGGCCGGTGGTGGCCGAGTTCGATGGCGGCGCGCTGACCTCCGACGCCGGCGGCCTGTTGTTGGGCGCCGCCGACCGAAGGCTGGATCTGGTTCGGCGGCTCGCCGGATGCTTCCGCGACGTCAGAGCTCCGAGGTTGGTCGAGCATTCGGTCGCCACCCTCGTCGGGCAGCGGGTGTTCGGCATCGCGCTCGGCTACGAAGACCTGAACGATCACGACGACCTCCGCCGCGACCCGCTGATGGCGGCGCTGGCCGGCAAGCTGGAGGCCCGGCGCGGCGATTGCGCGCCGGCAGCGGGCAAATCGACGCTGAACCGGCTCGAACGG
>DATJXI010000032.1:0-2589 GCA_035500275.1 Roseiarcus sp. | reverse complement strand
CGGCGCTCGCTCTTTTTGCGTCAGGCCTCGACGTCGATCCCAGCCGATACGAACGTCACCGTTCCATCGCGCTGCGCCGAGACGCCCACGGACACGCCGATCCCGAATATGACCGAGTGCGGCGCTTGCAGATCGAACCGGGTGACGTTGGGAATCATGTCCGTGGTCCCGCCGGGATGGGGCGTTACGCCGAAGACGGCGAATCGCGAAGACCCGTCCCATAGATGGACCGCAACCGGGGAGACGCCGTCACTCGCCGTCCACAAAACGAATGCGCGACGCAGGGCGGCGCGTCGGTTGGCGACGATCACCGGCGTTGGAATTGGAAAGTGAAACCAATACCCCTTGAGACTCCCCTGGAACGGATTGGCCGGATCGAACGGCGCCACCGTCAGCGATCCGCCGATTCCGGTGATTTGGCTCGCGCCCAACTGATAGGTGACGCCCGAACCGGTGGGCAAACCGTTCACGTCCGAATTCGCAATCGGGCCCGAACTCTCATCCCAGCGATCGCCGTGAACCTGTTGGATCTTGTCGCCGACCCATTGCGGGCGCGCAACGCTCCCATGAACCCAAGATGCGAATAGCGCCAACGGGCGATCGCCCGGCGCCGGTTGTATCTTGTCACCGACCAACGTTGCGCGCTTGGCGTTCCCCTCAGCCCTAAACACGAATTCGGCCATCGTCGCCTCCTCCTTCACTGGAATAAGCCGTCCTCGGCCGATCACCCGCTCAGCCAAAGTCGGCGACCGCTTCGGCAAAAAGTATCGTGCGGATCCGCGCCAGCCGCCGTAAACGATGCAGGAGCCATTATCGTCAAGTGAACGCCGTGACGGCGATCACACTGCTAACGGAAGCCGGTCGCGGGTGAGTGAGGTGGAGTCGGACGCTGGCGTCGATGCGGTTTGAGGAATTTCTTGCGAAGCGTTGGGTCCGGCGGCTTCTGCTTCAGCCCGCGCCCTTTTGGCAGGGACAACTCGTCGCCTTCCTGAGCGCCGCCGCGGCGGCGGCGCTCCGCCTTGCGCTGGAGTGGCGTGTGGGAGATGGCGTCCCCTTTCTCACATTTTTTCCCGCGGTGGTTGTCGCGAGCGTCGTCGCCGGTCCGCTCGCGGGTTTCTCCGCGCTCGCGCTGAGCACGGGCTACGCGGCCGCTTTTGCGTGGCGCGAAAGCGTCGATCTCGCGCCGAGCGTGTGGCTGAGGGGGATCGCGTTCTGGCTATTGTGCGGGCTGCTCATCGTCATCGTGTCGTTGCTGCGCGCGCTCGCGCAGACGCTGGCGGCCTCCGAGGAGCACGCGCACATGCTGGCGCGCGAGTCGGCGCACCGAACCCGCAACGTCCTCGGCCTCGTCCAGGCGATGGCGCGCCAGACCGCCCGCGGCGCGGCCGACATGCCGTCGTTTCTAAAACTCCTCGACGCGCGGCTCGCCGCGCTCGGGCGCGCCCAGGAGCTTTTGGCCGGACCGCAGGCCGACGTTCGGGCCTTTCTCGAGCGGGTCGTCGAGCCGTTCGGCCTCGAAAAGTTCGCGCTGGTCGGCCCGCCGACCGCCGTGCCCGAGGAACACGGTGTTTCGCTGGCGCTCGTGGTCCATGAGCTGGCGACGAACGCGCTGAAATACGGCGCCTTGTCCGCGCCGGGCGGTCGAGTGGCGATCTCCTGGGAGACGAAGTCCGACGTCTTGAGCCTTGTTTGGCGCGAAGAACGCGGACCGCCGGTGACGGCGCCGGCGCGGCAGGGTTTTGGCTCGCGGCTCGTCGCGTCGGCTTTCCGCCCGGATCAGGGGAAGGTCTCGGTCGCCTACGAACCGGCCGGCGTTCAATGTCGGGTCGAGCTGCGAATCTAGCCTCTGGGCTCCGGCGCAACGCTCTTCACCGCAGCGCGTTGCCTACGCCGACATCGCGAGGAGGCCGAAGGCCGTCGCGGCGATCCAGAAGGGCGTAGTGCGCCCAACGTTCCCCTGGATTGCGTCGTCGCTTGCGCGCCTCGCGATGTAGGGCGCGGTCGGCGACCGCGCCGAAGCGGGGTCAGCGACCCCGCCCTACAAGCTCCTCAATCCACGACCTCCAACCAATGAAGCAGCCCGCGCGTGTCGCCGGCGACGAGGCCATTGGGCCCGATGGCGGCAAGCGCCGTCACAGGGGCGTCGAGTTCCAGGCGGGCGGTCTCGGCGCGGCTCGCCACATCCCACAGCCGGATCGTGTTATCATTAGAGCCCGAGGCGAGCCTTCCGTTCGCCAGTGGGCAGAGAGCGACGACCAAGCCTGCGTGCCCCTCGAGCCGGGCGGTCTCGACACCGGTCGCAGCGTCCCACAGCCGGATCGTGTTGTCATAGGAGCCCGAGGCGAGCCGCCCGTCCGGCAGCAGGCAAAGCGCGGTGACGCCATTGGAATGGCCCTCGAGGCGGGCAGTCTCGGCGCCAGGGGGCGTCAGGCTCGGGCGAAGCGGAACGATCGCCGGCCGCGCGATGAGCCGGCGCGCCCTTTCGACAAAGCCTGTCGCGGCGATCGCGTCAACGCTCAAGAGGCGCTCGGCCAGTTGAAGCGGCAGCTGGCGCGGATCGCGCGCGCAAATGCCACTGATCACCCGCAA
>DATJXI010000031.1:0-19404 GCA_035500275.1 Roseiarcus sp. | reverse complement strand
ACCGTCTCGCGGGCGATGATCTTGGCCCCGAGCGCCGCCTGGATCGGGATCTGGAACATGTGCGGCGGGATGAGGTCTTTTAGCTTCTCGACCATGGCGCGGCCTCTGGCGTCGGCCCGGTCGCGGTGGACGAGCATGGAGAGCGCGTCCACCGGCTCCCCGTTGACGAGGATCGACATCTTGACGAGGTCGCCGGGGCGGTAGTCGGCGAGCTGGTAGTCGAAGGAGGCGTAGCCCTTGGAGATGGATTTGAGGCGGTCGTAGAAGTCGAACACGACTTCGTTGAGCGGCAGCTCGTAGACGACCATGGCGCGCTTGCCCACATAGGTGAGGTCGACCTGCGCGCCGCGCCGGTCCTGGCAGAGTTTCAGGACCGAGCCGAGATAGTCGTCGGGGGTGAGGATCGTCGCCTTGATCCACGGCTCCTTGATCTCCTCGACCTTGACCGGATCGGGCATGTCGGCCGGGTTGTGCAGCTCGATCTCGGTCCAGTCGGTCAAGGCCACCCGGTAGATGACCGATGGGGCGGTCGCGATGAGGTCGAGGTTGAACTCGCGCTCGAGCCGCTCCTGGACGATCTCGAGATGCAGGAGTCCGAGGAAGCCGCAGCGGAAGCCGAAGCCGAGCGCGGCCGAGGTCTCCATCTCATAAGTAAAGCTCGCGTCGTTGAGCCGAAGGCGCCCCATGGCGGCGCGCAGCGCCTCGAAGTCGGCCGCGTCCACGGGGAAGAGGCCGCAGAAGACGACCGGCTGAGCCGGCTTAAAGCCGGGCAGGGGTCCGGCGGTCGGGCGGCGGTCGTCGGTGATCGTGTCGCCGACGCGGGTGTCGGCGACCTGCTTGATCTGGGCGGTGATGTAGCCGATCTCGCCGGGGCCGAGCTCATCGGCTTCCGTCATCTTCGGCCGGAAGACGCCGATGCGGTCGATCTCATAAGCCGCGCCCGCGCCCATCATGCGGATCCGCATGCCCTTGCGGATCGACCCGTCGATGACCCGCACCATGACCACGACGCCGAGGTAGGAATCGTACCAGGAGTCGACGAGGAGCGCCTTCAAGGGCGCCGCCTCGTCGCCCTTCGGCGGCGGCAGGCGGCGGACGATCGCCTCCAGCACGAGGTCGACGTTGAGGCCAGTCTTGGCGGAGATCGGCACCGCCTCCGAGGCGTCGAGGCCGATGACGTCCTCGATCTGCTCCTTGACCCGGTCGGGCTCGGCGGCCGGCAGGTCGATCTTGTTGAGGACGGGCACGATCTCATGGCCCGCGTCGATGGCGTGATAGACGTTGGCGAGCGTCTGCGCCTCGACCCCCTGGCTCGCGTCCACGACGAGGAGCGACCCCTCGCAGGCGGCGAGCGAGCGCGACACCTCAGAGGCGAAGTCGACGTGGCCGGGCGTGTCCATGAGGTTGAGGATGTAGGGCTGGCCGTCCTTGGCGCGGTATTCGAGCCGGACCGTCTGCGCCTTGATGGTGATGCCCCGCTCGCGCTCGATGTCCATGGAATCGAGCACCTGCTCGACCATGTCGCGTTCGGCGAGCGCGCCTGTCTGCTGGATGAGCCGGTCGGCGAGCGTCGACTTCCCATGGTCGATATGGGCGATGATCGAGAAGTTGCGTATGTTGTCGATCGGGTGGGCGGTCATGGGGAGGCGATTATCAGGGCGCGGGGCCCAAAGAAACCGCCGCATGCCTCTGCGGCGCCATTCTACGCCCATGTCGTGCGCATGGGGCAGGAGCGCAAGCGCCGACGGCGATAAGCCGGTCGAGCGGGCGTTCCCTCTGGCGTTCGCGGCTTACGATCGCCAAATTGGCGGTCGCCTGAAGGGAGGCTACGCCGCGGGCCGCGTAACGCGCGGCGGCTCGTGCGCGAACATGCTGCTTTCGGCATTCAGCGAAAGCCATGGCCAGGAGGTCGCGATGGACGAACGCCGTTACCCCGTCACGCACACGGACGCCGAGTGGCGGGCGCTTCTGACCCCCGAGCAATATGCGGTGATGCGCCAGCATGGCACCGAGCGGCCCGGCAGTTGCGCCCTCAATTACGAGAAGCGGGCGGGCGTCTTCTCGTGCGCCGGCTGCGGTCAGCCTTTGTTCGAGACGACGACCAAGTTCGAGAGCGGCACCGGCTGGCCGAGCTTCACCTCCCCGGTCGAGGGCTCGATCGAAACCGCGGTCGACAGGAGCTACGGCATGACCCGCACCGAGGCGCACTGCGCGCGCTGCGGCTCGCATTTGGGGCACGTGTT
Organism: Roseiarcus sp.; assembly: GCA_035500275.1. Taxonomy (GTDB): domain Bacteria; phylum Pseudomonadota; class Alphaproteobacteria; order Rhizobiales; family Beijerinckiaceae; genus Roseiarcus. Next base: position 17,161 of record DATJXI010000031.1, on the reverse strand, counting down.
CCCGGACGGGCCGCCGCCAACAGGTCTGCGCTATTGCATCAACGGCGTGGCCACGAATTTCACGCCGACGCAGCCGTGATCGCCGAACGGCGGCCCCGCGTGGTGCGCCGACGGCGCCCCTTCGCACCATGGAGACGCCCTTGCTTGACACGACCCGATCGACGTCCTCGCCGCGCCCGGCCGGCCACCCTCCGGTTCGAGCGGGCCGGATCGGCGTGCTTCTCGTCAATCTTGGAACGCCCGAGGGGACCGACTACTGGTCGATGCGCCGCTACCTGAAGGAGTTCCTGTCGGACAGGCGCGTCATCGAGGCGCCGCGCGCGGTCTGGCTGCCGGTCCTCCAGTTCATCCTGCTCAAGCGTCCATCCGCCAAGGGCCGGGACTACGCCGCCATCTGGAACAAGGATCTCGACGAGGGGCCGCTGAAGACCATCACCCGCAGCCAGGCCGAGAAGGTCGCTGAGGCGCTCGGCGCCCTTAAGCCCAGCGTCGAGGTCGACTGGGCGATGCGCTATGGGCAGCCGCGCATCGCCGACCGGCTGACCGCGCTGCAGGCGGCGGGTTGCGACCGAATCCTCCTCGTGCCGCTCTATCCGCAATATTGCGCCGCGACCAGCGCGACGGTCGCGGACGCGGCCTTCGAGGCGTTGAAGGCGATGCGCTGGCAGCCGGCGCTGCGCGTCGCGCCGCCCTATTACGACGACCCGGCCTATATCGAAGCGTTGGCCGCTTCGGTCCGCGCTTCGCTCGCCGCGCTCGATTTCGAGCCGGAGGTCGTTGTCGCCTCGTTTCACGGCGTGCCGCAGGCCTATTTCGATAAGGGCGATCCCTACTACTGCCATTGCGCGAAGACGGCGCGGCTCCTGCGCGAGGCCCTAGGGTGGGGGGACGACAAGCTTTGCATGACCTTCCAGTCGCGCTTCGGGCGGGAAGAGTGGCTCAGGCCCTACACCGCCGACACGGTGCAGGAATTGGCCAAGCGCGGCGTCAGGCGGATTGCGGTGGTCACGCCCGGCTTCGTCGCCGACTGCCTCGAGACGCTGGAAGAGATCCGCGTCGAGAACGCGGGCTATTTCTCGGAAGCCGGCGGGGAACGCTTCGCCGCCATCCCCTGCCTCAACGATAGCGCCGGCGGGATTAAGGTGATCGAGGCGGTCGTCAGGCGCGAACTCAGGGGTTGGGCTGAATAGGCGGAATTCGACAAGCGCGCTCTGCCTGACTAGAAAGCCTCGGGGCCGCGCACCTCGCCCGCTCGACCCGTTTCGAACCGTTGAGTAAAGAACCTGCCCTTGCGATCAGGCGCCGCATCGGCCGAAGGCGGCGCGCAGTTCATTCTAAATTTCCACGGCATAGGCGAGCCCATCCGGCCGTTCGAACCGGGCGAGGCGCTGTATTGGCTGCCTCATCGATCGTATCTGACGATGCTGGATATGATCGCGGCCCATCCGGGCAAAAAAGAGATCGGTCTTACGTTCGACGACGGCAATCTCTCGGATCTGCGGCTCGGCGCCCCGGCGCTGAGCGAACGCCGGCTTAAGGCGCAATTCTTCATCCTCGCAGGAAAGCTTGGGCAAAAAGGCTATCTCGCGGGGTGGGACGTGCGCGAACTCTCGTCGCTCGGCTTCTCGATCGGGACGCACGGAATGAACCACGTTCGGTGGGACCTTGCCCAGGCCGCCGCTCTCGAGGAAGAGGTGGCGCGAGCCAAGCAGATCCTGGAGGACCTTATTGGCGCGCCGGTCATGGACGCCGCGCTGCCCTTCGGCGGCTACAACCGCTCGGTCTTGCTGGCGCTGCGGCGGCATCGCTTCCGGCGCGTCTATTCGAGCGACGGCGGCCCGCGGCTCCGGTCGTCTGCGTGGCCGACGCCGCGCCTCTCCGTTCGTCGGCAGCATTCGCCCTCGGATGTTTCCGCCGGTCTGGAAGCCGAGAGGAGATTTGCGTCCCGTATGGAGGTCGAAGCTCGCGCTGCGTTGAAGAGCATGCGCCTCTAGTTCGAGGTCCAGACCCGCTCGGCGAGCTCCTTGTTCTTGCGCGCGCCGCTCATTGCCCGTCCTCGCGAATTTGTGATCGCCGCCCCGGACCTTGCCCACGCGTCGCCAGTGTTGGGCCCTCGTGGTGTGATTTGCCCGGCGCTGTCAGCGGAAGTAACATCCGTTTGGGCTTCGGAAAAGCATGGCGATGAGCGACAAGCCGCGCCGAGAGGCGTCCCAGACAAATCCGCAGAAGCTTGCGGACGGTCCTGGCTTTGACCTCGACCGCGCAATAAGATCCATCGTGACCATCCAGTCCTCGGTCCCGGAAGACGCGTATACGGCGCAGATTCTCGGCGAGCAGCGCACGGGCAGCGGCGTCGTCATCCGCGACAGCGGCCTCGTGCTGACGATCGGATATCTCATCACCGAGGCCGAGTCGGTCTGGATCGCGCGCTCCGACGGCCGGGTGACGCCCGGCCACGCGCTCGCCATCGACCAGGAAAGCGGCTTCGGCCTGGTGCAAGCGCTCGACCGGCTTGATTGCCCCGCACTCGAGATTGGGAGCTCCTCCGAGGCGAAAGTGGGCGATCCGGTCGTCGTTTCCGCTGGCGGCCGCACCCGCAGCGTGCGTGCGACCATCGTCGGCAAGCAGGAATTCGCCGGCTACTGGGAATATTACCTCGAACAGGCGATTTTCACGGCCCCGGCGCATCCCTTCTGGGGCGGCGCCGGCTGCATCGACCGCTCAGGCAGACTGATCGGCATCGGCTCCCTACACGTCGAGCAGGTGGTCTCGCCGGGAGGGCAGTGCAAGATCAACATGATCGTGCCGATCGACCTTTTGCCGCCGATCTTCGATGATCTGCTCGCTTACGGTCGCGTGAATAAACCGGCGCGGCCGTGGCTGGGCATATACTCGGCCGAGACAGGGGGCGAGGTGGTCGTGGCCGCGGTGTCCGAACTCGGGCCAGCGGCGGCCGCGGGCTTGAAGCGCGGCGACGTCGTCGCCAGCGTGCGGGGCGAGGAGGTCGCCGATCTCGCCGATTTCTACCGCAAGGTCTGGGCCTGCGGATCGGCGGGGGTCGAGGTTCCGGTCGAGATTATTCGCGAGGGACGCGCCGTCGGCGTCCGCCTGCGCTCGGCGGATCGCGCCGCCTTCCTGAAGAAACCAAAGCTGCAGTAGCCGCGAACCCGCCTCAGCGCTCGGCGATCTCGTTGACGAGCTTGCGCAACAAGGCGTCGCCGAAGCTGGCGAAGTCGTCGATCGGAACGACGAAGGCGCCTGTCCCGCCGATGACGTTCTGTCGGTAGTAGAGAGAGAGTCCGCCGGGCGGATTGGTATGAAGCGCGAGATATCCGCCGAGCGCCGCCGCCCGCTTATTGTAGATCGTCAGCCCGTTGATGATGGCGCGGCCAGCAACGGCCGCGTCGCGCGCCGCGGTGACGGGGCGTCCTTGGTTGCTGGTTCCGTCGCCCGAGACGTCGATCACGAGCCTCTCGGCCGCAAACGGGATCTCCGCGAAATGCGCGAAGGAAAAGTCGATGGCCGAGCCGATGGCGGTGCGCCCGACGAACGAGCGCGGCGCTGCGGCGATCCGGGCCGCGAAGTCTTGCGCGTCCGCCGCGTTATGGATGATGGTCCAGTCGACGGCGACCTTCTGTTCGCCCTCGCCCGCCCACTCCACATAGGCGAGGGCGATCGCGCCATGCCGGCCTGTGGAAATGGCGTCGATGAGCTTCCGGCTCTGGATGGCTTCGGCGTATCCCCGCCGCTCCAAGGCGAATTCGTCATCGTCGATGCTGCGGGAAACGTCAGCCGCGAGCACGACTGCGGCGTCGACAGAGATATGGGCTTCAGCCGCCACGGCGCGACTGGCGGCGGCCAGGAGGAGCGCAAAGGCAACAACGGAAGCAAGGAATGAAACGGCGCGCATTGCAGCCTCGCGTCCCTCAATGGGTCAAGACTACTCGCGCAGCGACGACTGGCCAAGCGGCCCGCCGCTGAACTTGCGAAAGGGAGTTCGAAATCAAGGACGGCCCAAAAAGGGTCGCCGCCTCCGGCGGTGCGTCCGCAGCGCCGTCGTCAGACGGCCTGCCTCGCCCTATGACGCATCCTTGATTTGGAACTCCCCTCCCTAATCACAGTGGGTCGCCGACCGCTCGGCGGCGAACCCAAAATTGCGCTTTAGCGCGCTATCGCCACGATCATACGCATCGCAGCTTTCCTCACGCTAACAATACTCTAATCACAATTGTCTGGTTCTGACTGTGACGGGCGTCACACTCCGAACACAAATTGTAACCGGAATGCGAGTCGCTGGATTCATGCGCCCGCACCCAGCCGCCGTCCTCCTTTCCGCCGACAGCTTTAGGGCCCGCGCAATTGTATTTCAGGCACTTCCACAAACCGACCCGGGATTAAGCGTCCTATTGCGAAAGTCGACAGGGTGTCCGACAGTGGCCGGCGGAAGGTTTCAAGGGAGGGCGGACCATGAACGGCGCGCAACCCAATTGCTTCGTCATCATGGGCTTCGGGCAGAAGACGGACTTGGCGACTGGCCGGGTGCTCGACCTTGACAAGAGCTACAAGAACATCATCAAGCCAGCGGTCACCGCTGCCGGCTACAATTGTGTCCGCGCCGATGAAATCCAGCATTCCGGCGTCATCGACGTGCCGATGTACGAGATGCTTTTCGGCGCGGACCTTGTCGTCGCCGACCTTTCGACGTCCAACCTCAACGCCATTTTCGAACTCGGCGTGCGTCATGCCCTAAAGCCGCGCGCGACGGTCATCATGGCGGAAAACAAGTTCGCCATTCCGTTCGACGCCAGCCACATCGTCGTTCGCCATTATGAGCATCTTGGGCCGGACATCGGCTTCGACGAAGTGATGCGGATGCGCGACGAGCTCACGAAATTGGCGACGACTTTAAAGACCAGCTCGGATATCGACAGTCCCGTTTATGTGGCGCTGCCAAAACTTGAGAAACCCGCGCTGGCCGCAGCCGCGACAGCGGCGGCGAGCGCCGCCGCGCGGCCGGCCCCGCAGATGGCGAGCGAGGACAGCTACGCGAGCAAACTCGAAACGGTGCGCGACGCGATGGACACCGGCGCGTTCGAATTTGCGCAGAAAATTCTTCTGGGCATCTATAAACAGCAGACCGCGCCCCTGTCGGGAGGGGACCCTACGCCGAGAAGGCCGCCGCCGGGCATCATCCAGCAGCTGGCCCTCGCAACATACAAGGCGGGCGAGGCGAAAGCGAAAACCGGAGGCGTCGATCTCGCCTTGGCAGGTTACGCGGAGGCCGAGGCGCTGCTGAGAGAGCTCGACGTCGACACGACGACCGATCCCGAAACGCTTGGGCTTTGGAGCGCGATCCATAAGCGCAGGGGCGAAATCGCGACGCGGTCGCCGGACGAGCAGAAGCAGGACCTCGACGAGGCGATCCGCGCCGCCGAACGCGGCTTTTTCATCAAGCGGGATTACTACAACGGGACAAATCTTGCGTATCTGCTGACGGTCCGAGCGTCGAAATCGTCCGGCGACGACAGAATAGCCGACAAGGTTTTCGCCGATCGGGTCCGCCGAGCCGTTGTCGACATCACCGAAAAGAGACTTCAGGCCCTGCAGGAGAAGCGGTCTGCCGAGGGGGATACGACGCTCAGGGACGAGAAGTACTGGATCGCCGCCAGCCACGCGGAATCGCTGGTCGCGCTTGGCGATCCCAAGGGTGAGGACCTGCTGCGGGAAGCGCTGGCGAGCGCCCCTGCGGGCTGGATGGCGGACACTACGAAAGCGCAACTGGACCGGGTGAAATCACTGCTGGCCGGATTGCGGTGAATCGAGTCGACGGTGCGCCTAACTCACTGCGCACGCACCCAGCCGCCGTCCTCGCCTTCGCGCCAATAGCCGAGCGCCTGGCCGGCGTCCTTGAGCCGCCTCCACTCGCGGCGCGCCTCCTCCAGCGCCTCGCCGTCGCGCCCGTCGAACAGGCGGACAACTTCGTCGAAAGTTTCGTCCGACTCGCTCGTTTCCGCGCCCGGCAACAAGACCAGCGTCGTCGCGGCGTTCGGATTTTCGACCCGCGCGGTCAGGAAAATGGGCTGCGACATCGGGTCGCCGTCGCCCGCTGCGCCGTGCGGCAGGAAGCTCGCGTCGTCGTAGATCCACAGGCGGTCGTTGAGTGCGGCGACCGCCTCGTCGGAAGGCGCGCGCACGACGACCCGCCGGCCTTCCTCGCAGGCGCGCTCCAGGAGCCGCGGCAGGGATTGGTCGATGCGCAGCCGCTCGAGATGATGAAAGCGGAATTCGCCCATGCGGCCTCAGGCGACCTACTCGCCTCTCGGGCCGACGATGACGAAGGTGCGGTCGGAGTCGGTCGCCATCATGCCCAGACTGACATTGCCGGGGAAATGCTCCTCGGTCTTGCCGGCGATATAGATGTCGCCCCTCTGCCGCGACGCGCTGAGATATTCGCGCGCGTCGGCGGCCAAATTCTTCACGACGTTGCGACTCTTCACGGAGTCCCAGCCTAAGGCCGCGCGCAAGGCGGCGACCTGGAAGCGCTCGAAATTCGTGGTCGTGCGCGCGTTGGCCGGCTCCCCAATGCGCGCTTCGAAGCGAACGAACTCGTCGCCGCGGCAGCTCAGGGTGGCGTCCACGTCGACCCTGGTGGTGACGTCGAAAACGTTGTCGGCCGAACGGATGCGCGACACGACGATGGCGCGCGAGAAGTCGACGCCCATGTCGCTCGCGCCGGCGCGCAACGCCGCGGTGAATGCGTCGCAACCCGCGATCGCCCAGGAGGGCTCGGCGCTTGCGCCCCACGCGGCGAGCGCGAACGCCAAGACCCTGGATCCCAGCTGCATCCCTGTCTCCCGGCCTTTGCCTGGCTCTCGTCTAGCCTTCGTAAGAGTCGGCGATAAGGCGGTTCAAAAGGCGAACTCCCCATCCCGAGCCCCAGGATGGATTGATGTCTGACGATGGCGAACCCATGGCGGTTCCCGCAACGTCGAGATGCGCCCAGGGCGTATCCTTAACGAAGCGTTGCAGGAACTGCGCAGCCGTGATCGAGCCGCCGTGCCGGCCGCCGGTGTTCTTCATGTCGGCGAATTTCGAATCGATGAGCTTGTCATAAGCGGGGGCCAGAGGCAGGCGCCAGACCTTCTCGCCGGTTTCCTGACCTGCGGCGATCAGTCGCCGCGCAAGCTCGTCGTCGTTGGAGAAAAGACCGGCGTATTCCTGTCCGAGGGCGACCATGATCGCGCCCGTCAGGGTCGCGAGGTCGATCATCGCGCGCGGGGCGAACGTCTGTTGGGCGTACCAAAGCGCGTCGGCGAGCACGAGGCGGCCCTCCGCGTCGGTGTTGACGATCTCGATCGTCTGGCCGGACATCGAGGTGAGGATGTCGCCCGGCCGGATCGCGTCGCCGTCCGGCATGTTCTCGACGAGGCCGATCACGCCGACGACATTGGCCTTGGCCTTTCGCGTCGCGAGCGCGTGCATGAGCCCAACGACGCAGGCTGCGCCGCCCATGTCGCCTTTCATGTCCTCCATGCCCGCCGACGGCTTGATGGAGATGCCGCCCGAATCGAAGCAGACGCCCTTGCCGACGACGACGATCGGCTTCGACTTTTTCGCGCCCCTGCCGGTCCAGCGCATCGTGACCAGCCGGCTGTCGCGCGAGGAGCCGCGGCCGACGCCGAGCAGCGCGTTCATGCCGAGCTTGCCGATCGCCTTCTCGTCGAGCACGTTGACCTCGACCCCGAGCTTCTCCAGCTCCTTCGCCCGGTTGGCGAACTCCGCCGGGTACAGCACGTTGGGCGGCTCGTTGACGAGATCGCGCGCGAGTTCGATCCCTTCGGCGACGGCGAGCCTGTCGCCGGCCGCGGCGCGGGCGGCCTGGGCATGGCGGGTTTCGATGGCGAACTCCGGCGGCTCCGGGGTCTCCTCCTCCGGCGGCTCCTTCTTGCGCGTCTTGTACTTGTTGAAGCGGTAGCCGCGCAGCCTGAGGCCAAGCGCAAAATCGGCGGCTGCGGCGGCGTCCCACCCGCTGGACGGCGGCTCGAACGCCGCCTCGACCTTCTTGGCCCCGGTCACTCTCCCAAATGTGAAGCCCCCCAACATCACAAAATCGAGAGGCGCGGTGTCCTTGCCCGGGGCGACGCCGACGACAATCAGACGCGAGGCGTTGACATTGGCCGGAGCGAGAATGTCGAGCGCGGTCTTCTGGAGGCCCCGGAAATTGGCCGCCTCGGCGGCGGCGCGGATCAGGGGTCCAAGGTCGCCGACCTGAGCGGCTACGGCGGGCGCCGGTTTGAGGTCGGAGCCGACGAACACCACGAGCGCGCCGCCCTTGGGGGGCGACAACGAGCCGAAGGTTATTTTGACGGCTCCGCTCATGCCTTTGTTCCTGTTGCCTGATCGCGACCCGATTCGTTGTCCGCGGGCATCGGCGTCCGGGGCCGTCATATCGGGGGCTTTGCCGGGCGCGTCAATAAGTCGCCGCGATTGGCCAGCAGGAAGGCCGGCCGCTGCCGAAGCCGGCGTCGTTGCAACGGCCGCCGGTTCCGGATAGGGCGCTGAAGAGGGAGGAGCTTGGGCAGGCCCAACGCTTCCTCAATGCAGAGGCCATGACGCGGATCGAACGCTATGTGCTGCGGACGGCGACGACGGCCTTCCTTACCGGCCTCGTCGTGCTGATCGGCGTCATCTGGATCACGCAGGCCCTGCGCCAGATCGATCTCTTGACCAGCAAGGGCCAGACGATTCTCATCTTCTTCTTGATGACGACGCTCGCTCTGCCCTCTCTGATTGCGGTCATCGCCCCGGTCGCGCTCTTCGCGGGCGTCCTCTATACGCTCAACAAGCTCAACGGCGACAGCGAGCTTGTCGTGATGGCGGCCGCCGGCGTCTCGCCGGCGAAGCTGCTTCGGCCGCTCGCGCTCCTGTCCGGCGTAGTATTTGCGCTCGTCGCCGCCGTCTATATCCAGGTTCTTCCCTGGAGCTTCGGGGCGATCGAGAACCTGACCGCCTTCATTCGCGCGGATTTCATTTCAAACTTCGCCGCCCCCGGCGCATTCTCAAGTCTCGAACAGGGTTTCGTCTTTCATTACCGCGAGCGCACTCCGGACGGCGCGTTGCGGGGCGTTTTCATGCAGGACCGGCGCGATCCGGCGCACGTCGCCACCTATATCGCAGAAGCGGGAAAAACGATCGAGAAGGACGGCGAGAGTTATCTGCAACTGACGAAAGGCGTCCTTTTGCGCCCTCACGCAGCCGGCGATTCGACAATGGTCAGCTTCGATGAATACACGATCGACCTGTCGCAGTTTTCACAGGCGATAAGAGGGATCAAGCGCCCGCGCGAGCGAACGACCGCTGAACTCATGTCGCCGAGCGAAAAGGACCGGGCTGACCCGTCGCTCGCCGGGCACATCCGGAGCGAGCTGCTCGACCGTCTCGCAAGCCCGCTTTACGCGCTGGTCGCCGGGCTGGTCGCCTTTGCGGCGCTGGGGGAGGCGCGCACGACCCGACAGGGCAGGGGGTTCGCGATCGGCGGGGCGATTTTCGCTTTCGCGGGAGCTCGGACGCTGGGCATCGCCGCCACCACTCTTTCCGTCGGCGTCCCGTCGGCGGAGATTTTCGTTTGGGGAATTCCAGTCGCCGTCATTCTCGCGGCCGTCCTATTCATTTTCCGCCGGCTGCTCTTGACCCCGGCGCCGAGGTCCATCGAGGCGGGTGCGGCATGATTGGGCGGACGCTGTCGATCTATCTCGCCGATCGTTTCGGCCGAACGGTGCTCGCGGCGTTCGCCTTCGTCTTCACGCTGATCTACGCAGTCGATCTTGTGGAAATGTTGCGGCGCTCCGGGGATGCGCCCAGAGCCACCGCGCCGCTCATGGCCGCCCTTTCCTTCCTGCGGACCCCGACCTTCGCTGAGCAGGCGCTCCCGTTCGCGGTGCTGTTCGGCTCCATGATCGCCTTTCTGAACCTGTCGCGGAAGATGGAGCTGGTCGTCGCGCGAGCCGCGGGGGTGTCCGTCTGGCAAATCCTGTCGCCGCCGCTTCTCGTCGTCCTCCTGATCGGGGTCCTTTCCGTCCTTGCCTATAATCCGACCTCAACATGGATGAAGCAGCGATCGGACGAGATCGAGAACAGCGTCTTCGGCGGTCGCTCCAACCCCTGGGGAGATTTGTGGATCCGCCAGAAGAGCGTCGACGGACAGGCGATCGTACACGCGCGCGGCAACGAGGGGGACGGGACGCGCCTTACCGGCGTGGAGGTGTTCAACTTCGACGATAAGGGAAACTTTCTCGAGCGGGTCGACGCGGCGTCCGGGGAGTTGCGCAATGGCTATTGGGAGATGAAGGACGCGAAAATCGTAACCCCGGGGTTCGAGACCCTCCCGGTCTCGACGTATCTGCTGGCGACCAACCTCAAGCGGAACGAGGTCGCCCGCGCCTTCGTCGCCCCCGAGACGGTGTCGTTCTGGAGCCTGCCCTCGCTCGCGGACCAGACCGCCCGCGCCGGTCTCAACCCGACCGTCTATCGTCTGCGCTTCCAGGAGCTTTTGGCGCGCCCGCTGACTCTGGCGGCGATGGTGCTTGTCGCCGCGTGCTTTTCGTTAAGATTCTTCCGAATGGGCGGCGTCGAGCTCATGGTTTCGGGTGGCGTCGCGACGGGCTTCGTGCTGTATGTGGGGACAAAAGTGATCAACGATCTGGGCGAGGCGGGCTTCCTCAGCGCGCCCGTCGCGGGTTGGTCGCCTGGAATCGTTGGGTGTTTGTTTGGCGTTTACGTGTTGCTGCAGCAAGAGGATGGTTGATGGGCTCCGCCGTCAGCTCCTCCCTTGAGCAAAGCTGGCGTGTAGGCTACTTCGCGCGCGTTCTGGCGCTGGTCGTTGCCGCGCTGACGTTCACGTGCCTTTTGCAGTCGCCGCCCGCGTCCGCCGCGGCCCCCGCGGCGGCGAAAGGCTCGGCCGCGCCGACAAGCCAATCCGCGAAGCCGCCGGAAAAGCTTGTCATCGACGCCGACGAACTCGTCTACGACCGCGACAAGAACACCGTCTCCGCTGTCGGGTCGGTGCAGCTTTTCTATCAGGGCCGGGTCCTGCAGGCCGACCGCGTCGTCTACAATCGGGCGACCAAGCGCGTGTACGCCGAGGGCCACGCCGAGATGACCGACGAGCACGGCGACATCGTCTACGGCAACCGGTTCGAGCTCAGCGACAATTTCCGGGACGGCTTCATCGACAGCGTCCAGGTGCTGACCGCCGACAAGACGCGCTTCACGTCCCCGCGCGTGGAGCGTTCGAACGGCGATGTGACGGTGCTGAGCAAGGGCGCCTACACGGCCTGCGAGCCCTGTAAGGACCACCCTGAAAGGCCGCCCTTCTGGCAGGTGCGCGCGGCCAAAATCATCGAGAACCAGCAGACCCACACGGTCTATTTCGAGGACGCGCACCTGCTCGTCTGGGGCGTGCCGATCCTTTACACGCCGTTCTTCTCGGCCCCGGACTCGACCGTCAACAAGCAAACGGGGGTCCTGGCGCCGCAGTTCGTCTCAGGCGCCAATCTGGGCTACGGCGTCAGCCTGCCCTACTTCATCAACCTCGCGCCCAGCTACGATCTCACCCTTACGCCGACCTACCTTTCCAAGCAGGGATTGCTCGGGGAGATCGAGTGGCGCCAAAGGCTCACGAACGGCATCTACAATATCCGCGCCGTCGGGATCGACGAGCAGCAGCCGAATCTGTTTCCGACCTATCCCTACGGCGCGGGCGACCGGCGGCTGCGAGGTTCGCTCGAGACCAATGGCGACTTCTTCATCAATCCGATGTGGCGGTTCGGCTGGAGTTTGAACCTGCTCTCGGACAAGTTCTTCGCCAACGACTACAAGCTGCATGGCATCGATTTCAGCAACTATTACTTTCAGGACGTGGTGTCCACGATCTACCTGCGCGGCCAGTCGGACCTCGGCTTCTTCGACCTCAGCGGCTATCATTTCGAGGGCACGACGGCGAACGACGACAACCGGAGGCTGCCGGTCGCCGCGCCGGTTCTCGACTACAACCGCCTCTTCCTTCTTCCCGAGGACCGCACCTACGGCGTCGGCGGCGAGGCGACGATCGATGTCAACGTCGCCAATATCAACCGCAACAACGCCTTCTTCCAGTCGACCGGCCTCGAAACCTTCGACAACGCCTATCATCTATACGACGTCTGCGAGACGGTGGTTAACGGCCGCTACGTGAACACCTACTACCCGGGCCCCTGCATGCTGCGCGGCATCGCGGGCGACTACGCCCGCGCCTCCGGGCAGCTCTCCTGGCAGCGCAGCTATATCGATCCGATCGGCGAGGTGTGGAAGCCGTTCGTGTTCGCGCGGCTCGACGGCGAGGGGACGGCCCTCAACGAAAACGGGTCGATCACCTACGCGAGCGCGATCGGCTCCAGCACCGTCGCCAATTCGAGCCAGGCCGCATTCTTTTCCAGCTCCGGCCAGGGCGCCTTCGCCCGCGGCATGGCGGGCGTCGGGATCGAATACCGTTATCCGTTCGTCGCCAACGCCTCGTGGGGCACGCAGACGATCACGCCGATCGGGCAGTTCATCGCGCGGCCGAGCGAGGTCATCCCGAGCCTCCAGCCCAACGAAGACTCGCAGACCATCGTTTTCGACGAAGCGAACCTTTTCGCCTGGAACAAGTTTCCGGGCTACGACCGGATCGAGGGCGGCACGCGGTTCAACTACGGGCTCCAATATACGGCGAACTTCCCCAATGGCGGACACTTCAATGCTCTGGCGGGAGAGTCGATCCAGGTCGCCGGGCAGAATTCCTATAAGCTCTATGACCCGACGAACGTCGGACTGGGGTCCGGCCTCGACAAGACCTTCTCCAATTTCGTCGCGGGAGAGGCGCTGCAGCCGTCGTCGGCGCCGGTCTATCTCATCAGCAAGCAGCAGTTCGACAGCTCGACCCTGCAACTGCGTCGATTTGACGCCATCGCCAAGGCGAACATCTGGGGCCTGTCAGCGAGCCTGGATTACGCGCTTTACGCGGCGCAGCCGGCGCTGGGCTGGGAATATCCTCGCGAGGGCCTCACCGGGGCCGCTTCGTATAGTTTCCTCGACCGCTGGTCGTTAAGCGGATCGCTCGTCCTCGACATGTCCCGTCATTATTACGACACGACTGGCCAATCGACGTCGGTCTTCTACCCGGTCGGATACTCGATCGGCATGGGCTACAAGGACGAGTGCACCACCTTCACGGTCCGCTATTCGTCCTCCTTGAGCGCGCCCGCCGCCTATCCGGCTTACGCGGGCGGCCCGGTCATTTACAACCCGACCGTTCGCAACCAGACGCTCTTGTTCCAGCTGGTCCTGCGCACGCTTGGCGACGTCAAGGGCAACGTCGGCCTTTGAAGGGCTGACGGGAGCCTCCACATGCCGCAACAAAAGCCCGCGCTGGCGCTGACGATGGGCGAGCCGGCGGGGATCGGCCCGGAGCTCACGCTCACGGCCTGGCGGCAGAGGTCGGCCCATGACGCGCCGTTCTTTGTCCTCGCCGCGCCCGGGCATCTGGCGTCCGTCGCCAAGACCATCGGGATCGACGCGCGGATCATCGAAACGGAGCCCGCGGAGGCCGCCTCCGTCATCGGCAACGGGCTTCCCGTGGTTCCGCTTAAGAACGCGGTCGAGGCTGCGCCCGGCCGCCCCAATTCCGCCAACGCGGCGGCGACGATCGAATCGATTACGCGGGCGGTCGAGGCGGTCCACACGGGCGAGGCCCGCGCGGTCGTCACCAATCCGATCGCCAAGTCGACGCTTTACGAATCCGGCTTCCGCTTTCCGGGCCACACGGAATTCTTAGGCGAACTCGCCACGGCGTTGGGCGAGCCGGTCTTTCCCGTCATGATGATCTGGTCGGAAAAGCTCGCGGTTGTTCCGATCACCATCCACCTCGCCCTCGCCGAGGCGATCAAGGCGCTCGACGCCGAACTTATCAAGCGCGCGGCGCGCATCGTGGACCATGAGATGCGCGCCCGTTTCGGGGTGACGCGCCCACGCCTCGCCTTCGCCGGCCTCAACCCGCACGCCGGAGAGGGGGGAGCGATGGGGCGGGAGGAAATCACCATCATTGCCCCGGCGATCGAGGCGCTGAGGGCGGAGGGGATTGACGCCGCGGGCCCCCTGCCCGCCGACACGATGTTCCACGCGAAAGCGCGGGCGGCTTACGACGTCGCGCTCACGATGTACCACGACCAGGGCCTCATTCCGGCGAAGACGCTGGCCTTCGAGGAGGCGGTGAACGTGACGCTCGGGCTTCCCTTCGTCCGGACCTCTCCCGATCACGGGACCGCCTTCGACATCGCCGGCAAGGGGATCGCAAACCCGTCGAGCCTCATTGCAGCGCTGAGGCTCGCCGACCGCCTGACCAAGTGACGCTCGCGGCCGACGGGCTGCCGCCGCTGCGCGAGGTTGTGGCGCGGCATGGGCTCGACGCTCGCAAGACGCTCGGCCAGAATTTTCTTTTCGACCTCAATCTCACCCGCAGGATCGCGCGCGCCGCCGGGCCGCTTGCGGGGGTGGTCGTCGTTGAGGTCGGGCCGGGCCCGGGCGGCCTGACCCGGGCGCTGCTCATGGAGGGGGCGCGAAAAGTCGTCGCGATCGAGCGGGACGCGCGGGCGCTGCCGGCGCTCGCCGAGATCGGCGGCCACTGGCCCAGCCGGCTCGAGGTCATCGAGGCGGACGCGCGGACGGTTTCGCCGCAGGCGCTGATCGAGAAGGCGGGCGGCGCGCCGATCCGCATCTGCGCCAACCTGCCTTACAATATCGCGACCCGGCTGCTCGTCGGCTGGCTCGAGGCCGAGTTTTGGCCGCCGTTCTACGACCGGCTCGTTCTCATGTTCCAGCGCGAGGTTGCGCTGCGCATCGTCGCCACGCCGGCGGAGCGCGCCGACTACGGGCGGCTTGCGGTGCTCGCCGGATGGCGCGCGCGGGCGCGTATTTTGTTCGATGTGGCGCCCGCCGCCTTCACGCCGCCGCCGAAGGTGACGTCCAGCGTGGTCGAGCTTGTTCCGAAGGCCGAGCCCGATCTTTGCGACCCGCGCCTGCTTTCGGCGCTCACCCAGGCGGCGTTCGGACAGCGACGAAAAATGCTGCGCCAGTCGCTGAAGGGCTTCGCCGCGGCCCGGGGGCTTGATCTTGCGGGGCTGCTGACAGAAGCGAGGCTCGCCCCGACCCTTCGGGCCGAAGAGGTGGACGTCCCGGTCTTTGTCCGCCTGGCGCGCGCGGCGGAGGCGCAAATCGGAAGCGCATAACGAGCCATCGTGGAGAATAGTCTGATAGCTTGGTCTCTATGGGAACGCGGACGCGCCGGGCATTGTTGGTCGCAGGCGGGGCGGCGGCGGCCATCGCAGGTTTGGGTTATCGAGCCTGGGATCGCGGAGCCCTGCCGGGCACGAGCCCGGATTCCCCTTACTTGCCTTGGCGTTCTTGGGAGGGGAGCCCTGCGGAGGGATCGCTTCGGCTTGTACGAGCGGCGATCCTCGCCGCGAGCCCGCACGACACGCAGCCCTGGATATTCGAGGTGGATAAGGACGCGATCGAGGTTTCGGCAGACCGGGCGCGTAATCTCGGCTCTTTCGATCCGTTCCGGCGCGAGATGCATCTTGGGATAGGCGCGGCGATCGAGAATCTCATGTTGGCGGCCCAGGCGGATGGGTTTGCGGCCGAGGTCGAACCCGCGGACGGCAAGCTATCGCTTTCCCCCGAGAATACGCCGATCGTTGCTGCCCGCGTTGCACTGGCCCCGGCGCGAAGCAAGCGCGACTCGCTTTTCGCGGCCATTCCCGATCGTCATACGAACCGAGGCCCTTACCGCTTTGACCAAAACGTAGACCCCGGACGGCTCAGGGACTTCGAGGAGCTGGTTGAGAATGACGCGGTGCGAGTCGCCTTTCTCACCAATGAACAGGCTCGTCGCGATCTTGCCGCCATCATCATCGAGGCGACGAGCCGCATCGTCGACGACGCCGAGATGTCCGCCGACAGCGCCCGTTGGTTCCGAACCGGGCGCCGTGAAATCGTCGCCCACAGGGATGGAGCAACCGTGGATACCGCCGGCCTTTCGCCGTTCATGAGGGCGATCGCCAAGCTCATGCCCGACATGGACGCGAGGTCTAGCGATATGTATTGGCTCGCAATGACGCGCGACGTTCAGGTCCCGACGGCGCCGGCGCTCGGCATGCTGTTTGTGCGCGACCGCTTGGATATGCGCTCGGCGATCGCGGCGGGGCGCGCCTGGCAGCGACTACATCTGGCAGCGACTGTTGCAGGGCTTGCCGCCCAACCGCTCAATCAACCTATTGAGCGGATGGATCGCGACGCCATGCTCGGTCGGCCAAGTCGGTTCGCTTCGGAGCTTGCGAAGTTCGCGCCGGAGAAGGGGTGGGAGCCGACTTTTGCATTCCGTCTCGGCTTTGCAGAACGCCCGGCGCCTCCCAGCCCGCGGCGGACCTTGGAAGAAGTCGTGCGAGGTTAGCCCTTTGCATCCCGGCATCGTTGCAGTCGCGGGTAGGGGTTCGAATCTGAGTGCGACAGGAGAAGCTCATGATCTCCAGTGGATGAAAGCTCCACCGAGGTAGCTCCGCGCCGGAGGCCTCGTAGCGAGTCTTGGGTCCAGATCGGTAACGCTCTGGGCTAAGCGTAGACAGCGAGTGCGCAGGGTCGGTATTGGGCCACGAAATAAGCCTCATTGCGCGTGCCGAGGCCGCTTGCTGTGACCCCCTGGCTTTCCTCCATCTGAAGCTAGAGTCCGATCCGAAGGAAGGACCGGACGATGAAACGATCGAGGTTTAGGGAAGAGCAGATCATTGGGATTTTGCGCGAGCAGGAGGCGGGCCTGTCGACCGCTGACGTCGGCGGCAAGCATGGGATCAGCAGCGCGACCTTTTACACATGGAAGGCCAAGTTCGGCGGGCTGGAGGTCTCGGACGCCAAGCGGCTGAAGCAGCTCGAGGATGAGAACGCGAAGCTGAACTGTAGAAGCTGAGACTCGATCTGACGGTCGGCGCCTGGATGAGCGATCGGGTATTTCTGTCCGACGCGATCAAGCGGCGATCATTTTCTCTCTTGTCATTGGCATGGCGTCAAGGAAGGTCTGCATCGGGGTCTTTCCGAA
>DATJXI010000030.1:0-17832 GCA_035500275.1 Roseiarcus sp. | reverse complement strand
GCCCGGAACTGCTTGCGGAACCGCCCCTCGCTAAGAGCAAAGTCGGCGGGCGTGAGCGGGGCCTCCATGAGCTTGACCACACCCTCTTCGACGTACTCGATCGCGTTCGTCGTCCAGTCCTTGTCCGGATCCGGATTGCCGTCGATCGAGAAGCGCGCGTGCAGATCGGCGCCGCCGCGCGGATCATGCACGAAGAGCGGGCTCATGCGGCTTTCGACCGCCATTCGCCCATGCCGGTTCGCCTGCGCGTCGGCGACGCCGTGCTCGCCCTGGCAGGGCGTGTAGACGTCCAGGACCCCCGGCGAATCGTTGTGGTTGAGGAACTCGACGACGTTCTTCAGGAAGTGCCCCTGCATCGCCGCGCAGCTCTGAACCACGAAGACGTGCGGGTGGAACGCCGCGATGAGCGCGAGCTCCTTGCGTTCCTCCTGCTTGCCCGCGTGGGCCGAGCCGAACCGGGCGAGGTCGGAATCCTGCGCCGTAAGGCTCGCGGTCGAGGTCTGACCGCCGGTGTTGGAATAGGCGCCGGTGTTCAAGACCACGACCTTGATTGGAGTAGCCGTGCTCAAGAGCCGCGACAAGGCGCCGAAGCCGATGTCGTAGGTTGCGCCGTCGCCGCCCATGCTGACGACCGTCGGCAACAGGCTCAATTCCTCCGGCGTGAACTCGGCCCAGCCGAAGGTGCGGAAGAACTTGTCGTGCACCTGCGGGTCGTATTCGTCGGCGAGGTCGAGCTTGGCGATGCGCAGCGCGCGGATGTCGCCGCTCGCCTCGGCGCTCAGGCCCTCAAACACGCCCTTGGCGACCGCGGGCGTATCCTGGAACAGGCTGTTGACCCACGGATCGTGGTATGGGTTGAACGGGAAAGTCGAGGCGTAGACGCTGCTGCATCCGGTCGCGTTGGCGATGACGGCGCTGGCGGGCCCATGGCCTCGCGGCCCGCTTTCCAGGAGATAGAGCCGCCGCTCCAGCGTCGCGACGGTCTCAGCCATGCGCTCGCGCCGCCTCGGATCGGCCTCGTCGTTCTTCACCGTCGCCAGCTTGGCGTTGAGACGCTCGATGAGGCTCTCGATCTTGCGGATATGCTCCTTGCGCCGCTTATCGTGGATGGCGTGGTTGGCTGAGGTGACGAGGCGGATGGCCGTGACCTCGCCGCAGCCGCGGCAGGCGCCGTGGCCGCCGGTGGTGGCGTAGTAGTTGTTGCGGTCGAGCATGAGCCGCTTAGTTTCGCCATCGGCCTTCAGCGCGCCTTCGACGAAGCGGGCCGGCGTGTTCGGCGTGCGGCTCAAGAACTCGAAGCGCGCCTGGAGCGTGTCGAGCAGCGCCGAATCCTGCTGGCGCTCGACGAGCGCGTGCGGTCCGCAGACATCGACGCATTCGAGGCAGCCGGTGCACTTCCACGGATCGATCGCCGCCGAGAACAGTCCGCCTGCGCCCGGCGAGGCCTTCTCCATCGCATCGAAGAACGGCCGCGTCCGCGCGACAGGAAAGTTCTTCATCGCGTTCGCGAGCTTGGCGAGATGGCCGCGCGTCACCGCGCTCTCGACGTCGAGGCCGTCCACCGCCCGCGCCACGATTTCATGGAACGGGCCCGGCTCCTTTTCGCGCCGATAGACGTCGCGCACCGCGTCGGCGAGGATGTGGACCTTGCCGCGCAGGACCTCGCGCTGACTCTCCGCGATGTCGAGCTGGCGGATGCCCGTCATGAGGAGATCGTGGATGTCGTGCACCGTGTTCGGGATCGCCGCGTCCGGGCAGACCAGCGCGCATTCCATGCAGCCGGTGCAGAGATCGGCGATGAACTCGGGGACCTTGAGCCGGAAGAGGCCCTTGTCCTTCATCGCGGCGCTCGCCGCCGGCATGAATAAGCCGGCGCCAGGCATGACCGGCGCTTCGGCAATCACGCCTTCGCGGAAGGGGGTTGCGACCGTGTCCTCGAAATAGTCCGCGTCGAGGAAGCCGGAAGTCGCGGTCGGCCGATCGGCGCGGCACATCGCCGCCGAGATCGCGACTGTCCGTCCAATTGTGCGAGCGGCAGGATTTTCGGCCTCGGCGAACTCGGGCGCATCGTAGTCGACCTTGCGGGTCGCCTTGAGGCCGTCCTCGATCACCGCCATGTTGCTTTCGACGACCGGGCCGCCCTTGGCGCCGAATTTCTTGGCGATCTGTTGGCGGATCTTCTTCAAAACCGCCTCGGCGGGCGCGCCGGCGGTCACGCGGTCGCAATGCCCACAGACCGCGCCGATGAAGGCGATGCCCATCATGCGCGTCTCGAGCTCGGGCGTCGGCGCATGTTGTTTGGCGACCGAGAAGGCGTCGATGACGAAGAAGCGGATCTTCTTTTCGCGGATCGTCTTGCGCGCCAGCGGCGGCAACTCCTTCCACACGTCAATGGGTTCGAGCTGCGACTGAAGGATGAAGGTCCCCCCCTCCGCCAATCCGCGCAACGGATTGCTGTGGCTGAAGATCTTGTGGTCGGGCGAGACGACGACCTCCACGTCCTCCAAGTCGGCGTTGGTGATGAGCACCGGCTCCGGGCTCAGCGTAATGTAATAGTTGGTCGGCGCGCCGCTCTTCTCGGACCCGTATTTCGGCGCGGCTTTCGAGTGCAGATCGAGTGCGCCCGCAAGAATGTCCGCTAAGAGCTTGCCGGTGGCGATAGTCCCGTAGCCGCCGACGGAATGAAAGCGAATGCGGAAGGCGGACTCCGGCAAGAGATTCGGATTGAGCTCGGTCTGGAGCGCCATCCCCTCCGTTTCCGGATAGGCCGCCCTCATCTTCGCCTGCAATTCGGCGATCCGCGGAGGCGGATTCTTGTAGAAAAATTGCGACCCCAGATAGACGAACGGAACGTTGCGCGTCTCCATGTTCTTGAACGCGGCGATCAGGTGCCGCGGCTGCAGGTCATGGGCGCCAAGCCCGAAGATGGCGGTTGTGACCTTGGGCGATTTCTCGATCGCTGGAATGCCGGGATGACGCGGCCCATCGGCGTTCTCGCGCGCCTTGAACAAAGCCTGCGTCACAAGGTTTGTCAGCGCAGCGACGTCCGAACGCTCGAGCACGGTCGCGGCCTTCTTGCCCTGGAGCGCGGCGACGAGCTCGCCTTCCGGGAAAGGCTGCAACAACTTGACCGAGATGACGCCGACTTTTTTGCCCTGCGCCCGTAAGTGCGCGGCCACGGCCTCGGCGTCATCGGTGACGGACCCGAGGCCGATCATGACGGCCTCCGCGTCCCCGCACATGAAAGTCTTGATCGGGGCGTACTCGCGGCCGGTCAATGCCGTGTATTCCTGCATGACCTCACGGGCGAGGCGGGGAACTTCGCTCGCAAAATGCGTGCGATGATCGACAGAGCCCGCCTGGAAGTCCGGCTGGTTCTGCACGCCGCCGGTAAGACCGGGATTGTGCACGTCGACGAGCGCCGGAACGACCTGGCGCGTTCCCTTCTCATAGGCGTTGAGCCACTGCCGGCGCCACTGGCCGCGCAACTCCTCGGGAACGAAGGCGAGGGTCGGCTCGATGAGTTCGCCCTTGCCGTCGCGCTCGATCGCCTCCTCGTTCTCGGCGAGAAAGGCCTTGAGCTTGACCAGCTCCTCGGGGCCGAAATCATGCTCGCGGCTCGCCAGATAGCGGCCGAGCTGGAAAACGCGGCCCTTGGCGCCGAACAGAACTTCCTGTGCGACCGTCGGGCACCCGATCCGGCCGGCCGGATCGGGAAGGAACGCGCGCAAAAGCTCCGGCTCGGGCATGAGCGCTTCGGACAGCATGTGGCTTGTCGCGAAGCCGTCCATGGCGTTGACGACCGGGATGAGCGAAAGGGCGCTCAGCTTGTAGGCGATTGCGGCGAGGTCGGCGGCTTCCTGCGGGTTGCTGCCGAACAGGATCGTGTAGCCGGACGGGATGAGGGCGTACACATCGTCGTGCCCCGCCATCACGTTCAGCGAATGCCGGGAGACGGACCGGGCGGCGACCTGCAGCACGAAGCCGCCGACCTTCTTGCCGACGGTCACGTAATGCGATTCGAGGCCGTAAAGCACGCCCTGGCTCGACGAGGCGTTCGAGACATACTTGCCGCCGGTGAGCGCGGCGCCGAGCGCGCCGCTCTGCGCGGAATGTTCGCCCTCGGGCTCGAAGAAGAACGGGTGCTTGCCCCAGATGTTGATGCCGCCGTTGGCGCGAAACGCTTCATAGATTTCCGAGATTTCGGTCGAGGGCGTGATCGGATAGCCGATGACCCCGCCGCAAACGCGACTCATCACTTCGGCCACGGCGCCGTTGCCATGAATGACAGTGGGGATGCCTGGATATTTGCTCTTCGTCTTCTTCATCTGCCTTCAAGGACCGACGCTTCGCATCGTGTCACGCGCGATCGCTGAGCAGATGGTCCGATGGTCAAGGAGCCTCGATTACGCCATGCGGCGCGTCAGATCCGTTCCCTCTGCAACGCCCGTCGCGATCGTTCAGACGCGAACCTCGACATCCTCCTCCTGGTTGGTCGCCCTCGCCATGAGTCAGGCTCGATCCGATCGAACCCGGCCACATTGATTTGCCTCAAACCATATAGTGCATGAACGCTCCCACCGGATACCGCAAGGCCGCTACAAATTGACGCGGCGTGTGGTTCGCGACGCGAAGAGTCTTTTCGTTTCTGTCAGGATCCGTAGATAGGCGCGCTCGGGACATAGCGGATTGATTTCGGTCAATTGTCTGGCAAGCTTCCGGGAAAGCAGTCGCCGGAGGCGTGGCGGGGATCATCATCCTGTCCATTTCCTGGCGCGTATAATCCGCCGGCATGGCGACAGGAGGGCGAAGAATGAACGTCGGATTCATTGGCCTCGGCCATATGGGCGCCGCGATGGCGCAGAACCTCGTCAAGGCCGGCCACCGCGTCGTCGTCTTCAACCGCACCCGCAGCAAGGCCGAGGCTTTGGCCGCGGCGGGCGCGAGCGTCGCCGCCAGCCTGAGCGAGGCCTGCCGGAACGACGTCGCGATCACCATGCTGGCCGACGACGACGCGGTCGCAGAGGCCGTCTTCGGCGAAGGAGCGATGCTCGCCGAACTGCCCCGCGGCGCCGTCCATATTTCGATGAGCACAATCAGCGTCGCGCTCTCGGACCGCCTGACCGAAGCGCACCGGAAGGCGGGCCAGGCCTATGTCGCCGCGCCGGTCTTCGGCAGGCCGGAGGCCGCCGCGGCGGCGGCGCTCTTGATCGTCCCGGCGGGCGACCGAAGCGCGATCGAGCGATCCCAGCCGCTGTTCGACGCGATGGGCCAAAAGACTTTCGTCGTCGGTCCGAATCCGTCGGAGGCGAACCTCGTCAAGCTCAGCGGCAACTTCCTCATCACATCGGTGATCGAGAGCTTGGGAGAAGCCTTTGCGCTCATCCGCAAGGCCGGCGTCGATCCGCGCCTTTATCTTGACATCCTCACGAGCACCCCGATCTGGGCGCTGATCTACAAGATCTATGGCGGCCTCATCGCCGACGAGAAATACGAGCCGGCCGGTTTCAAGATGTCGCTGGGGCTGAAGGATGTGCGCCTCGCGCTCGCCGCCGCCGATGCTCTCGCGGTTCCGATGCCGATCGCGAGCCTCGTCCGCGACCGTCTGCTCGCCGGCGTCGCGCAGGGTAGAGGCGACAGCGACTGGTCCGGCATCGCCGGCCTCATCGCCAGGGATGCGGGCCTGTAGCCATGGCTCAGACCATCTTCACCATCACGTGGCGCACGAGCGTGTAGTCCTCGAGCGCGTACATCGAGAGGTCCTTGCCGTAGCCGGACGACTTCACCCCGCCGTGCGGCATCTCGTTCACCAGCATGAAATGGCAGTTGACCCAGGTGCAGCCGTATTGGAGGCGGGCCGCGGCCTGCATTCCCTTGGATACGTCGCGCGTCCACACTGAAGAGGCGAGGCCGTAGTCCGAGTCGTTCGCCCATGCGACCGCCTGATCGACGTCGTCGAAGCGCGTCACCGACACGACCGGCCCGAAGACTTCGCGCCGCACGATCTCGTCGGTTTGCAGCGCCCCGGCGACGACCGTCGGCTCGTAGAAGAAGCCGCGCCCGCCGGCCTGTTTGCCGCCCGCGGCAATGGAGATGTGCCTGCCCTCGAGCGCGCGCTCGACGAACGAGGAGACGCGCGACCTCTGCCGGGCCGAGATCAGCGGGCCGATGTCGTTCTCGTCGTCGTTCTGCTGGTTGAACTTGAGGGTTTTCGCCGCGGCGGCGAGATCGGCGACGAGCTTATCGTAGATCTTCTTGCCGGCGTAGACACGGCAGGCGGCGGTACAGTCCTGCCCGGCGTTGTAATAGCCGAACACCTTCACGCCCTCGACGACAGCCGGAAGATCGGCGTCGTCGAACACGATGACCGGCGCCTTGCCCCCGAGCTCGAGATGCGTCCGCTTCACCGTCTTGGATGCCGCGGCGAGCACTTTCTTTCCCGTCGCGATGTCGCCGGTCAGCGACACCATCGCGACCTTGGGATGATTGATGATGGCGTTGCCGACCGTCTCTCCCTTTCCGACGACGACATTGACCACGCCGGGCGGAAAGATGCCCGCGATCAGTCGCGCGAGCTTGAGCGTGGTCAGCGGCGTCTGTTCGGAGGGCTTGAGCACGACCGTGTTTCCGCCCGCGAGCGCCGGCGCGAGCTTCCATGCGGCCATCATCAGCGGATAGTTCCAGGGCGCGATGGAGCCGACGACGCCGATCGGATCACGCCGGATCATCGACGTGTGGCCGGCGATATATTCGCCGGCGATCGCGCCGTGCATGGCGCGCACTGCTCCGGCGAAGAAGCGGAAGCAATCGACGATCGCCGGCATCTCGTCCTGCAGCACCCGCAGGCGCGGCTTGCCGCAGTTGAGCGCCTCGAGAGAGGCGAACGCCTCGCTGTCCCGCTCGATTGCATCGGCCAGTTTGAGAAGCAGGGCGGATCTTTCCGCGGGCGTCGTCGCCGACCAGGCGGTGAACGCCTTCTCGGCGGCGTTCACCGCCGCGTCCACCTGCGGAAGCGAGGCTTCCGGCAGTTCGAGCAGCACGTCTTCGGTCTTCGGATTGAGCACCTGCTCCGGCGTCTCGGTCCCGTCGACGAAGCTCTCGCCGATCAGCATGCCGGTCTCGAACATGGAGTCTCCTCTCAGGAACGATGGGAAAAGTTAGCGCGCTATCTCTCGGCGCCCGCGACAGTCTCGCCCTCGCGCGTCCAGTAATAGGCGGCGAGGATCGGCAGAGCGGTGATCGCGATGACCGCGACCGCAACGACGTTCGTCACCGGCCGCTGATGCGGCCGGATGAGCTCGGAGAGCATCCAGATCGGCAGCGTGCGCTGCTGGCCCGCCGTGAACGTCGTGACGATCACTTCGTCGAAGGACAACGCAAAGGCGAGCATGCCGCCGGCCAGCAAGGCCGTGCCGATCGCCGGCAGGAGGATGTGGCGGAAGGTCTGGAACCCGTCGGCGCCGAGGTCCATGGAGGCTTCGATCATGGAAGGCGACAAGCGCCGGAAGCGCGCGATGGCGTTATTGTAGACGACGACAATGCAAAACGTCGCATGGCCGAGGACGATGGTCCAGAACGAGAAGGGGATGTCGGCGAGACTGAAGGCGGAGCGGAGCGCGATCCCGGTCACGATCCCCGGCAAGGCGATCGGCAGCACGAAGAGAAGCGAGATCGCCTCGCGTCCGAAGAACTTGGCGCGCGCCAGCGCGCCGGCGGCGAGCGTTCCGAGCATGATCGCGAGCGCCGTCGAGACAAGCGCCACGCGGATGGAGAGGCCGAGAGCCTCCCAGATGTCCGGCCGGTTCCACGCCACGCCGAACCAGCGCAGCGTGTATCCCGGCGGCGGAAACTCGAAGCTGCGGTCCTCGTTGCTGAAGGCGTAGAGGATGATGAAGGCGAGCGGCAGATGCAGAAACGCGAGGCCCGCCGCCGCGCCCAGCTTCAAGCCAATCGGCCCCCCTTCCTTCGATCGTCGCGCGCTTAAGAGCGTCACGGCGCGCGCTCGCGTTTAGAGCGCATCGAACGCCCCGGTGCGCTTCGCAATGGTGAGGAACACGCCCATGATGAGCACCGGCGCGACGGAGAAGGCGGCCGCGAGCGGAATGTTTCCGGCCGTGCCCTGCTGCGTGTAGACGACCTGGCCGAGGATCAGCGACGAGGGGCCGACGATCTGCGGCACGATGTAGTCGCCGAGCGTCAGCGAAAAGGTGAAGATCGATCCTGCGACGAGGCCCGGCGCCGCGAGCGGCAGGATCACGTGGCGAAAGGTCTGCGAGGGCTTGGCACCGAGATCCTCGGACGCCTTGATGAGCGTGACCGGGACACGCTCGAGCGCGGCCTGCACCGGCAGCACCATGAACGGCGTCCACAGGTAGAGGAACACCAGCACCATGCCGGTGTAGCTGACCGAGAGCGACGGTCCGCCGACAATCGGCGCCGAGAGCCAGGCGTCGAGCGCGCCCGACAGGCCCACCGCCTGCATGAACCAGCCGACCGCGCCTTCCTTCGCGAGCAAGAGCTTCCACGCGTAGACCTTGACCAGATAGCTCGACCACAGCGGCATCATCACCGCCACGTAGAAGAGCGCCTTCATGCGCCCGCGCGCGTAGCGGGCGGCGAAATAGGCGATGGGGAAGGCGACGATCGCCGCCAGCAGCGTGACCGCCGTCGCGACCATCAGAGTCCGAATGATAATGTCGAGATTGGCGGGCGCGAATAGCTCGCCGTAGGTCTTCAGCGTCGGCTCGTAGACGATCGTGCCCGAGTACTCGTCGATGGAGAAAAAGCTCTGCGCGAGCAACGCGAAGAGAGAGCCGAGGTAGATGATCCCGAGCCAAAGCAGCGGCGGCGCGAGCAAGAGCGCCAAGAGAAGCCCGCGCCGCCCGACGAGCGCGTCCGAGACGCGGCGCAGCGGCGTGTCGGGCGGAGCGGTGCCGAGAACGGCCTCAGTCATTCGGACTCCATGAAATGCAGGGAGTCGCGGGAAAAGGCGGCCCGCACGACCGCGCCCTGGGGCGGCGGCGCGCTCGTGGACGGGATCGCGAGAAAGAGCCGGCCCGCTTCCGGCGTCGTCAGCTCGATGCGGCTTATGGCGCCGTGATAGAGCGCCTGCGCGACGCGGCCCTCGACGACGACCGAATTGGGAGGCGCGGGCGCGTCCGCTTCGACGAGCGCGATTTTTTCCGGCCGCAGGCTGGCCGGCCGCGCGACGCCCGTCCACGCTTTGACAAGCGCAGGCTCGATGACGTTCGAGCCGCCGACGAAGTCCGCGACGAACCGGCTGCGGGGCCGCTCGTAGATCTCTTCCGGCGTCCCGACCTGAACGACCCGGCCATGATTGAAGACCGCGACGCGGTCCGCCATCGAGAGCGCTTCGCCCTGATCATGGGTGACGAAGACGAAGGTGAGTTCGAGCGAGCGCTGCAGGGACTTGAGTTCGCCCTGCATCGCCTCGCGCAGCTTGAGATCGAGCGCCCCCAACGGCTCGTCCAGCAAGAGCACCTTCGGACGCAGGACGAGCGCGCGCGCGAGCGCCACCCGCTGCCGCTGTCCGCCGGAGAGTTCGCCGGGCTTGCGCGCCTCCAGCCCCACGAGCTTGACCAACTTCAGCGCCTCGACGCCGAGGCGGCGCCGCTCGGCCCTGCCCATGCCGCGAATCATGAGGCCGTAGCAAACGTTCTCGAGCACGTTCATGTGCGGAAAGAGGGCGTAGTCCTGGAACACCGTGTTGACCGGGCGGCGATAGGCCGGCACGCCCTCGACCGCTTCGCCGAAGATTTCGATATGTCCCGCTGTCGGCTGATCGAACCCGCCGATGAGTCGCAGGCACGTCGTCTTGCCCGAGCCGGACGGGCCCAGCATGGCGAAAAACTCGCCGGGCCGGATGTCGAGATCGACGCCGTCGACCGCCCTCACAGGCCCGAAGTGGCGTTCGACGCCGCGAAAGGAGACCGCGGTCGCGGCCGCCTCAGCCGAACTCGGCGACATCGACGCCAAGAGCCGGGGCGCCTCGCCTCCGACGCGAGGCGCGGATTGGAGCAGCAGCTCTTCGCTCATCGATGGTCGCCACCGCCCGGACGCGAGCCCCGGCCGTCAACGCCCGCCGATGATCGCGATATAGTCGGTGACCCAGCGATAGTAGGGAACGCAGGTCGCTTGCGTCGAGCACTTGGCGACCGGGGTCTTCCAGAACTTGATGCGGCTGAAATTGTCGTAGCCGTTGGTCTTGCATCCGTCGTCGGTGAGAAGCTTGTCGCCCTTGCACGCGGCCGGGACCGCGGGCAGCGAGCCGAACCAGGCCGCGACGTCGCCCTGGACCTTCGGCTGTATCGAATGCTCGAGCCAAAGATAGGCGCAGTTCGGGTGCTTGGCGCCGGCCGCCATCATCGTCGTGTCGGCCCAGCCCGTCGCGCCCTCGTCGGGGATCGTGGAGGCGATCGGGCGCTTGTCGGCCTGCAGGAGATTGACCTGGAACGGCCATGAGCTCGAGGCGACGACCCCTTCGTTCTTGAAGTCGTCCACCTGCGCGTTCGCATCATGCCAATAGCGCTGGATCAGCTTGTGCTGCTGGCGCAGGACTTCGAGCGCCGCCTTGTACTGATCCTCGTTCAGCTCGTACGGGTCCTTGATGCCGAGCTCCGGCTTCTTCGCCATAAGGTAGAGGGCGGCGTCAGCGATGTAGATGGCGCCGTCGTAGGCTTGAATCCGCCCCTTGTTCGACTTGCCGTCGGGCAATTCCTGCTCTTCGAAGACGACGCTCCAGCTCTTCGGCGCCGTCTTGAACACGTCCGTGTTGTACATGAGGACGTTCGGCCCCCACTGATAGGGAACGCCGTAGTGCTTGCCGCTCACCGTATGCCAGGGCGCGTTCTGCAGGCGCTCGTCGACGGTTTTCCAGCTCGGGATGAGGGCCGGATTGATCTCCTGCACCCGTTTGCCGGCGACGAGGCGCAACGAGGCGTCGCCGGAGGCGGTGACGAGGTCGAAGCCGCCCTCGTTCATGAGCGCCACCATTTCATCGGATGTGCCGGCGGTCTTGACGTTGACCTTGCAGCCGGTCTTCTTCTCGAAATCCGTGACCCAGTCGTAATTCTTGTCGCTGTCGCCGCGCTCGATGTAGCCGGGCCATGCGACGATATCGACTTGGCCCTCTCCCTTGCCGACGCCGGCGGCGGACGTCGGCCCGATCAGCGAAATGGTGCAGCCGAGCGCCAGTAGCCCTTTGATGACGCGCATTTGAAATCCCTCCGCGTTCGTCCCTGCGAAAACTCTTTTTCTTCGTAGGATCTTTGCCGCCGGCATGAGAGCACGCGCGGAAGCGTTCGGGAAGATCATTTTGGGGATAGCGGCTATCGGAAAAATCGCCCGCCTGATCAGCGGCAAGGTCAGCGCGGCCTTGCGCCGCGGAAAGCGCGCGTCAGCGCCACGAACTGCTGGCCGACCGGCGTCAAAGGCGCGCCCCGCCGCCAGGCCACGGCCACTTCGACCGGAGGGATGGCCTCGGCGAGGTCGCGCGCTTCGATCCGGTCGCCTTCCAGCGACCACGGCCGATAGGCGAGGTCCGGCAGCACGGCGACGCCCGCGCCGGTCGCAACCAGGCTTCGCGCCGCTTCGACCGACTGGGTGCGCACCGCAACGATCGGGCGCGCGCCCGCAAGGCGGCAGGCCTGCTCCGCCGCCTCCGCGATCTCGTCCACGTTGAGGAGCACGAGCGGCTCGCCGACCAGCTCGCGGACCGAGATTTGCTCGGTCTCGGCGAGCGCATGGCCGGCCGGAAGCCAGATGCGGTAGCGCGACGTTTCGACGCTTTCCACCTTGAGGGCGGACGCGTTTTTCTCCGCGCCGACGACGAGCACGGCGACGTCGAGCTCGCCATTGACGAGGAGATGCTCGAGATAACCGCGGCCGTCCTCGATGACGTTGACCCTCACGGCCGGAAACGCGCGGCGGAAGCGCGCCAGAATTTCCGCCAGCACGTAGCCGGCGACGAGCGGCGTCACGCCCAGCGCCAGATTGCCGGCGACAATGGTCTCGTCGTTCTTGAGCGCGCGGCGCGCCTCGGCGACATCGGCGAGGATTTTGCGCGCGTGGCGGAGGAACTGGTTGCCCTTGAGCGTCAGCTCGACGCCTTGCGCCTTTCGCTCGAACAGCGGAAAGCCGAGATCGCCCTCAAGTTCGCGGATCGCCTCCGCGACCGTCGATTGCGAGATCGAGAGCGCGTGGGCGGCGCGCGAGACCGCCCCGTTCTCGGCCGCGGCGACGAAATATTGGATCTGTCGAAACGAGAACGCCATCCGCGCCGAAGGAAAACCGCAAAAATCGTATTTGTGTTGGCGCCACAACGCCCGAGTTGATTGTAACCCTTGGGAATTTAAGAACCGAATAAAGAGCGGGGACAGCGCACCGAATATCCACCAATGCCGCGGCGTATTTCGGCTTTGAAGGTCGGCCGGCGGGTCGAATGCGGGGCCGGCGAAGAGGACGGCCGGCGAATTCGGCGCAGCCGTCAGCGAAGACGCGACGTCCCTGACGGAACTTACGCACAGCCTGCCGCTTCATTACGAGAAGTTTAATTTTGATGTTGACAATGATGGTGAGCGACGACAACATTCCCTTTCGTTACCGGGGCGCTCCTCCTGAGCAATCCGCAAACAAGGGGGTATCCAGGCATGAGTAGGATGACCACACTGGCGGTCGCCGCGGCTGCGGGTTTCCTGGCGGTGACAACGAACGCTTACGCGCAGTCAGCGCCGATCATCTTGACGAACGCAAGTCCTGACTGGAAGCAGCTCTCGGGCGCAACCTGGGTTCTGCCGGCTTGCACAGACCTCGGCTGTGAAAATGAGCCGTCGGGCGAGGCCACGGGCGTATGGTACGGCAACACGCCTTGGGACGGGACCCCGTCGGTCTTCAACATATATGAAGCCGACGGGTCACTTTCCGACGTCATCTCGTTCGATAGCTTGGGTCCCAACGGGACATTCCGGGTTCAGTTCTTCTCCGACCCCAACCCCGGCCTTGACGCGGATTGGTCCGGCTACACCGTTTACACCACGCTCAACGAAACTGACGCGGACGGCGTCATAAGCGACGCCTTCCCGATCTGCTGCCAACTCACAGGCGTGTCCGTCTCGGTCGCGAGCGACGGCGAATCGCCCTTTCACCCCTACGGCGCCACCTTCGACGTGAGCGACGGCATTCAGTTCACCGGGAATGTGGTGGCCGCTCCTGAGCCGTCGACCTGGGCGATGATGGCGATCGGATTCGCCGGGCTCGGCTTCGCGGCCTTCTATCGCTCGCGCAAGACGCCCGCCTTCATCAGCTAGGAACGCAGCCAAATGGAAGCGCTGACCAGGGCCGCCCGCAAGGCGGCCCTTTTCGCCTCTCGCTTCAGGCGCCGACACTCACGAGACGGGACTGTTGAGTCGAAAGCGCCGCTCACTGGCGCAACCAACTGCCGCCGCCCTGCCCCGCATGAGGCGCGCCTCTCGTAAGGGAAGTTACGCAAACCGCCTAAGGGAAATTACGCAAAGCCTGCCGCTTCATTACAAGGGTTTAATTTTGACATTGACAACGACGTTTACGCAACGCAACATCCGATCACGCGAATACTCGTAGGCGAGCATTCCGTAATCAAGGGGGTTCAGCATGGGTAGCAAGTTGATCTCGCTTGCGGCTGCGGCGGCTGCGAGTTTCCTGTTGGTTGGCAGCGCTCACGCTTACACTGTCATCGGAACCGAAGACCCGGTCGACGGCCTTATCGTCGACCTGTTCCCGAATTTCGGGTACATGGTCGCCAGCGACGGCGAGTCGCCGTTCGAGCCGTTCGGCGCCACTTTTGACGTCAGTGACGGCCTCAGCTTCGACAATGTTGAGCACGTCTGGACTCAGGCCGGCGACAGTGTCTGGACCTTTTTGGGGGGGCAGACCTGGGTTCTCCCCGCGTCCACGGATTGCGGCAGCGAGAACGAACCCCAGTGCGAACCGGTTGGGCATTTCATCTCACCCGATCCCTGGGTCGGTTCAGCTATTGGGACATGGGTGATCCTAGAGGGCCCCCAAGGCGGGATCAGCGACGTCATCAAGACTTTCAACAATGCAGATGGGCAAGCCGAACTCCTATTCTACTCCGACCCCACCCTGAGCTCGATCCCGGAGCCGTCGACCTGGGCGATGATGGTGATCGGATTCGCCGGGCTCGGCTACGCGGCCTTCTATCGCTCGCGCAAGGCGCCCGCCTTCATCGGCTAGGAACGCAGCCAATCCAGGCGCTGACCAGGGCCGCCCGCAAGGCGGCCCTTTTTCTTGTCTGACGTTCCGGCCGCGCGCCAATCTCGCTGCGCCCTGCCGCCGCTTTTTTTGCGCGCGGCCATATGCCGCCTTGCGCCGCGCGCCGCCTTCGCTCAGAAAACGAACCGCCATTGGCGCCGCTCGCGTCAGCAGGAGTCCGATGCCCAAGATTTTGCCGGTGATCATGTGCGGCGGTTCGGGGACGCGCGTCTGGCCCGAATCGCGCGAGAGCCTGCCCAAGCAGTTCATTCCCCTCATCGGCGACCGCTCGACGTTCCAATCGATTGTCAGCCTCGTGGCCGATCCGGCCATTTTCGCACCCGCGGTCGTCATCACCAATTTCGATTATCGCTTCCGGGTGGCCGAGCAGCTGAAGGAGATCGAGGTCGAGGCCACGATCATCCTCGAGCCGGAGCGGCGCGACAGCGCCGCGGCGGTTGGCGCCGCGGCCGCATGGGCGGCGGCGGCCGACCCGAAGACCATCGTCGCGGTGCTGGCCGCCGACCATGTCTTCAAGGAAGGCAAGAAATTCACCGAGCTTTGCGCGCAGGCCGCCGACGCCGCGGACACCGGCGCGATCGTCACCTTCGGCGTGACGCCCGACCACCCCGCCACCGGCTACGGCTATATCCATCCGGGCGAGCCGCTGGCGGCGGACTCCGCGGTGCGCAAGGTCGAGCGGTTTGTCGAGAAGCCGAACGAGGAGCGCGCCAAGTCCTTCATTGAAAAGGGCTACTTGTGGAATTCGGGCAACTTCGTGTTCCGCGCCGACGTGATGCTGGAGGAGCTGGCGCGCTTCGAGCCCGATATCGCCGCGGCGACCGCCCAGGCGGTGGCGCTTGCAAAAAAGGATCTGGGCTTCGTCATTCTCGACCGCGAATCGTTCGTAAAAGCCCCTAAGACCTCGATCGACTATGCGGTGATGGAGCGGACCCACCGCGCCGCGGTGCTCGCCGCCGACGTCGGCTGGTCGGACGTCGGCGAATGGTCGACCGTGTGGCGCTTGAGCCCCCAGGACGCCGACGGCAACAGCCTCCGGGGACGCGCGGTCGCGCTGGATTCCTCAAACGTTCTCGTGCGGTCGGACGAGCACCTGGCCGCGGTGGTAGGTCTCGAGAACGTCATCGTGGTCGCGACCGGCGATGCGGTTCTCGTGGCCGACAAGTCGCAGTCGGACAAGGTCAAGCAGCTCGTCGAGCGGCTGAAGGCGGAGCAGATTCCGGAGGCCACGCAGCACCGCCGCGTGTATCGCCCGTGGGGCTATTACCAGAGCATCGATCAGGGTGCGCGCTATCAGGTGAAGCGGATTGTCGTGAGACCGGGCGGCGTCTTATCCCTGCAAAAGCATTTCCACCGGGCCGAGCACTGGATCGTCGTGCGCGGCGCGGCCGAGGTCACCCTCAACGGCGAGGTCCAGCTCGTGCACGAGAACGAGTCGATCTACTTGCCCATCGGCTCGCAGCACCGGCTCGCCAACCCCGGCAAGATCGACCTCGAGCTCATCGAGGTGCAGACGGGAAGCTACCTCGGCGAGGACGACATCGTCCGCATCGAGGACGTCTACAACCGGACCTGAAGAAGACGAACGGCGCCCGAAGGCGCCGTTGTCGCTCCCTCTCGCTCCCCTTTTGAACGACTACTGCTCCTCAGAAGCCTTCCGGGCGATCGCGTGGATGTCGGCGCGGTCGATGCCGATATCGTGCAGCTCCCGGTCGGTGTAGTTCGAGAGTTCCTGGATGACGCTCCAGTACGTCCGGCGCGCGCGCAGGAAGCGCGCGAAAGAGAACAACTTCATGGCGGTCTCCTTAAGACTAACCGCCCTCCACAAGGCGCCCCTGCTCGAGGCTGCCTGAACGTGCTCCCTCTCCTAGACCGCCGCGACAATTAATTGCTGCAGCGCAAAATGTCAATGGTGCAGTGCGTCACTACATGTGAACGTTGCATGGCAAAACTGTGACATGACCTATTTTGATCGAAATCGATCACTCTATGCCGCTATTTTCTCTGATTCTGCTGGCAACCGATCATTTACCATGCGTAAGGTGCATTTCTCCTCCGCGCTTGGGCCTAGCCAACCTCTACCAAAGGATTAGGCGCGCGCTCAAGAAATGGCGGGCGCGCGGGAGCAAGCGCTCAAATGATTCGCGGCCGAAACCGCCGAGAGTTTCGCTCTCCCCTCAAACTGGGCTGCGACCCCGCTCGGCCCAGATCCGGATGTCGTGAAACGCCGCGCCGCCGAACGGCGCCACGCTGTCGGCGCCGGCGAGCGTATTGATCCCGCGCCCGTCGAGGAAATCGCGGTTGTCCCACAGACCCTCGCTGACGACGACGCCGCGGGTCCCGCCCGGGCAGGATTTCGCATGCAGCCGGACGACGCCGCGGTCGTTGCCAAGCCGCACCACGTCGCCGTCGCTTAAGCCCAGCGCCTTCATGTCGTCGGGGTGGATGAGCGCGGTCGGGCGCGCCTCGCGCGCGAGCGAGGTGGCGGTCTGGTTGAAGCTCGAATTCAAGAAGTGGCGGGCCGGCGCGGTCGCGAGCTTGAACGGATGCGCCTCATCGGCCGCTTCGTTGACCGCCCAATGGTCGGGTAAGGACGGCATGTCCTGCCAGGGTCCCCGCATCCCGTCATTGTCGTAAGGGACGTTCGGCCAGTCGGCGCGGAAGTGGAACTTGCCGTCGGCATGGCCGAAGCCGTCGAGGAAATGCGCCGTCTCGAACGTCGGCTGACAATCGAGCCAGCGCATGGCCTCGAGCTCGGCGAGCGTCCCTCGCCCGGACATGCGCAACGTCGCGTCGATGATCTCGCGCGGCGTCATGGCGAAGCCGCGGTGGTCAGCGCCGAGCCGGCGGGCGAGCGCTGAGATCACCTCGTGGTTCGAGCGGCATTCCGGCGGCGGATCGACCGCCTTCGGCGCGAACTGAAGATATTGATGTGCGCTCGCGGTGTAGATGTCGTCGTGCTCAAGGAACATGGTCGCGGGCAGAACGATGTCGGCGTAGCGCGCCGTGTCGGTCATGAACTGCTCGTGCACGCAGACGAACAGATCCTCGCGCGAAAAGCCGCGCCGCACCTTCTCCTGCTCCGGGGCGACCACCATCGGGTTCGTGTTCTGGATCAGCATCGCCTTGACCGGCGCGCCGCCTTTCAGCGCCTCCGGCTCGCCCGCCAGGACCGCCCCGATCCGCGATTGGTCGAGGCGCCGCACGCGCGCGTCGCGGGCGTCCAGGCCCTCGATGAGCGTGCGGTCGAGCTTGTAGACGGCGCTTGACGCGTGCAGCGCGCCCCCGCCCTCGTGCGCCCAGGCGCCGGTGACCGCGGGAATGCATAGCGCCGCGTGCATGTTCGCCGCGCCGTTGCGCTGGCGCGAGAAGCCGTAGCCGAGGCGGAAGAAAGTGCGCTTGTTCTGACCCACGAGCGCCGCGAACGCCTCGATCTCCGCGACGCCGAGCCCGGTGATCGCGCTCGCCCACTCCGGCGTGCGCGCGCGCAAATGGGCTTCGAGCGCGTCCGGCGCGTCCGCGTAGCGCGCCATATAGTCTCGA
>DATJXI010000029.1:0-9749 GCA_035500275.1 Roseiarcus sp. | reverse complement strand
TCAAAGGACATCGATGATTTCGCCCTCGGCCGACCGAAGCGGCGCGTGCAGCGAGCGAACTAGAAATGAATCACAGCGGCGCGCCAGCGCACAGCGCAGGTCGCGGCGTCCAAGGCGACGCGCGCGCCGAAGGCAATGACCGGTATTTGCGCATTGCGACCGTCGATAGTGTCGGCTTTCAAAGATCACTGCCCGCCCTTTCACGACATTCCGGCTCGCGCGCCAAGCGTTGGGCTTTGACCGCTGGTGGTCTGATCGCCCCCCCTGCCCGCTCACCCAAACCGCACCGCCTGCCCCGCCCCCGGCGCCGTCAGCTCCCCTTCCCACATGACGCGCCGGCCGCGCACGATCGTCCCCATCGGCCACCCGGTTACGGTCTCGCCGTCGTAGGGCGTCCAGCGCGAGCGCGAGGCGATCCACGAGTCGGTGATCGTCTCGGTCCGCTTCATGTCGACCACCGTGAAATCCGCGTCGTAGCCGGCGGCGATGCGCCCCTTGCCGACGATCCCGAATAGCCGCTGCGGCCCGGCGCTGGTGAGATCGACGAAGCGCTGAAGCGTAAGCCGCCCGGCGCTGACATGGGTTAGCATGACGGGAACGAGCGTCTGCACGCCCGTCATGCCGGACGGGCTCTCAGGGTACGGCTTGGCCTTTTCTTCCAGCGTGTGCGGCGCGTGGTCGGAGCCGAGCGCGTCCACGACGCCGTTGATGAGCCCGCGCCACACGCCCTCGCGATGCTCGGTCCCGCGCACCGGCGGGTTCATCTGCAGCCTCGTCCCCAAGCGCCCATAGTCCTCGGCGCTCAATGTCAAATGATGCGGCGTCGCCTCGCAGCTCGCAACGACCTTCGCTTGCGACAAAAACTCCATCTCCTCGCGCGTCGAGACGTGCAGCACATGCACCTGCGCGCAGGCCGCACGCGCGAGGCGGACGAGCCGCTGGGTGGATTTGAGCGCCGCGATCTCGTCGCGCCAGACGGGATGCGACGCAGGATCGCCCGGAACACGCAAAGGCTCGCGCTCGTTCAGGCGCGCCTCGTCCTCGCTGTGGAAGGCGGCGCGGCGGCGGATGCGTCGCAGGATCGCGAGCACGCCCTCATCGTCCGGGACAAGAAGGCTCCCGGTCGAGGAGCCCATGAACACTTTCACCCCCGCCGCTCCGGGCAGGCGCTCGAGCTCGGCAAGCTCGGCGACGTTGTCGCGCGCGCCGCCGATCCAGAAGGCGAAGTCGCAATGCATCCGACCCCTGGCGCGCGCGAGCTTGTCAGCGAGCGCCTCGGCGCTTGTCGTCGGCGGAACCGTGTTGGGCATTTCGAAGACGGCGGTGACGCCGCCGAGGACGGCGGCGCGCGAGCCGGTCTCCAGATCCTCCTTGTGGGCAAGGCCCGGCTCGCGGAAATGCACCTGGCTGTCGATGACGCCAGGGAGCACATGCAATCCGGCGCAGTCGATGCGCTCAGCCGCAGAGGCGGCGGCGAGGCGCCCGATCGTCGCGATGCGGCCGTCAACGACGCCAATGTCGCGCACGCCGACCCCATCATGATTGACGACGGTTCCGTTCGCGAGAATGAGGTCGAATGCGCGCGCCATCTATGCTTCCTTGCGCCGGGGCCAGCGCCGCCTAATTTACGGGCGCCGGCATGGCAAGCGCGAAAGGAAGTCGAATGACCAAGGCGATCGCCTGGCTCGCCGACCGCGGCGTTGTCCGGGTCGCGGGGGAAGACGCGATGAGTTTCCTGCAGGGGCTCCTGACGAACGACGTCGAGCGGCTGGAAATCGGCGAGGCGCGCTACGCCGGGCTCCTCAGCCCCCAGGGCAAGATTCTGTTCGACATGCTGGCGGTGCGCGCCCGGGCGGACGCGGGCGCGGCGTATGTCCTCGATTGCGCCGCCGCGCAGGCGGGGGATCTCGCGAAGCGGCTCGGCTTCTACAAGCTGCGGGCGAAAGTCGCCGTCGCCGACGAAAGCGCCGTGCGCGCGGTCGTCGCGGCGTGGGGCGAGGACGTCGCGCTGCCGGACGGCGCGTTCGTTTATCGCGACCCGCGCGATCCGCGCCTGGGCCGGCGCGCCATTGTGGCGCGCGCCGAGGCGGTGGCGATCGGGGAGGCGGAGCTCGCTTCATACGAAGCGCTGCGCATCTCGGCCTGCGCGCCGAAGGGCGGCGTCGATTTCGCCTACGGCGACGCTTTTCCCCATGATGCGGATTTCGACCTCTTGGGCGGCGTCGACTTCGACAAGGGCTGCTACGTCGGGCAGGAAGTCGTCTCGCGCATGAGGCACCGCGGGAGCGCGCGCAAGCGGGTCGTGCGGGTCAAGGTCGCGGGCGAGCCGCCTGCGCCGGGGACGCCGGTGCTCGACGGCGAGCTTGCGGTCGGAACGCTCGGCTCGTCCGCAGGACGGGAGGCGCTGGCCATGCTGCGGCTCGACCGGGCCGAAGAGGCCAAGGTCGCCGGGCGCAACTTGACCGCCGGCGGCGTCGGCGTCGCGCCCGCTGATTCCAATGAAGCCCCGGCGCTTCCGTCATAGGCTTCGGATCGGCGCCAAGTGGGCGGGCCTACCACTTTCGGGCGTTACTACCGCTTTCGGGCGGGCCGCCGAAGCCATGGCGACGGCGCGGATTCGGAGGTAACATCAAAAGTCGAGGGGCGTGCAAGAACCCGCCCGAGACTCCGGCGGGGAGGAAGGAGGGAGAGGTGCGCTTGGTCCGTTTCGCTCTGGCCGCAGCGGTTGGGTTCGTCTTTGCCGCGCCGATGGGCCTCTCGGCCCCGGCTCTGGCGCAGTCGGCCGACTCCTCCATCAATCAGATGGAACTCACCGAGGCCGAGGTTCAGGCGTATGTCGCCGCTCAGTACGACCTGAAACGCGTGATTTTCCGGTTGCCTGAGGACCGTGCGGATCTGCCGGACGTCAAGTCTCCCGCTCAGCTCGAAGCCATGCTGCGCCGGTACGGCTTTAAGAATCTGAATGACTATATCGGGATCGCCGACAACATCGCCCTCGTTCTCGAAGGCGTCGATCCCGCCACCAAGTCCTACATCGGGGCTAAAGCGCTGCTGGAGCGGCAGCTGACCGAGATCGAGGCCGATCCGTCGATCAATCCGCACGAGCGCGCGGTCGCCGCCGCCGAACTCTACGCGGCTATGCGCGTGATCGCTCCCGTGCGTTACCCTGCGAACATCACCCTTGTCGTGAAGAACCTCGACGCCATTCTGGCGAATTCGCCGTTCGCGTCCGCAACCACCAACGACTAGCCGCGCTCAGCGATAGACGAGCACCGGGATGGTCGAGTGGGTGAGGACCTTGTTCGTCTCGCTGCCAAGGATGAGCGCGGAGACGCCGCGCCGACCGTGCGAGGCCATGACGATGAGGTCACAGTCTTTGGCGTGCGCCGCATCGATGATGGCGCGGTAAGGCTGGTCGTGGACTTCGCGGATCGTGTCGCAGACGACGCCGGCGGCCTCGGCCGCGATCTTCACCTGTTCCAACGCCTTCTCGGCGATCCGCCGCGACTCCTCGTCGAATTGGTCCTCGCCCACCGGAACGAGAACCGCCTCCATTGCGGCGACGTGGTAGGGCTCGGAGATGGTGAGCGCGGTCACCTTGGCCCCGCATTCCTTGGCGAGCTGGACGCCATAGAGCACGGCCTTGCGAGAGAGATCGGTGCCGTCGGTCGGGATGAGAATGTGCTTGAACATGGCGCCCTCCAAGGTTCTTTTCTCTCAGACTAGGCGAGAGCGGCCGCGGAGGCCATAGCCTGCGTCAACGCGCCACGCAGGTCTTGCCGGCGCGCTGTTTTCGCGCCGCAGTTGCGGGCGGAGATGGGCGCGGCTAGAGTTCCGCGCTCGGCGGGACGCCCTGTCCTGCGCCTTCTTACAAGACTCCGTCAGATTATCGCCAAGGAGCGCTCCGATGAGTTTCACTCTCCCTGACCTTCCTTATGCCTATGACGCGCTGCAGCCGCATATGTCGCGAGAAACCCTGGAATATCACCACGACAAGCATCATTTGGCTTACGTCAACAACGGCAATAACGCGCTCAAGGGCACCGAATGGGAGAACAAGTCCCTTGAAGAGATCGTCAAAGGATCGTTCGGCAAGAACGCCGCGGTATTCAACAACGCTGGCCAGCATTACAACCATATCCACTTTTGGAAATGGATGAAGCCGGGCGGCGGCGGGACCAAGATGCCGAGCGAGCTCGAGAAGGCGCTGAAGGACTCGTTCGGGTCGATCGACAAGGCCAAGGAAGACCTCATCCAGGCTGGCGCCACCCAGTTCGGCTCCGGCTGGTGCTGGCTCAGCCTCAGGGACGGCAAGGTCGAGGTCGCGAAGACGCCCAACGGCGAGAACCCGCTCGTTCATGGCGGCAAGCCGATCCTCGGCATCGATGTCTGGGAGCACTCCTATTACATCGACTACCGTAATCGCCGCCCGGATTACCTCAAGGCCTGGGTCGACAACCTCGTCAACTGGGAATACGTGGCCGAGCTCTTCGGCCAGAAGTAGCTCGCGGCGCCCGCGCCCTCCGGCAAGCTCCAGAGGGCGCGCGCGCGTTCAATCGGTCAGGTTGAGCGTCTTTTGCGCGCAGACGTCGACGCCTGATGCGTCCATCGACTGACCGTCGGCGAAGGTCGCGTGCAGGTCCACGCGGCAATTGTAGCTCTGCGGCAGTTTAGCCGACGCCTGTTTGCCGGCTTTCACAGCGCCGAGCACTCTTCTCCAGTTAGCCGAGCCGCTCTCGGCCGCCTGCAACTGGACGAGATCGGCCTTACGCGAGTTCGTCACCGTCACCGTGACTGTGGGCGCGCCCGCCGGCGTCTTGGGCTTGGCCTTCGCTGGCGCGGCTGCGGCCGGCGCCGGCTCCGCGTTCTGCGCGAGCGTTGGCGCCGCGACGAGGCCGAACAGCGCCGCTCCCGCGAGCGCCGCGGCCAAGGTCCGTCTCGTCATGATCTCCTCCTGCACTCGCGCGCGAGCCGCATGAGCTTGCGTTTCGCGAGGATGGCGCCGACGATGGCGAAGGAAAAGCCGGGGGTTCGGGACACGATGTCGCCGCCCTTGCGACCTCGCCATCACATGTTGCGCGGCGAAACGGCCTCTTCGGGTGCGCGTTCGGTCGCGCGCCGCCCCTCCGCCGCCCGCAGCATCGGAACGATGTCCTCGATCTTCTCCGCAACGAGATAGCGCAGCTCGAGCCCCTCGCGGATGAAGCCTTCGTTGCGCATGTGTGCAAAGAGTGAGAGCAGCGGACGCCAGAACCCATTGAGATTGGCGAGCAGGATCGGCTTGGCGTGCCGGTCGAGCTGCGCCCAGGTCATGATTTCGACCAGCTCCTCGAGCGTGCCGATGCCCCCCGGAAGCGCGATAAAGGCGTCGGCCCGCTCGAACATCGCCTGCTTGCGCTCGTGCATGTCCTCGACGACCAGCATTTCCTGCGCCGACGTGAGGGCGTGTTCCTTGCGGACGAGAAAGTTGGGGATAATCCCGGTTACATAGCCGCCCCCGGCGAGAGTCGCGCGGGCGAGCTTGCCCATCAGCCCGTTGCCGCCGCCGCCGTAGACGAGGCCGATTCCCTCCGCCGCGAGGATGCGGCCGAACGCCTCCGCCGCCTCGGCGAAGCGCGGGTCGTTTCCCGCGCCCGAGCCGCAATAGACGCAGACGTTACGGATGGAGCTCATGAATCGCCTTCCTATCGGATTGATTTGCCGCGCGGCGTTGACGGACGTCAAGGCGGCTCGCTCATATCCAAGCCGATCTCGCGCAGGATCTCCGCGCGGTGCTCGTCGAGCCGGGGCGATCGCCGCTCAAGGTTCAGCGCGCTTTCGCTCATCAGAATGGGGCTGCGCACGCCGGGAATTCCCTGCGGGTCGATGCGCATTTTCCGGGCGACGAATTGCGGGTTGCCGAACAGATCGGCCACCGTGTTGATGGGGCCGGCCGGAACGACGGCCTTCTCGAGGGCCGCGAGCAGCCGGTCGCGCGGGCAAACGCGTGTTTTTGCGGCAAGTTCCCGCTCGAGCTCGACGCGGTTCAAGACCCGCGCCGCGTTGGTCGCGAAACGGGGGTTGTCCGCGAGCGGCTTCAGATCCAGTACTTCGCAGAGCCGGGCGAACTGCGCATCGTTGCCCACCGCCACGATCACATAGCCGTCGGCGACGGGGAAGGTCTGGTAGGGCGCGATGTTCGGGTGCGCGTTGCCGAGCCTTCGCGGCGCGACGCCCGAGGCGAGATAGTTCGTCGCCTGGTTGGCGAGCATCGCGCCCATCGTGTCGAGCAGCGCGAGATCGATGTGCTGGCCAGAGCCGGTGCGCTCGCGGGCGATGAGCGCCGCCTGGATCGCGATGACGCCGTAGAGTCCGGCGAAGAGGTCGCTGACCGCGACGCCGACCTTCATGGGCTCGCCATCCGGCTCGCCGGTGATGTCCATGTAGCCGGACATGCCTTGAACTAAGAAATCGTAACCGGCGCGCTCGGCGTAAGGCCCGGTCTGGCCGAAACCGGTCACCGAACAGTAGATGAGCCGCGGGTTCAGCTTTCGTAGGGACTCGTAGTCGAGGCGGAATTTCTTCAGGCCGCCGACCTTGAAGTTCTCGATGAGGACGTCGGCGCGCGTGGCCAGACGGCGCACGATGTCGCGCCCGGCTTCGGTCGAAAAGTCCGCGACGATGGAGCGCTTGCCGCGGTTGCAGCAATGGAAATAGGCGGCGGCGCGCTCGCCCTTGGTCTCGATGAAGGGCGGGCCCCAGCGGCGGGTGTCGTCGCCCTCCGGGCTTTCGACCTTGATCACGTCGGCGCCGAGGTCGGCGAGGGTCTGGCCGGCCCACGGGCCGGCGAGGATGCGCGCGAGTTCGACGACCCTGACGCCGGAAAGGGCCGTCATGCTGAGTTTGGTTGTTGAAGGGAATTGACTGTGCCGAAGGGCACCCTCCCACGCGAAAGCGGGAGAGGGGGACCGCGCGTTAGCGCGGTGGAGGGGGATGGCCAAATCCCAATCTGCGGGTCACTACGAAGCCGTTTCAAAAACAGGTCCCCACGACCACCCTTCGGGCGGTCCCTCTCGCCCGCAAAATGCGGGGGAGGAAAAGCGCCGAGGCGCTTCAAGCGAATCAAAACCGACGTCGGACGCAGCATGGCTTAAAAAAAAGCCTGGATGCCCGTCTGCGCGCGGCCGAGGATCAGCGCGTGCACATCATGCGTGCCCTCGTAGGTGTTGACCGTCTCGAGGTTCGTCAGATGACGCATGACTCCGTATTCGATCTGGATGCCGTTGCCGCCGTGCATGTCGCGCGCCATGCGCGCGACTTCGAGCGCCTCGCCGCAATTGTTGCGCTTGATGAGAGACACCATCTCCGGCGCGGCGCGGCCCTCGTCCAAAAGGCGCCCGACGCGCAGCGAGGCCTGCAGCCCGAGCGCGATCTTCGTCTGCATGTCGGCGAGCTTTTTCTGGAAGAGCTGCGTCGCCGCGAGCGGTTTGCCGAACTGCTTGCGGTCGAGGCCGTATTGGCGCGCGCGCATCCAGCATTCCTCGGCCGCGCCCATCGCGCCCCACGAAATGCCGTAGCGCGCGCGGTTGAGGCACCCGAACGGCCCCTTCAATCCCGCGACGTTCGGCAAGAGCGCCGCTTCCGGAACCTCCACGCCGTCGAGCACGATCTCGCCGGTGATCGAGGCGCGCAAGGAAAGCTTGCCCTCGATCTTCGGCGCGAAGAGGCCCTCCATCCCCTTTTCCAGGATGAAGCCGCGGATCTGCCCGTCGTGCGCCGCCGACTTCGCCCAGACGACGAGCACGTCGGCGATCGGCGCGTTGCTGATCCAGGTCTTCGAGCCGGTGAGCCGATAGCCGCCCGCCGTCTTCTCGGCGCGGGTCTTCATGCCCCCCGGGTCGGAGCCCGCGTCGGGCTCGGTGAGGCCGAAGCAGCCGATAAGTTCGCCGCGCGCGAGCTTCGGCAGATATTTCTTCCGCTGCGCCTCGTCGCCGTAGGCGTGGATCGGATACATGACGAGCGACGACTGCACGCTCGCCATCGAGCGGAAGCCGGAATCGACGCGCTCGACCTCGCGCGCAATGAGGCCGTAAGCGACGTAGCCGGCGTTGGCGCAGCCGTATTCCTCGGGCAGGGTGACGCCGAGCAGCCCCGCTTCGCCCATGAGGCCGAAGAGAGCGGGATCGGTCTTCTCTTCGAGATAGGCGCGTTCAATGCGCGGACGCAGCTCCCTATCGGCGAATTCGCGCGCCGCATCGCGGATCATCCGCTCGTCCTCGGTGAGCTGGCTTTCGAGGAGCAGCGGGTCGTCCCACTGGAAGGGGCCGAGGCTCGGTCCGTGGAAGGCGGTCGTCGGGGTTTTTGTGTCCATGGGAGGTGGCTCGGCTGCTACGCTCGATTTATATTGAGCGGCGCCTCATGGGTCGAATCGTTTCGCGGAGCGTCACTTCTCCCCTATGGAAGAAGCGCTCACGGGCGGTCCAGGCTTGACCTGGAGGAAGGGGCGAGGACGCCGCAAATGGTCCGCACGACACGGGAGACGCTGGCGGCCATGAACCCGGTCCTCGACCCCGAGGACTTCGTGTTCTGCTCGGCGACCGACCCCGCGATCATCGACAGGGCGCGGCCCGAGGCCTTGTGCCTCTTTCGCGAGCCCGAAGGAACGTCGCTCATTCTCCCGCGCGCCGTCGCCGAAAAGTTCGGCTTTGACATCAGTCGACCCATGCGGCGCATCACGCTCATGGCGAGCTCGGAGCTCGACGGCGTCGGGCTCACGGCGGCCGTGTCGGTCGCGCTGGCCG
Source organism: Roseiarcus sp. (assembly GCA_035500275.1). Classification (GTDB taxonomy): domain Bacteria; phylum Pseudomonadota; class Alphaproteobacteria; order Rhizobiales; family Beijerinckiaceae; genus Roseiarcus. Next base: position 969 of record DATJXI010000029.1, on the reverse strand, counting down.
AGGAGAAGATTCCCTGCAATGTCGTGGCGGCCTACCGCCACGACCATCTGTTCGTTCCGGCGGATATGGCCGAACGGGCGCTCGCCATCCTCATGCAGGTGCAGTCAGAGGCGGCGGATTCTCGGCCCGAGCCGGAATGATTTCGGCGGCCTTGTCAGGCTGGCCGCTTCAGCGCGACGCCCTGTCCGACCAGCGCCGGGCGCGGCATCGAGGCGTGGACATGCGCCAGCGCCTCGAGCGCCGCCAGCGTCTCGAAGCTCCACCGGGCCGCCTTAGCGCCGGCCTCGCTCTGCAGCACCGACAAAAGCAGCTGCTCAGACGCCGCGAGGCTCGCGCCTGAGGCCGAGGTCATCTCGAGCCAGACGCGCATGCGCTTGTCGTCGTGCTCAATGAGATGGCAGGAGACGGCGACCGCGTCGCCCTCCTTGGCCTCCTTGAAGTAGTGCAGCATCATCTGCATGGTGAACAAGGTCTGGCCGGTGCGCTTGCGCGCGGCGGCGTCGAGGCCGATCTTGTCCATGAGCGCGTCGACCGAGCGGCTGAAGACGATCGCGTAGGCCGCGTCGTTCATGTGGCCGTTGTAGTCGAGCCATTCGGCCGCGACCGTCGTGCGCAAGACCTCGAGCGGAGCGTGATGTTTATGGGCGGCCATCACACGTCCAAATTCGAAACGCTCAGCGCGTTGTCCTGAATAAACTCGCGCCGCGGCTCGACGACGTCGCCCATGAGCTTGACGAACATGTCGTCGGCCTCGTCCACCTCGCGGATCTTCACCTGCAGGAGCGAGCGCGCCTCGCGGTCGAGCGTCGTTTCCCAAAGCTGGTCCTTGTTCATCTCGCCAAGGCCCTTGTAGCGCTGGATCGTGACGCCCTTGCGGCCCGCTTCGTTGACCGCGTCGAGGAGGTTCGAGGGCCCCGAGATCGCCGCCGTCTCGCCCCGGCGGGTGAAGGTCGCCGGCTCCGCGAAGGC
>DATJXI010000028.1:0-3434 GCA_035500275.1 Roseiarcus sp. | reverse complement strand
AAGCTCACCCGCCTGCCGGACAAAGCCCAGATGGCGCTGCAACACTTCGCGTGTCTCGGCAACATCGCCGACGTTACGATGCTCGCGATCGTGCTCGGGACCTCGGAGGATGAGGTCCACGCGGCTCTATGGGAAGCGGTCCGACTCGAGTTGGTCGAGCGTCTGCCGGGCGCCTACCGGTTTGTCCATGATCGCGTTCAGGAAGCCGCTTATTCGTTGATCCCGGAGGATGAGCGCATTGCGGCCCACCTTCGGATAGGGCGGCTTCTCGTCGCTCGGACGCCTCAGGAGAACAGGGAAGAGGCGATCTTCGACATCGTCAATCAGCTCAACCGCGGGGCCAAGCTAATCACGTCGCAAGACGAACGTGAGCACGTGGCTGAGCTCAATCTGATCGCGGGCGAGCGCGCCAAGGCGTCTACCGCCTACGTCTCGGCGCTAACCTATTTCATCGCCGGAGCGGCGCTGCTGCCGGACGACTGCTGGGAGCGCCACCATGACCTCATCTTTGTGCTCGATCTGCGCAGGGCGGAATGCGAGTTCCTGACCGGCGACCTGGAGGCGGCGGACCGCAGGCTGCGCGCACTTGGGGAACGAGCCGAAAATACCCCCGATCAGGCCGCCGTCGCCAGTCTGCGCGTGGATCTCTATACCACCCGTGGCCAAAGCGACCGCGCCATCACTATTGGTCTCGATTTCCTGCGCGGCGTGGGCTTTGACTGGCCCCCGCATCCCACCCCGGAGCAGACGCGGAGGGAATACGATCGCATCTGGGAACAGCTCGGAAGCCGCCGGTTCGAGGAACTTATCGACCTGCCCGTGATGAGCGACCCGGCATCTCTAGCGACGCTCGACGTGGTGACCAAACTTTTGCCGCCAGCGGTATTCACCGATCTAAATTGCGTTGCACTGCTGTCCTGCGGAATGGTCAATTTGAGCATCGCGCGCGGTAACAGTGACGGCACCTGTGTCGCCTATATCTACCTCGGCATAGTGGCGGGCCCGTATTTTGGCGACTACGAGGTAGGATTTCAGGCCGGTCAGCTCGGGTATGAGCTTGTGGAGAAGCACCAGTTCAAGCGCTTCCAGCCGGCGGTCTATCTGATGTTCGGAAACATCATTACGCCGTGGAAGCGCCATGTCCGGGAGGGCCGCGACCTTGTGCGGCGCGCTTTCGATACTGCAACCAGGATCGGCGATATTGCCTATGCAGCCTATAGCTGCAACCACCTGAACACCAGTATCCTTGCGGTCGGCGATTCCTTGGCTGAGGCCCAAGCCGAGGCCGAACGGGGGATCGCCTTCGCCCAACGCTCTCGTTTCGGCCCAGTCGTTGATATTATCTGCGGGCAGCTCGGGCTAATTAAGACGCTACGCGGCCTGACGACGAGATTCGGCCGTTTTGACACCGCCGACTTCGATGAAGCCGCCTTCGAGCGCCGTATGTCTGCCAATCCCAATTTGGCTTTACCAGAATGCTGGTATTGGATTCGCAAGTCAACGGCGTTGTATTTCGCCGGGGATTATCTCTCGGCTGCCGCCGCTTCGTCGCGGGTGGCTGCGCTGGTCTGGACGTCGCCATCTTATTTCGAAACGGCCGAATATCACTTTTATGGCGGCCTCGCGCAGGCGGCGGCCTGCGATTCGGCGCCGCCCGGACAACGCCAACGGCATGTGGAGGCCCTCGCCGCCCATCACCAGCAATTGGAAGTCTGGGCGAAGAATTGTCCCAGCAACTTTGTAACCCGCGCCTCCCTGGTCGCAGCCGAAAAGGCGCGGATCGAAAATCGCCTGCTCGATGCCGAGGAATTGTACGAAAGGGCTATCCGCTCTGCCCACGCCAACGGATTTGTTCACAACGAAGCGTTGGCCAACGAGATCGCCGCCCGTTTCTACGGGGCGCGCGGCTTCGTGAAGATTGCCCAGCTTTATTTGCGAGACGCACGTTACGGTTACCTGCGTTGGGGCGCCGACGGGAAGGTGCGGCAACTAGACGAGCTATATCCAAGTCTCAGAGAACGGGATCCTCTGCACGCCCACTCAAGCATGATCGGGACGCCGGTCGAACAGCTCGACCTCGCGACCGTGATCAGGGTGTCGCAAGCCGTCTCGAGCGAAATCGTCCCCGAAAAACTGATCGACACGCTCATGCGCATCGCGATCGAGCAGGCTGGGGCCGAGCGAGGCTTGCTGGTTCTTCCACGAGGCGTCGAACAGCGGATCGCGGCGGAAGCCGCCACTGCGGCCGATAGGGTGATCGTGCATCTGCGCGACGAGGTCGCAGACGGGACATGGCTGCCGGCGTCGGTGCTCCACTATACGCTGCGCACCCGGGAGAGCGTCATTCTCGACGACGCCGCGGCCCAGTCCACGTTTGCCGAGGATGCCTACATCCGTGAAAAGAAGGCTCGCTCCATTCTTTGCCTGCCATTAGTCAACCAAGGCAAGCTTAACGGCGTGCTTTACCTCGAGAACAACCTGGCGCGCGGCGTCTTCGCGCCGGCGCGGATCGCGGTGTTGAAGCTCCTCGCCTCGCAGGCGGCGATCGCGCTGGAGAATACCAATCTCTACCGTGATCTGGCGGAGCGCGAAGCGAAGATCCGGCGCCTGGTCGACGCCAACATTATCGGCGTCTTCATCCGGTCCGTCCCAGCCGGGGAAGTGGACGGGCCGATCGTCGAAGCGAATGACGCGTTCCTGCGCATGGTGGGATACGACCGCGAAGACCTCATTTCTGGCCGTATGCGCTGGGCAGAGCTATCGCCGCCTGAGTGGCGCGACGTCGATACGCAGGCTGTGGCCGAACTGAAGACGACCGGAATCGTTCCGGCGTACGAAAAGGAATATTTCCGGAAGGACCGCAGCCGTGTCCCCGTACTTGTCGGAGCGGCGAGCCTCGAAAACGGCGGCGTCGCCTTCGTGGTCGATCTGACCGAGCGCAAACGGGCGGAAGCCGAGGCGCGCAAGAGCGAGCAGCGCTACCGCGAGACGCAAGCGCAACTGGCTCACGCGAACCGTATCGCGACCATGGGACAGCTCACGGCGTCGATCGCCCATGAAGTGAACCAGCCGATCTACGCGACGATCTCCAACGCCCAGGCAGCGCTGCACTGGCTCGACGCCGAGCCGCCGAATACGGACGAGGCGCGGCAAGCGCTTGGCCGCATTGCGAGGGACGGCGACCGGGCGGGCGCCGTCATCGGCCGAATTCGCTCGCTCATCAAAGGGGCGCCGCCGCGCAACGAGCGCGTGGAAATCAATGCGGCGATCCGCGAGGTGATCGAGCTCACCCGTAGCGAAGCGACGAAGACTGGCGTCTCGGTCCAGACGGATGTGGCGGAGGGCTTGCCGCTGGTTCAAGGGGATCGGGTCGAACTGCAACAGGTGATCCTCAATTTGATCCTCAACGCCTTCGAGGCCATGAGCGGGATGAG
>DATJXI010000027.1:0-2726 GCA_035500275.1 Roseiarcus sp. | reverse complement strand
GTCTACAATACGATCCATCACATCCTCACCAACCCGATTTACGCCGGCGCCTATGCGTACGGCCGGTCGATCAGCAAGACGAGAATCGAGAATGGCCGAAAACGCGTCACGCGCGGTGTTCGGGTCGAGCGGCCTGAGTGGGACGTTTTGATTCGCGACCACCATGAGGGTTATATCGGCTGGGATGCCTTCGAGAGGAATCAGCGCCTGATCAACGACAACGCCAACGGCAAGAGCTGGGCGAGCCGGGGCGCCGTGCGGCGAGGGGAAGCCTTGCTCGCCGGCTTGTTCCGCTGCGGCCATTGCGGGCGCAAGCTGCATGTCGCTTACGGCGGAACGAAGGGCGACGTCGCGCGCTATCACTGCCAGGGCGCATTCCTCAACCACGGGACGAAGCGCTGCATCTCCTTCGGCAGTCTTCGCGTCGACGCCGCGGTCGCCGCCGAAGTCATCGAGCGCATTCAGCCTCTGGGCGTCGAAGCGGCTCTGGCGGCTCTTCAGGAACGTGGACGCGAGGACGCCGAGAAGCGCCGACAGGTCGAGCTGGCGCTCAAGCAGGCGCGTTTCGAGGCTGCGCACGCTCGACGGCAATATGACGCCGTCGATCCCGACAACCGGCTGGTCGCGGGCGAACTCGAGCGGCGCTGGAACGAGCGCCTGAAGGAGGAGCGACGGCTTCAGGACGAACTCGATGCGTTCAGCGCCACGCCTTCGAACGGCGTAACTCCAGATGAGCGGGAAGCGCTCATGAGGCTCGGCGTCGACGTCGAGCGCGCCTGGCATGCGGAAGGGGCGACCATCGCCACACGCAAGCGGATCGTGCGCACGCTGATCGAGGAGATCGTCGTACGCGTGGAGGATGATGGTCTCGATCTCGTCATCCGCTGGGCGGGCGAGGATCATACGGCACTCCGCGTGCGCAAGAACCGCACGGGGGAGCACCGCTGGCGTGTCGACGCCGATGTCGTCAATCTGGTGCGGGCGATGGCCCGACAGATGCCGGACATGGGGATCGCGGCCGCTCTCAATCGGACCGGGAAGACGACGGCCAAGGGGCATTCGTGGACGCGAACGCGGGTGGCCACTCTGCGCAACATTCACGGCATCGCCGTCTACCGAGAGGGCGAACGCGCCGAGCGCGGCGAGGCGACGCTGGACGAGGCGGCCGGGACCCTCGCCGTCAGTCCCGCGACCGTTCGCCGCCTGATTGTCGAAGGCGCTCTTCCCGCAAATCAGATCTGCAAAGGGGCGCCTTGGGTCATCCGCACCGCCGATATCCAGGGCGCCGAGGTCGCTTCCGCTGCCGAGCGGCGAAGGAAGCATGCGCCCAGAACTCCGCCGTCTGAAGATCAGCCGGCGCTACCCCTGAACTTTCAATGAGATGGCGAGGTGAGCATTATGAATCGGGCTCGGTACCGCCGACCAGGACGACGTTGTGGGCGTCCTCCAGGAACTCGCAGCGGTGAAGTTGTCGCACCAGCGCCTCGTTGACCTCGCTGCTGGCGAAATCGAAGCCGGCAAGATCGCGATAGTTCGGAAAGCGGGCGGCCTTGAGTTGATAAGCCGTCGATCTCACCTCCCTGTCGGCCGTCTCCGCCTTCAGGAGTTGCGACAGGATCGGCAGCGCGGCCTCGAAGGCCGGAGAACCTTGCTCGGTGAGCTCGCTGACGGCTTGCGCCATGCCGTGCATTTTGAGGGCGCGCAGCATGATGGCGATGGCGCCGGCGGCGGGATTATGACGCATGGCGCGCCTCCCGGGCTTTGCGCAGGGCGTCGTAGCGCTCGACATTGGCCTGCGGTTCGGTGGTGAGCGCCAGCGCATTGGGCGGGTTCACCGGCGGCGCGTCGACCGGCTTTCCGTCGACCAGCCGGTGCAGCACGTTCAGGATATGCGTCTTGGTCGGCGCGCCCGCCTCCAACGCCAGTTCGACGGCGGCGAGCACGGCCTGCTCGTCGTGCTGGAGGACCAGGGCGAGGATCTCGACCATCTCGCGGTCGCCGCCCGGCGTTGTGAGCATGCGTTGTTGCAGAGCCCGAAAGGCTGCCGGCAGTTCGGCGAAGGGCGCGCCATTGCGCAGGGCGCCGGGCTTGCGCTGGATGACCGCCAGATAGTGCCGCCAGTCGTAGACCGTCGCGCTCTTCATCCGGTTGTGGGAGCGGGCGAAGACGCGACGATGCTCGCAGACGACCTGCCCCTCGGCGGCGACGACGATGCGCTCAGGATAGACCCGTACGCTGACCGGGCGATTGGCGAAGGACGCCGGCACGCTGTAGCGATTGCGCTCCAGATGAATGAGGCACGTCGGCGAAACGCGCTTGGCGTACTCGACGAAACCGTCGAACGGCCGGGGAAGCTGCATCAAGTGCTGCGCTTCTTCGCGCCAGGCGTCGGCGATCGCGCCCGGTTGCGAGCCGTGCGGCGTCTGGACCCATAGCTCGCGGCACCGCGCCTCCAGCCAGTCGTTCAGCGCTTCCAGCGAGGGAAAGTTTGGCATGGGCTGCCAGAGCCGATGGCGGGCATCCTGGACGTTCTTCTCGATCTGCCCCTTCTCCCATCCGGACGCCGGATTGCAGAACTCGGCCTCGAACAGGAAGTGGCTGACCATGGCCGAGAAGCGCGCGTTGACCTGGCGCTCCTTGCCGCGCCCGATCTTGTCGACGGCGGTGCGCATGTTGTCATAGATGCCTCGCCGCGGCACGCCGCCCAGCACGCGGAAGGCGTGGTT
>DATJXI010000026.1:0-13794 GCA_035500275.1 Roseiarcus sp. | reverse complement strand
GTCGCATCGGTCAGCCCCTCCTCGGCCGACCTCTCACGAGTCAGACATTGGCTGATTCGGGAATCCCTCGCGTATCCGAAACACAAAACGTTCGGCGTCCGATTCCAATCCGTTCTCGCGTCAACTGAAGACAGGCCCTAGTCTAAGACGCCGCCGGCGATCGTTTTTGCAGGCCGGCCAAGTATTGATCTTTCGTAATCTGGATATGGTCGACGCAGATCTGCGCCAGCGCCCAGGAATCCGTGCCGGACAGCAGCTGGATCATCGCGCGATGGTGGCTGCGCGACTTGTCGAGATTCTCGGGATCGGCGAAGGCGGCGCCGCGCACCGCGTAGGTCATCTCCATGTAAAGCTCGATCAGCGAAACCAGGAGCGCATTGTTGCAGAGCCCGAACAGCTCCGCGTGGAAGCGGTCGTTCGTCTCGTGGATCTTATGGAGGTTGCCGGCCTCGACCGCCCGCTCGTACGCGTCGTTTATCCGCGCCAGCTTGTCGACAGCTTCGGGGTGGGCCGGCAGCCTGATGCGCAGGGCGGCCTGGCGCTGCAGGATCTCGCGAATCTCGTAGATCTGGCGCACTTCATCGGCGGTGAACCTGCGGACCGAGGCCCCCCTGTTGCGCTCCTTCACGATGATGCCGACGCGCGTAAGCCGAACCAGCGCCTCCCGGATGTGGTGTCGGGAAGCGCCGAAGCGTTCGGCCAACTCCTCTTCGCGAAGCTTTTCGCCGGGCCGAAGACGGCCGCGAAAAATGTCCCGTTCTATCGTGCGGGCGATCTGGTCGGCGGCGAGGTCGGCGACCGCCTCGGGTTCGACGCTTACGGTGGCGACTGGCTTACCCATTCAACTACATGTTCCGTGAGCATTTAATTGTGTACAAATCAACTCAATTCCCGCCCCAGACGCCCTTTATCACCCCGCCGGACGAGTGTCGCCTAACAAATTGTCGACAATCCTGACAAACGTGTTATCGTTGAGCAATTCGGCCCAGCTCTCGGGATTTCTCGTGGGCGCATATCCTATCCATTCCGTCCCTTCCGCGGCGCTGGCCGAAGCGAGCCTCGTTGGACTGCGCGGAATCTCGATGCGCTTCGGCGCGACCCGCGCGGTGGACGGCGTCGATCTCGACATCGAGGCCGGCGAAGTCCACGGCCTGATCGGGGAGAACGGCGCGGGCAAGTCGACGCTGATGGGCGTCCTCGCCGGCTTCTTCGACGATTATGAAGGCTCGATCTCGATTGCCGGCCGGCGGGTCGACGTCACGACCCCTGCCCAAGCGCGCCGCGAGGGGATTGCGCTCGTCCATCAGGAGTTGAGCCTCCTGCCGGAGTTCACCGTCGCCGAAAACATCTTCCTCGGCCGCGAGCCGGTCGGCCCACTGCCCGGCACGGTCGGCTTTTCCCGGATGCGCAGGGAGGCGGGAAAGGCCCTCGTCGATTGCGGAGTGGGCGTGGACCCGACGGCGAAGGTCGAGAACCTCAGCATCGCCGAGCGCCAGCTGGTCGAAATCGTGAAGGGCGTGGCTTTCGCGCCGCGCGTGCTCATTCTCGACGAGCCGAGCTCCTCGCTGACGATCCGCGAAGTGCGCGAGCTTTTCGGCATTGTTCGCGGGCTCGCGGCCCGCGGGACCGCAATTGTCTACATCTCGCACAAGCTCGACGAAATCTTCGCCGTCACGGACCGCGTCACGGTGCTGCGCGACGGACGCAAGGTCGCGACCGCTCGGACGGCCGAATGGACGGAACCTGCGCTCGTCCGGGCCATGGTGGGGCGGGACCTCTCGGCTCTGTTCCCGCATGAGCCCGCGACTCCCGGACCGGTTCGGCTCGAAGTCCGCGATCTCTTCCGGGACGGCGCCTTCGGGCCTTTGTCTTTTGCGCTGCGCGCCGGCGAGATCGTCGGTCTCTACGGCATCATCGGGGCAGGGCGGTCCGAACTCGCGGAGTCCCTGTTCGGGCTGGCCCCGATTGACGGAGGCGCGATCCTCATCGACGGAAAGACGGCCGCGATCCGTTCCGCCTCGGCGGCGCTCAAATCGGGCGTCGGGTTCGTGCCCGAGGACCGGCATCGGATGGGGCTTGCGCCGATGCTGTCCGTCTCGACGAACATGTCGCTGAGCGCCCTGCCGATGCTGACCACGCTCGGCTTCGTCGAGCGCGCGTCGGAACAGGCGAACGTTGCGACGCTGCTCAGGCGCCTGCTTGTGCGCGCGCACACGCCCGCCCAGGAGGTAAGCTCCCTGTCCGGAGGCAATCAGCAGAAGGTCGTCCTCGGCCGCTCGCTGATGCCGGGCCCAAAAATCCTCATTCTGGACGAACCGACGCGCGGCATCGACGTCGTCGCTAAGGCCGAGGTGCACGCCGCCATCGACAGTCTGGCGCGCCAGGGTCTCAGCGTGCTGCTCATCTCATCCGAGCTTCCCGAGATCATGGGAATGAGCGACCGCATCCTCGTCATGCGCGAGGGCAGAATCGTCGGCGAGACCCCTCGCGCCGAAGCGACCGAGGAGCTCTTGGTCGGCTTGGCTGCCGGAGCCCATCATGTCGGATGAGGCAGCCGTCCGCTCGAGCCGTATGTCGGGGTTCAGCGTCCCAGCGCTGCGCGACTACGGCATCAATTTCGCGCTGATCGTCCTGATCGCCTATTTCTCGATCCGCGTGCCGGAGTTTCGCACGTGGGACAATGCGGCGCTCATCCTCCTGCAGGTGTCGGTGATCGGCGTCATCGCGGTCGGCATGACCTTCACGATCATCACCGCCGGCATCGACCTTTCCGTCGGATCGCTGCTGGCGCTCGCCGGAATACTCTCAGGCCAGTTCGCCCAGAAGGACCCGACGCTCGCCAACATGATCCTCGCATTCACCGCGCCAGTGATCGTCGGCGCCGCGGGCGGCGCGCTCAACGGCGCCATCATCGCAGGCGCAGGGGTCAATCCGCTGATCGTCACCCTCGGGACGCTCACGGCCTATCGCGGATTGGTCGTCTGGTATCGCGTGAACCCGATCTACAATCTTCAACCCTATTATCGGGTGGTCGGGCAGGGGACGCTGCTCGGGGTTCCAGTCCCGGTCCTCATTCTCGCGCTTGTCGCGACGGCGGCGTGGATCGTGCTGAGCTTCACGCGCTTCGGACGCTACGTCTACGCGGTCGGCGGCAATCGCGAGGCGGCGCGCGCGGCCGGCGTCAACGTCGAGCTCGTGATCTTCTGCGTGTACGTGATCAGCGGCCTTTGCGTTGGGATTGCGGCGCTCGTCTTCACCTCGCGGCTCATGGCGGCGCAGGCGATCTCCGGACAAGGTTTCGAGCTTCAGGCGATCGCCGCCGCGGTGGTCGGCGGGGCTTCGCTGTTCGGCGGGCGCGGCAAGATCAGCAACACAATCGTCGGCGCGCTCATCATGGGCGTGCTGTTCAACGGCTTCGTCATGCTCGACGTGTCTCAGCCGATCCAGCAGATGGCGGTCGGCGTCATTATCATCGTTTCCGTCTGGCTCGACGGCTTCCTGCGCCAGCGGCGCCGCAAGCGAAGACTTCACGGGCGGTGACGCCCCAAGCGAATGGACCGGCGTCGGCGTCCGGTCTTGAACAGGGAGGATGAGAATGAATAAGCGCCTGTCCATCTTGCTGATCGCGTGCGCGTCCGTCTCCGCCGGCTTCGGGCCCGCGTCGGCGCAGGAGAAGATGACGATCGGGATCTCGTACCAGAACCTCGCATTTCCTTATGTCGCGGCCTTGCAGAAGGCGGCTGAGAACGCATGCAAGGCGCTCGGCGTCGACTGCGTCGAGACCGACGCCGTCAACGACACCAACAAGGAGCTCAACAACGTCGAGAGCATGATGGCCAAAGGCATCAATTGCCTTGCCTTCGAAGCCGCGAGTCTCGAGGCGTCGGTCGCATCCATCAATGCGGCGAACAAGAAAGGCGTGCCGGTGGTCCAGTTCAACGGCAAGGCGGGCGGCGGCGATTACGTGACCTTCATCGGCTCGGCCCAAACCGACTCTGGGGTCAAGCTGGGTCAGTTTCTCGAGGGCCTCTACAAGAGGGCCGGCAAGCCGAAGTTGCGCGGCGTCTATTTGCGGGGCGTGGCGGGGCAGGTCACTGACATCGCGCGCAACGACGGGCTCAAGAACTATCTCAACAGCGCTGGGCTCGGCGACAAGATCGAGTTTGTCGAGCAATACGCGGACTACGATCGCGGCAAGGGTCAGGCCGTCACGGAGAGCCTGCTCACCAAGGACAAGAATTACGACTTCATCGTCGCCAATAACGACGACATGATCCTTGGCGCGCTGCAGACGGCGAACCAGTTCGGCCTGAAGATCCCGATGGCGGGCGTTGACGGCCTGCCAGAGGCGCTCGCCGCGATCAAGAAGGGCCAGCTCGCCGCGACCGTGTTCCAGGATCCCGAGGGGCAAGGCGGCGGCGGCGTCTGGGGCTGCTACCTCGCGGTCAAGGGCGTGAAGCTGCCCAAGGACCTGCTCATCCCGTTCACTTTGGTCACGCCGGACAATGTCGACAACTTCGTTGCGATTGCGGACCGCGTGTACGTGAAGTGACGGGAAAGCGTCCGGCGCGGACTCGCCCCCGCGCTGGGCGCTCCAATAGATGAACGAGGAACCCGCCATGGATGTGCGCTCGATCGAAGACGTTCCGGCCTCGCCCGAACACCAGGGAACCGTGCCGGTGTGGTGGCTCTTTAAGCCGCGCGAAATGCGCGACGAGACGCTCGGCGGACACCTCGAACTCGTGAGCGAATTCGAAGTGATGGGCGGCGGCGAAGTTCATCCGCACAGCCATCCGACCTTCGAATTCTATTACGTGCTCACCGGCCGGGGCCTGATGACGATCAAGGGAGAGAGCCGGGAAATCCGCCAGGGCGATCTTGTGAAGATTCCACCCAACGCGGTCCACAGCCTGAAGCCGGTCAGCCCGAACGCCTCGATCCGCTGTCTCGCCTTCGCGGTCGCGGTGAAGGACGCGCCGGCAATCGACTATTCGTCGGAGTGAGGCGCTTAGACGGGGGCGCGGATGACGCAGACTTTGTACGCCGGCTTGGCCGGCGACACCGACGACGGCCGCTTCGTCAGCGCCGGCCTCTACCGCAGCGTTGACGGCGGCGCGTGGACGCGGATCGACGGCGGATTCGAGGAGCGGCAAGAGGTCCGCGCTATCCTGACGGACGCCAGGCAGCCCGACCGAGCGGTCATCGGTTCGCAAAGCGGAATATTCTTGAGCGACGATCGCGGCGACAGCTGGCGGCACCTTTCCGCTCCGCGGCCTGAGCTCTCGGTCTGGTCTCTCGTCCGCGACCCGAGCGACCCCGACGTCATCTTCGCGGGCTACGAACCGGCGACGCTCTATCGCAGCCCCGATGACGGGAAGACCTGGACCTCTATCTATCTGCCGGCAACGTATCCGCACGTGACGGCGGGACCGGAGATGCCCAAGCGCATCACGGGCATCGCTGTCGCCGGAGCAAGCCGCGGCGAAATCTACCTGAGCGTGGAGGTTGGCGGCCTTCTGCGCAGTCTTGAGGGCGGAAAGCACTGGGGCGCCGCCATCGACGGCCTGTATGTCGTCGAGGACGCGGTCGACCTGCACGGCGTCGTTGTGAGTCCGACCCGTCGCGAGCAGGTGACCGTCACCACTCGCATCGGAGCTTTTCGAAGCGACGATCATGGTGACCATTGGCGAAAGCTGCCGGTTCCGGCGCTGAGAGAGAAGGGCTCCTATTGCCGTGCGATCGCCTATGCCCCGGGACGGCCGCAGACGCTGTTTCTGGGAGCCGGCAACGACTTCGACGGGGACAAGGGCGCTCTCTTCGTCAGCGGCGACAACGGCGCAACGTGGAGACCGGCCAATCTTCCCGGACCGCTGAAGAGCACGGTTTTCGCCATCGCGATCAATTCACGTTTGCCCCAGCAAGTCCACTGCGCGACGAAAAACGGCGGCGTCTTCTCCTCCATGGACGGCGGCGAAAGCTGGACCTATGCGCCTCTGCCTCGCGGCGCCGGTCACGTCTTCTCGCTCGGCCTCGGCTGAGGCGGCCTTTGATGTCGAACGCCTTCAAGGAGAAGCTGAAGCGGGACGAAGTCGTCGTCGTCCTCAACCCGGACCACCCCTCGGCGTCGCTGACGGAATTCATCGCCGGCCTCGGCTTCGACGGCGTCTTCATCGATTGCGAGCATGGCGTCGCCGGCCTCGAACGGGTGCAGGACATGTGCCGCGCCGCGCGGGCCGCAGGCGTCCAGTCGATCGTCCGGCCGGAAAGCGACGCGTCTTTTCTTATCACGCGCTATCTTGACGCCGGCGCGGGCGGAATCATGGTGCCGCATGTCGAAACGGCGGAGGTCGCGCGCAGGATCGTTGAGACCGTGCGCTATGCGCGGCCCAAAGATTACGAAGAAAAGGTCGTCGTCGCGATGATCGAGTCGATGACCGCCATCGCCAATCTGCCCGATCTGCTGAATGTAGAAGGCGTCGACGTCTTCTTCATCGGGCCCAATGATCTCTCCCATTCCATGGGATACCCGGCTCAAATGCATCATCCCGATGTGAAATCGGTGGTGAAGAAGACGAGCGCCGCAATCCGCGCCGCCGGCAAAATATCTGGAACGCTCGTGATCGGCGAGACAGCTGCGGAGTTCGTCGCCGCCGGCTGCCGCTTTCTCTACGAGCACGCCAACAACTTCATCGTCGCCGGCGCGGCCGACTTTAGACGACGCTTGTCTGAACTTCAGTTAAGCGGCGCGCTTTGAGCGTCACTGGGTGTCCCCAGATCATTTCACGATCGGTATCTTCGTTCGGTCGATCGTAATCGCGACGGCGGCGGTCAAAACAGCGCCGAAGACGATGTTCTGGGCGAAGATATTCACGCCCAGAAACGTCATGCCGATGCGCACCACGGAAATGATGAGCGCGCCCACGAGCGTGCGCCAGATGCTGCCGACGCCGCCCGTGATCGCCGTCCCGCCCACGACGACGGCGGCGATCGAGGGAAGCAAGAGTTCAGCAGCCAGCGTTGGCGATCCGCTCGCCAGGCGGCCTGCGAGAATCACGCCCGCGAGGGCGGCAAAAGCGGCCGACAGGACGAAGGCGTAAATCTTCTGCCGGCTCACCTTGACGCCGGAGGCGTAAGCCGCCGGTTCGCCCGCGCCGATCGCAGCGCTATAACGGCCGAACCGCGTATGCGCCTGCAGCACATGCGCGGCGGCGAGCACGACCAATCCAACGACGATCACGTTCGGCAAACCAAACCATTCGCCGGTGATCCAGGACTGATAGGCGCGCCCGCTTTCGTTCAGAGTGATCGAGCGTTCTTTTGAAATCATCAGCGCGGCGCTGAAAAGCACGCCGCCCATCGCAAGCGTCGCGATGAAGGAGGGTATCTTCAGCCGCACGTGGATGACGGCCGAGATGAGCCCGGCGAACGCCCCGACGGCGATCGCCAGCAGGAAAGAGCCATACCCCAGGCGGGGGACTGTAAGCGCGACAATGACGCTGGCGAGAGAAGCCATCGATTGGATGGAGAGATCGATGCCGCCAAGCATGATGACGAAAGTGACCCCGGTCGCAAGAACAAAAAGGACCGCGGTGTCGCTGGCGAGATCGATGAGCGTGCCAGGCTCAAGGAAGCCGGGCTGGACGACGCCGACCAGGGCCACGAGCGCCACAAGCGTCGCGAGCGGCAGCCACGTTCGCAAATTGTCCGGGCGGAAGCTCTTCGCCGTCTGTTCCATCGGGCGCTAGACCATGTATCCGATCAGGTCGATCTGCTGCGGCTTCGCGCCCCGGCTTGCGGCGGCTCGGTGCGTGATCACACCGTCGCGCATGACGAGGAGGGTGTGACTCATTCCGATCGTTTCCTCCAAAGTGTCGGAAGTGAGGATGATGGCGAGGCCTTCCCCGGTCAGTGCGCGAATGAGCTCGTAGACTTCCTGCTTGGCGCCGACGTCCAGGCCGCGGGTGGGATGATCGAGAATGAGAATTCTGGCCTTCGCGTTCAGCCATTTCGCCAGCACGACCTTCTGCTGGTTGCCGCCCGAGAGGTTGAGGCAGAGCGTTTGGATGGTCGGCGTGCGGACCTGAAGCCGGGAAACCCATTCTTTCGCGAGCCGCCGCTCCTCGCTCGCGTCGATCAGTCCGTAATGGGTGAGGCTCGCCAAATCGGCCAGAGTGATGTTGGCGGAAACCGGCAGGAACAGCACAAGCCCTTCCACGCGCCGTTCGGGCGGAATGTAGCCGATGCCGTGATCGACGGCGTCGGCTGGCGTCTTCAGCGACACTTCGCGGTCCCCGACCCGGAGCGTTCCCGCGGTTTGCGGAGCAAAACCCGCGAGCGTGCGCGTCAGCTCCTCCCGCCCCGAGCCGATGACGCCCGCGACCCCCAAAATCTCGCCGGCATGGAGCGTGAAGCTGACGTCCCTGTAGGCCTTGTCGAAAGCGAGCCCGCTGGCTTCAAGCACCACTCGGTCCTGAAAGGGCTTCTGCAAGGGTTCGTAGTAGTAGTCCGCATGCAGGGTCCTTCCGACCATCAGCCGGTGCAGCTTTGCGACATCCGCTTCAGCGGACGTCAATTCGGCGACCACCTCCCCGTCCTTCATGACGTAGAGTCGATCGGCGAGCTGCAGCACCTCGTCCAGACGGTGGGAGACGAAAACGAAGGAGGCACGAGACTTCAGCGCGCGCACTCGCGCGAACAAGATATCGATCTCCCCACGTTCGAGGACCGACGTTGGCTCGTCGAGCAGAATCACGAGATGGCCCTCGGCATGCTCCTCGAGGGTCAGGGCCTTGGCGAGCTCAACCATCTGACGGGCGACGAAGCTCAGTTCGTCCGCAGGCGTGCGCGGGTCGACATCGACCTTCACCTTTTCCAACTGCCGAGCGGCGGCCGCGTAAAGCTCGCGCCAGCGAACAAGGCCGAATTTGGTGAACTGCGCCTCGGCGCCGAGATAAATATTCTCGCCAACCGTCAGGTTGGTAAGCAGGGACTGTTCCTGGAACACCATCCCGATCCCCTTGCGGTTGGCGTCCGCGGCGTTGTCGATGCGCGTCCTTTGTCCGGCGATGAAAATCTGGCCGGAGTCCGGTTGATAAACGCCGCTCAGGATTTTCATAAGCGTGGACTTGCCGGCCCCGTTCTCGCCGATGAGGCCGACGACCTCTCGCCGCCTGATTTCGATCGAAACGCCCTTGAGCGCATGGACGCCGGGAAACCGCTTCTCGATCCCGATCATCGAGATCGCGGCGTCGGCGCTCTCGTTCATTTCACGATCCGCATGCGCTTGCGATCGATGGACAGCGCGACGGCGCCGATGATCATCAGGCCTTGCAGCCCGATCTGCACGCTTGGCGGCACGCCCATGAGCACCATCCCGTTCGACAGCACGGAGACGATCAGCACGCCGACGAAAGTCTGCAATACGCCGCCCTCTCCGCCTGAAAGGGCCGTTCCCCCGACGACGACGGCCGTCACCGTCGTGAACAGTCGGCCGGCGCCGATCTGGGCGTTGCCGAGGCCAAGCTGCGCAGCCGCCAGCACGCCTCCGACGGCGTAGAAGACGCCGGCGAGCGTGAAGGCGGCGATGCGCACCGACGGCGCCGAGATGCCGGAAAGCGCCGCAAGCTCCTCGCCGCCGCCGAGGGCGTAGATGTAGCGGCCGAGCCGCGTATGGTTCTGGATGACGTATGCGATCCCCAGGCAAGCGAGGGCGAGCCAGACGCCCCAAGGGAAGCCAAACACCCGCTGGATGGCGAGCCCGCGTATCCAGGGATCGTTGATCCTGATCGCCATCCCGCCAAGAAGAGCATTGGCGATGCCGACGCCGATGAACCAGGAGCCGAGCGTCGCCATGAAGGACGGCACCCTGAGGTGGACGTGAACGAGGCCATTCGCGAAACCGACGAGCGCGCCGACCGCCAGCACGAGCAGCACGGCGAAGACGCCGAAATCGTTGTCGTTCATGCCGTTGAGGACCGTCATCGACAGGATCACGGCGGCGAGCGTCAGCACGCCCTCGACCGACAGGTCGATCGATCCCATCAGGATGATGAAGGTTTCACCCAGGCCGAGGACAAGCGGGATCGCCGCGTCCTGGCTCACGCGCACGAAATTGCCGAAAGTGAGAAAGTTGCGATTGATGGCGGCGATGATCAGGCACAAGAGCACGAGCACCATCGCCGGCGCCCAGGCCGCCAAGCTCAATCTACCCCATTGCGCCGACGCGACGGCCCGAGGCGCAAGTTTCAGCGATGCGCTCAGGACATGACCTTTCGCGATTCCGTCCGGCTTCGGCGGAGACGCGGCCGCGCGTCCGCTTCTCGATTGCGGGCGCAAGAAACGCGCCCGCAATCCCGTCAGGTTTTAGTCGTACTGGATCTGGCCGTTCACGCGCCCCCAGATGTCGTTCCAGTCGAGCTTGGGCTCCGCCTTGATATTGTCTTCGTAGTATGTCTTCGCGTTCTCGGCCGTGATGATGACACCCTTGCCGTAGAATTCGCGGTGGTCCTTCGGCTCCTTCGCCGGGTCGAACTTGCCCGTCTTGGCGTGATAGCCGATCGACAGGCCCATGCCGCCCTGCCAGTAGGGATCCCAAGCGACCGTGCCTGCCATCTCGCCTTTGAGGATCGCCTCGACCGCGAGTTTGATGCCGTCGATGCCCGTCACGGGCACCTTGCCGGCCCGGCCGTCGCTCCTAAGCGCCTCAACCGCCGCGAGGCCCATGTCGTCGTTGGCGGCCCAGATTCCTCCGATCTTGTCGCCGAACTGAGTAAGCCAGGCGTTCGTCTTTTGCAACGCTTCGGTCGCCGACCAGTTGGCGACCTGAAAGTCGAGGAGCTCGACTCCGGGGTTGGCCTTCAGTGCCTGCATGAGCCCGGCCTTGCGTTCGATCGCGGGGACATTGGATTCAATGCCTCCGAGGGCGACAATCCCGCCCTTGCCGCCCATCGCCTTGATGAGCGCTTCCGCCATCGCCTTGCCATAAGGAACGCCGCTAAAGGAAATGTGGGCGACATAATTGGGGTTGAAATCCCAAGGGTGCAAATCCTTGGGCTTGTTCCACTGGGTCACGACATAGGCGCCGGCGTCCTTGCAGGCCTCGACGATGGGCCGCGCGTCGGGGCTGTCGTTCGGATCGACGTTGAGGACGCAATTGCCGCCGGTCTTCGCGAGAATCGCCTTGATGTCGGCGATTCCCTTCTCGCTGTTGCCTTCGGTCACCAGAGTCACATAGTGCGCGCCGACCGACTTCGCGAAAGCGGCGCCGCCCTTGTTCCAGGTGGCGTGATAGGGATTGGAGAGCGAGCGGATGGAATTGACGACCGTAGGATTGTCGGCCGCCAAGGCCCGCCTTGTAATGATGGCGGGAAATGCGCCGATGACGCCAACCGCCGCCGAACCTTTCAAGAAACGGCGACGGGATTTGGAGAACCGCAAACCAGCCGGAAAGAGCAAGTCGACCATCTTCTTCCTCCCTTGCGACACAACGCGGTCAGCGTTGATTGCGTCGGACTTTGAATTCGCGCTTCGGGCTTGGCTATTCGGCGCCGAGCTTCATGAGCACAGCAGCAGGCGCGGCAGGGAAACGCGATCGCCTTCATAGCCTGCACCGCAGGCCAAGGGCTGTCAAACGGTCCCATTCATCTTGCCAGTGACGCGTCAGTTGTCCGCCTTTCGTAGCGCGTGAGTTGTCCGCCATGTTCGCCTCCCGTTCTGGAGGGGGCGATGCGGCGGACGAGCGTGCTATGGGAGGTATTTGCGCTGAAGTTCGAAAAGGCGCTGGGGCGCTGTTGCAAGGGGCGGCTGACGGGGGAGGAGGCGGGCGAGCCGCTGGCATGTCGGGTCGGCATTTCCAGCGGTTGGTTGAGCGCTACGAGGAGGACGGTCGGGAGGGCTTGCGCGATCGCCGTGTGGGCCAGGTTTCGCCGCGGCGGGCGCCGGCTTGGGAACTGTCGCGCATGCAGCAGCTTATGCATTTCGACGCGTTGATCCTCCTCGCGCATTGCTTCACGAAAGACAGCATCCCGTGCGATCGCCACCCTTGCGGCGGTCGCGCCCTTCGGCGTCGGCCACGACACCGCGATGTCGAGGCCCGCACGATGAGACGGCGCGTCGATCCTTACCGGCGGATCAAGCGCTGACTGCTTCCGCGGTTTGCCGCTCGAATACCGTGTGGCCGTCGGGATCGACCAGCCGAAACCCCGTCGCTCCCGCTGGAAGCGGGGTGTTCGTCGCCATTCCCGCCGCTGTCGACGCATCGAGGGCCCAGACGCTTCGTTCATCCTGGACGGCCGCATCAGGGGCTCCGTCGCTGGAGAGGAATTGCAGCCGGAACCGGCGAGGCTTCTCGGCGAGAAGGCCGACGATCTCCGCGATCTCCTTCCGCTCCTCGGCGGTCAAGCGCGGGGCGCCCGGGCCGGGAGCGCTTGCGCACGCGAGTCGGGCGCCGATCCTCTTTGGAACATGGACAGGCGCATCTTGCGAGGCTGCTCGCTTCGAAAGATCACACATTCTTCGTCCCCATTTCCATCCCGTTCGCGGCCAAGGCGGCCCCCACCGCTCGGCCCGACAGCCGCGCAAACCTTAAACGACTTCAGTAAAGGTCACGTAAAGGTTTCGCCGCTGAACGTTCGCTGAACGCTCAGTGAACGATGCCTTATCGCAGAGTTCCTTTCGCCGCGCCGTGAGCCGCATCACAGACCTCGCGGTCGAGGCGGTCGCGGGTGAATATCTGCTCCCGAGAGAAGGGCAGGCGGCGGCTTAGTCGCTGGCCTCACCCTTCTTCCATCGCCGCTCGAACGCCCAGACCTCCTCGAAGCCGATCAGCGACTGGAACTCCTTAAAACCGAACAGCGGCAGGTCCGGGGAGACGCTCGTGCCTTCTTTCTTGAGGAGCCTGAGCGCGTTCAGCGTCGCGGCGGCGGCGGCAAGGCCGGTCGTCGAGGGAAAGATCGCGAGCGCATAGCCGATCTCAGCAAGCTCCGCCGCCGAGCTGATCGGCGTCTTCCCGCCGTCCGCCATGTTGGCCATCATCGGCTTTTTGATGCGCGCGCAAGCTTCGCGCATCTCGGGCTCGCTCTCCAGCGCCTCGACAAACACGATGTCGGCGCCGGCCTCGGCATAGGCCATCCCGCGCCTCACGGCGGCCTCGAAGCCTTCCGGCTGGCGCGCATCGGTGCGGGCGATGACGAGCATGGCCTCCGGATTGCGCCGCGCCGCGCAGGCGACCCTCACCTTGTCCGCCATGTCCTCGACCGGCACGACGCGCTTGAACGGCGTGTGCCCGCACTTCTTGGGAAACTCCTGGTCCTCGATCTGGATCGCGCCGACGCCCGCCTCCTCATAGCCGCGCACTGTGTGATGCACGTTGAGCAAGCCGCCGTAGCCTGTGTCGGCGTCGGCTATGACGCCGGCCTTGACCGTGCGGGCAAGGGTCGAGACCCGATCGAGCATTTGCGTATAGGTCGCGATGCCGGCATCGGGCAGCCCGCAGGCCGAGGCGGTCAGCCAGAACCCGGACGCATAGACGAAGTCGAAGCCCACCTTGTTGGCGAGGACGGCCGCGATCATGTCGTGGATGCCGGGCGCGACGACGAACCGGCCGGCGCGAAGGGCCGCACCGAGGTCGGGCTTGCTCATACCGCCCCTCCAGGCGAAGGCTTTGGCGTCAGGCGCCGCGGCCGAGATGGCCGCAGCGTTTTCGCGTTACTTGGCGGCGACCATCGCGGAATACTTGCCGTCCTTCCAGACGTTGATGTCGTAGCGCGGATCCTTGATGTCGCCCTTGCTGTCGAA
>DATJXI010000025.1:0-10947 GCA_035500275.1 Roseiarcus sp. | reverse complement strand
GTCATGCCGGTGTCCTTTCAAACCGCCGAGGCGGGGCGCTTCGCCACCCGATCGCTCCGCGCCCCGCCTCGGCTGTCGTTGTGCCGTGGACCAGGCTGTCACCGTCAGATTAGCTCTTAGCTAATGCAGCTGAAGCGGCTTCTGGCCGACGCCATGCTCGACGCCGCCGCGCTATTGCAAGTAAAAGGCGATCTGCGGGGTGGCGGCGTCGATCCTAACCGCCATCTATCACATGCTCAAGAAAGGAACCTACCACCAGGACCTCGGCGTCGACTACTTTGACTGCCGGTCTCCCGAATCGAAAGTCAAGCGCCTCGCCCGCCAAATCGCCAAGCTCGGTTATGAAGTCACACTCCAACCTGCGGCGAAGGCCGCATATAAGCCCGAGACAAATATCGTGAAAACTCAATGATATGGCCCGTGTGGTTTCTCTTTGGGTGGCTCCGATCGCCAAGCCAGTGGTTCGAGACAGCGCACCCACTGTTCGGGCCGGTCCCCAGACCGACGCTGTGCGGTCGCGCGCCGATCGCCGCTCGCGTATCCTCCACCGAGTCGTTCGAGGAGAACACAAAACGCAGGCCTCCTGCGTCGGCGGCCGGGTGGGCGGAGCATCCGCTTCAATGAGCGCCGCTGCTATCCCGGTCCCCAAATGAACGCTCGGCCATGTCTCAGCCAGAGCCTCCGCCCACGCCGCCAGGGATCTCCTCGAGACCATCGCCCCCGCCACTGCGCCACCGCATCGCGTCTTCTCTCCGCTTCGGTATTGGCCGTCTTGGCTGCGAGACGACGCGACGCGCGCTCCGTCTCACACCGATCTGGACCCGGACAGTGGCGCGCACGTAACGCCGACGATAAGGAAGGTTGTGCCTCCCATTGTGGGGAAGCCAGGCGCGCCGGGGAGGACGTCCGCGTGCAACGTGAGCGGCGCGCGGTCAGGAAACGAGGGCGAAATCATGACCAAAGACGAAAAGGCGCTGCGCCAAGCCATCGTCGCCAAGGCGCGTTGGATGAATTCCAGCGGGCTGAACCAGGGCACGTCGGGCAACATCTCGGCCCGCCACAAAGACGTGATGCTGATCACGCCCTCGGCGACGGCCTACGACGCAATGACTCCCGACATGATCGCCGCGATGCCGCTCCAGGACAAATACGGCGACTGGGAGGGCCCGCTCAAGCCCTCGACCGAATGGCGTTTCCACCTCGACATCATGAAGGCTCGACCGGACGTCGGCGGCATCGTCCACACGCATTCGACCTATGCGACCGTGCTCGGCATCGCCCGAAAGGAGATTCCGGCGGTCCACTACATGATCGCCGCCTTCGGGGGCCCGACGATCCGCTGCGCGTGTTACGCGCGCTACGGCACCAAGGAGCTGTCCGACTACGTCCTGAAGGCGCTCGAGGGGCGCAGCGGCTGCCTGCTCGCGAACCACGGCATGATTGCGATTGGCGGCAATCTCGACAAGGCGATGTGGCTTGCAGTCGAGCTCGAGACAATCTCGCGGCAGTATTACTTGGCGTCGGTACTCGGCAATCCGCATATTCTCACCGACGCGCAGATCGCGGAGACGGCGCAGGGCTTCTCCACCTATGGCCTCCAGGACCCGCCAAAGACAAAAACGAAGTCGGCGAGCGCAAAACTCGCCAAGAGCGCGACCGAGTAACGCCACAGGCAGCGCAATGACAATCAGCGCTGCGAAACGACCCCGAATTCCGTGCGTTGTCGAGCTTTCGGCGAGGCTTCGCGACGATCCGCTGCGCAAGCAGGCCGCGGGCGGCAATACTTCGATCAATCATGTGGATCAAAGCGTCGGGAACCTGGCTGACGCTCTTGAGCAAGCCATCATGACCCATTCGTCTCGGACCTTTGGTCAAAGCCATCGCTCAGAAACGATCCGCGCGCTGCGTCGGCAATGGATTTTCTCGATTTAGCTCTCCATTCGCGCGGCCTCAGACCTCGATCGAAACCAGCGTGCACGCAGTGCTCCCTTGGCCGGTTGTGGTGCGTAAGCGCGCAGTCTTGACCTGGTGAAGGGTGACATGCCGTACGTCTTCTTTTGCGACGACCGCAAGGTCCTTTGCCTTCGCTACGAGGGGCGAAAAGTTCGCTGATTTCGTCGCCGAGGAGATTGCGCCGAGAATCATCACCCACGCACGTCCAAGGAACCGATCGTCCCGGCCGCCATCGTTGCCGCGCTTTGCATTGTGGTGCGAGACCGGCCTATAGGATAGGCGACCAAAGAAACTCCAGGCGGCTTGGCGATGGCCACCGAGAGCGACGGACGGGTGATTGCGATCCGTGGCGCCGTGATTGATCTTGCTTTCGACGGTGCGCCTCCGCCGATCGACGATGCAATCGAGGTCGTCGACGCCGACGGGCGCGTTGTCGTCGCCGAGATTCAGGCGCAGATCGACGCCCATGTGGCTCGTGCGATTGCGCTTGAGCAAACGACGGGCCTCAGGCGCGGCGACAGGGCGCGGCTCACCGGCGGCCCAGTGACCGTTCCGGTCGGCGAAGCAACGCTTGGTCGGCTTCTCGATGTGCTGGGCCGGGTTGGCGACGGAGGGCCGCAGTTGCCAGCGAGCGCTCCCCGATGGCCGATCCACCGCAAACCGCCCCCGCTTTCGGCTCAGACAGGCGCGACCAAACTCTTCGCCACGGGGATCAAGGTCATCGACCTGCTGGCCCCGATGGCGCAAGGAGGCAAGGCGGCCATGTTCGGAGGCGCCGGCGTCGGCAAGACCGTGCTCGTGATGGAGCTCATTCACGCGATGGTTCAGAGCTATCGGGGCATTTCCGTCTTCGCCGGGATCGGGGAGCGCTCTCGCGAGGGGCACGAGATGCTGCTCGACATGACGAATTCGGGCGTGCTCGGACGCACCGCGCTCGTCTATGGGCAGATGAACGAGCCGCCGGGGGCGCGCTGGCGCACGGCGATGACGGCTTTGACGATCGCCGAGTATTTCCGTGACGAGCGCCGACAAAACGTTCTCTTGCTCATGGACAACGTATTTCGCTTCGTTCAGGCTGGCGCGGAGGTGTCGGGGCTCCTCGGGCGCGCGCCGTCGCGGGTCGGATACCAGCCGACCCTGGCCGACGAGGTTGCCGCCCTTCAGGAGCGCATCGCATCGGTTGGGCCAGCGTCGGTCACCGCAGTCCAGGCCGTCTACGTCCCCGCCGACGACTTCACCGATCCCGCCGTTACGACGATCGCCGCCCATGTCGACAGCATGGTCGTGTTGTCACGCGCGATGTCGGCGGAGGGCATGTATCCTTCGGTCGATCCAATCGCTTCGTCCTCGATCCTCATCGATCCGCTCGTCGTCGGAGCGGAGCATGTCGAGGTCGCGACCGAGACGCGCCGCGCGATCGAGCATTATCGGGAGCTGCAGGACGTGATCGCGCTCCTCGGCATGGAGGAGCTCGGCGTCGAGGACCGGAAGATCGTCGAGCGCGCTCGGCGCTTACAGCGGTTCCTCACACAACCCTTCGCAGTGACCGAGGCCTTCACCGGGGTTCCCGGCCGCTCAGTTCCGCTCGCCGACACAATCGCTGGCTGCAAGGCCATTATCGAGGGGCGCTGCGACGACTGGCGCGAAAGCTCCCTCTACATGGTCGGTACGCTCGATGAGGCGCGCGAGAAGGAGGACGCTGCGCGCTACGCCGAGCGCGGACCCGCAGAGGCGCCGGCGTGAGCGCGCTTCATCTGACAATCGCGACGCCGGCCTCCGTCCTCGTGGACGCAACCGACGTGCGCTCCTTGCGCGCCGAGGACGACAGCGGGGCGTTCGGGATTCTGCCGGGCCACGCTGACTTTCTGACCGTCCTGCCGCCATCGGTCGTTCGCTGGTCGCGCGAAGGCGCAGCGATGCGCTATTGCGCGTTGAGCGGAGGCGTGCTCACCGTGTCCGGCGGCTATTGGGTGGCGATCGCCTGTCGACGCGGCGCGGTCGGCGACGACCTTGGGGCGCTCGAAGCGCGCGTCGCGGCGGCGCGCATGTCGGAACTGGATGCTGACCGCCGCGCCAGGGTCGAGCAGCTGCGCCTGCACGCCCGCGCCCTGAGGCAGCTCATGCGCGCACTGCGCGGCGGGGGCCGGCCGCTCGGCGACGGCGAGGGACCGTTTGTCGGCGAGGCCGCGCCATGATCGCGCCGATCGACGAAAAGACTCGCAAGCTCGAGCGCGCGGCGCGTCTCGCCGCCGAACGCGACCGGCATTTCCGCGAGGACTCGGAGCCGTCGTTCGCTTCGCGGCTTGGCCAGATCGGCGTGCTCGGATGGGCAATCGTCGCGCCCATCCTCCTCGGCGTAGCGGTGGGACGCTGGCTCGACTGGACGCTGAAGACCGGAATCTTCTTCACTGCGCCGCTCATCATGCTGGGGGCGGCGGCGGGCCTGTGGACCGCTTGGCGCTGGATGCATCGGCAATGAGCCTAAGCGTCCTCGCCGCCGTGTTCGCACTGGGCGCCGCATTGGGCGCCGCGCATTTCGCCTCGCTCCGCTGGAGCGTCAATTTCATCTGTGGGGGGCGTCCGAGCCTCGGCATGGCCGCGCAGGCGCTCCGGTTCGCTGCGCTCGCCGCGGCGCTCGTCGTCATCACGCGCTGCGGAACAGGTCCATTCCTCGCCGCTGTTGGCGGGCTCCTTGCGGCTCGCGCACTCCTCATCCGGAGGTTACGGAGCGCCGCATGAAATCGCCGCTCACGCTTGAGCCGCTCTTTCACCTCGGCCCTGTCGGGATCACGTCGCCCGTCGTCGTCTCCTGGGGCGTGGTCGCTATGCTCGGCGGTCTGTCCGCGCTTCTGACGCGACGCTTGAGCCTCATCCCGTCGCGGAGCCAGGAGGCGCTCGAGCTTCTCGTCACGACGATCGACAGCCAGATCCGCGACACAATGCAGAGCGATCCCGCGCCATTCCGTGCGCTGATCGGCTCGATCTTCCTCTTCACGCTCGCCTCGAACTGGTCGTCGCTCCTGCCCGGCGTCGAGCCGCCGACCGCGCATATCGAGACGGACGCCGCGATGGCGCTCATCGTCTTTGTCGCGACGATCGCCTGGGGGATCCGCGTGCGCGGCCTCGGTGGCTATCTTGCGACCTTCGCCGAGCCGACCTGGGCGATGATCCCGCTCAACATCGTCGAGCAGTTCACCCGAACCTTCTCGCTCATCGTCCGCCTGTTCGGCAACGTAATGAGCGGCGTCTTCGTGATCGGCATTATCCTCACGCTGGCCGGCCTCATCGTGCCGATCCCTCTGATGGCGCTCGACCTGCTGACGGGGACCGTGCAGGCCTACATCTTCGCTGTGCTGGCGTCGGTCTTCATCGGCGCCGCGGTCGGCGAGCGGGGCCGGCCGCCGCCCAGCGGCGCGCCGCAAGGAGCAACGAAATGAACGATCTCATCCAAGCCGTCAGTATATTCTCGGCTGCTCTCGCGGTTGGTCTTGGCGCAATCGGGCCAGGCTTGGGCGAGGGGCGGGCCGTTGCGTCGGCGATGGAGGCGATTGCGCGTCAGCCGGAAGCGGCGGGCACGATCTCGCGCACCCTGTTCGTCGGCCTCGCGATGATTGAAACAATGGCCATCTACTGCCTCGTCGTCGCGCTCCTCGTCCTCTTCGCCAACCCGTTCATCAAATAGGCCTCTGACCAAAATGCGGATCGACTGGCAGACGCTGGCGCTCCAGACGATCAACGTCCTCATTCTCATCTGGATCCTCGCCAAATTCCTCTTCCGTCCGGTCGCCGCTCTTCTCGAAGAGCGTCGCGGAGCCGCGGCCAAGGTTCTTGACGACGCGGAGGCGACGAAGCGGGAGGCTATGGCGGCGCGCGAGCGGGCGGAAGCTGAAGCCGCGCGCATCGCCGCGGGGCGGGACTCCATTCTCCGCCAGGCGGCCGCGGACGCGGATGCGCAACACGCCGCCGCTCTTGCCGCCGCCCAGGCCGAAGTCGAACAGATCCGCGCCGCGGCGGAAATTGAGATGCGCGGCGCGCGCGCCGCCGAGGAGGCAGCCGTCTCCGACCGTGCGGCTCGGCTCGCGGTCGACATCGCCGCAAGGCTCATGTCCCGCTTACCGAATTCGGCTCGGATTGAGGGCTTCGTGGACGGTCTCGTTGAGGCGCTCCGTTCCCTGCCGGAAGGAAGCCGTGCACGACTGGCGACGAGCCCGACGATGAGGCTGATCGTCCCGCGGCCGCTCGACGCTCGCGAGACGCAGATGTGCCGGGACGCGTTGACGAAAGCGCTCGGACTGCCGGTCGAATTCGTCACGGTGGTTGACCCCTCTCTCATCGCAGGCGTCGAGCTCGAGACTCCGCATGCGGTGGCCCGCAACAGCTTCCGGGCCGACCTCAACCGTATCGTCGAGGACCTGACCGGCCATGACCGCGTCTCCGCCTGACGACGCCGACTGGCTTCAAACCGAGCGTGTGGCCTTGGCCCGCGTCGAGCTCGGCGCCCACGCGCGGTCCGTCGGCCGGGTGGAGCAGATCGCCGACGGCGTGGCGCGCGTCTCGGGCCTTCCCGAGGCGCGCCTTGGCGAACTGCTGCGCTTCGAAGGCGGCCGGATGGGCTATGCCCTCTCGCTTGAGCCGAACGCAATCAATGCGGCCATCTTCGATGCGCCGGAGGCGGTCGTTGTCGGCTCGCTCGTCACGGCGAACGGCGAGGTGGCGCGCGTTCCTGTGGGCCCGGACCTGCTCGGCCGGACCATCGACCCGCTCGGCCGCCCTCTCGACCGCGACGAACCAATTCAAGCGGACGCGCGTCATCCAATCGAGCGCGCCGCGCCGGCGATCATCGAACGCGATCTTGTCTCAGAGCCCGTGGCGACGGGGATCCTGGTGGTGGACGCGCTGTTCGCGCTCGGGCGCGGCCAGCGCGAACTCATCATCGGCGACCGCGCAACCGGCAAGACCGCAATCGCCGTCGATACGATCATCAACCAGAGGCGCTCGGACCTGGTCTGCGTCTACGTCGCGGTCGGGCAGCGCACGACCGCGGTTGAGCGCGTCATCGAGGCGGTAAGGCAGTTCGGCGCGCCGGAGCGTTGCGTTTTCGTCGTCGCTTTGGCGGCGTCCTCCGCCGCGCTGCAATGGATTGCGCCATTCACCGGCTTCACTATCGGCGAATATTTTCGCGACAGGGGTCAGCACGCGCTCGTCATTATCGACGATCTGACGAAGCACGCGGCAACCCATCGCGAGCTCGCGCTGCTCACGCGCGAGCCGCCGGGACGCGAAGCGTTTCCGGGCGATATTTTCTACGTACACGCGCGGCTCTTGGAACGCGCGGCCAAGCTCGCGCCGGCGCTTGGAGGCGGTTCGCTGACGGCGCTGCCGATCGCCGAGACTGATGCGGGCAACCTGTCCGCCTTCATCCCGACGAACCTCATTTCGATCACCGACGGCCAGATCGTGCTCGACGCCCGGCTCTTCGCCGCCAATCAGCGACCGGCGGTCGACGTGGGCTTGAGCGTGAGCCGCGTCGGGGGCAAGGCCCAGGCCGCGGCGCTGCGCGCTGCGTCGGGCCGGCTGCGGCTCGACTATTCGCAGTTCCTGGAGCTCGAAATGTTCACGCGCTTCGGCGGCATCGCGGATCAGCGCGTGCGCGCGACCATCGCCCGTGGCGAGCGCATCCGGGCGCTGCTCACCCAGCCGCGCTTGGCGACGCTGCGCCTTGTCGACCAAGTCGCGCTCTTGTCGGCGCTTTCGGAGGGCGTGTTCGACAAGGAGCCGGTCACGCGGGTCGCGGACGCGCAGGCGCGGGTCGCCGCGCAGCTCGACGCGCTGGCGCCAGCGATCGTCGACTCGGTGACCGCGACGGGAGCGCTCGACGAATCGGGCCGGGCAAAGCTGGTCGAGGCAGTCCGCGCGCTGGCGCGCCCCGAGGCTCCGCCGTGACCGAGCGCCTGAGCGACATCGTCGCCCGCATCCGATCAGTCCGACAACTCTCCTCGGTGATCGGCGCGATGCGCGGCATCGCCGCGGCCCGCGCGCGCGAAGCGCGCGAGCGCGTCGACGGCGTGCGCGCCTACGCCGCCACGGTCGGAGCGGCGATCGGCCAGGCGCTCGCTATCGTCGCTGAACAGGACGTCCCCGCCGGCTCGGCCGCGGGACGTGACGGTCGCGTGATCATCGCGCTTGGCGCCGAACAAGGCTTCGCCGGCGCCTTCAGCCGACGCGTGCTCGATGTTGCGGAAGAGCGCATGCGGAACCTGCGCCGGTGCGAGCTCATGCTGCTCGGGACCCGCTGCCTCGCGACCGCGGAAGAGCGGGGGTTGAGCGTGAGCTGGAGCGCGGCTATGGCCGCGCACGTGGACGAGGTCGCCGCGCTCGCCGACCGCGTGACCGAGCAGCTCTACGCCCGCCTCGAGGCCGGCCGCGCCGCACAGGTGACGGTCGTGCACGCGACGCCCGCGGCTGGAGAAATCCGAGTGGTGGAGCGCCCGCTTGCGCCTTTCGACTTCGCGCGCTTTTCCACGCCGCGCAACCGCGCGCCGCCCATCGTCACGCTGTCGCCGCCGCTGCTGCTTGCCGAACTCGCCGAGGAATATGTGTTCGCCGACCTCTGCGAGGCGATCACCCTTTCGCTCGCCGCCGAAAACGAAGCGCGCATGCGTGCGATGACGGCGGCGAAGACCAATGTGGTGACCATGCTCGAGGAACTCATCGGTCGGTCGCGCCAGCTGAGACAAGAAGAGATCACCGACGAGATTATCGAGCTTGCCTCACAAGGGAGGCGTTAGACGGCCCCGGGCTTAGGTTTCTCAAGAGGATTTCCAGCCTTGCCGGGTGACGTCGATGACAGAGCTGGCTCCGCTTGTTTGGACAGCGCCGGCCGGAATTTGAGTGGCTTCCTGCCGAGTTCGCTGGTATCGCGCGAAGATTGTCTGCTGCCGCGCGGTCGGGATCGTCGGCGCCGCCCCCGCGATCCCGATCCCGTACTGACCCTCAAGGTCGCGAGGACGCCCCGCCATGACCGTCCTTCTGTCCTTCTATGGCGCCACGTTCTCGGCTCGAACTACCTACGTCAACTCCACGCGCGACAAGTAGGGTCAGTGGTGGGGGAGAACAGCGCCCATATCGACTCCATCGAAAAGGACGCGTTGGGAAGTCGTCGACTTCGCCGCCGAGGACGCGTTCGATCTCTGGGGGCCAGACGTGCCGCCGGAACCGGGCGAGAACATTGAGATCGGCTGACTTTGCCGCAAGACGGCGACCAGCCCAAACGAGGTCCAAGAGCCTCGTCGCCGATCGGCGACTAAAAGGAGGATGCGATGACGGAGATCAAGGGACACATCAAGGCGCAGCGTCGACCCGGCGAGCTCGGCGTGCATTCGCTGGACCATTTCCATTTCGTCGTTCCGGACTTGTCGGCGGCCGAGGCGTTCTATTCCGAGTTCGGCCTCGAAGTGTCGCGAAAGGGGAATGGTCTCGCGCTGGGCACGCGCGGCCTCGCGCATACCTGGGGCACCGTGGGTGAGGGTCCGCGCAAGAAGCACCAGTACCTGTCCTTCGGCGCCTTCGAAGACGACATCGACCGTTTCGCCCGCCGCCTGCAGGAGATGGGAATCCCGCGGCTCGATCCGCCCGCCGGAGTCGAGTCGAACGGGCTCTGGCTCCATGACTACGACGGCAATCTGATCGAGATCGCGGTCGCGCAGAAAACGTCGCCGAACGAGAAGAGCGCGTTCGCCCATCAGTCGGTGAGTCCCGGCGAGCGCGGCGCGCCGTCGCGCAGCGCGGTCGCACGGACGCATCCCCGCCGTCTTGCGCATGTCCTCATGTTCACCCGCGACGTCATGAAGGCGATCGACTTCTATTCGCGCGTGCTGGGCATGCGGCTTTCCGACCACTCGGGCGAAGGCATCGCGTTCCTGCACGGCATCCACGGCAGCGACCATCACATGATCGCTCTCGGCAAGTCGAACGCGCCGGGATTCCATCATCTGAGCTGGGACGTCGGCAGCGTCGACGAGATCGGCATAGGCGCGATGCGCATGCTTGGCAAAGGATACGACAGGGGCTGGGGCCTCGGCCGTCACGTGCTCGGCTCAAACTATTTCCACTATGTCCGCGATCCTTGGGGCAGCTATGCCGAATATTCTGCGGGCATCGATTATGTCCCGGCCGATTGCGACTGGAAGAATGGCGACCACCCGCCAGAGGATTCGTTCTACGTCTGGGGACCCAATCCGCCCCCCGACTTTGTGCATAACTACGAGGCCTGACGGCCGAACTCGCATCTCGGGTCCATTCAAGGAGGAACCCTGAACGTTCACGTCGGCCAACATTTCAAGGAATCCGAAACCAAGAAGGTCGCAGAAAATCTCGTCGATAAGCTTCGCGCGTTGCACGCATCTCGTTCACTGCCGCGACAAATGGCGGACAGCGCAACCCCCCGATCGCATCGCTCAAACGGTCGCTAAAGCAGGGAACGAGACGGCAAGCGGAGGCAAGATGTCACCCGCGGGACCGCGGTCAAACTGCGTCCGTCCCGGTCAAATCGGTAATCCGCGTCGCCGATCACGGAGTGAATTGGCCGAGAGCTTGATGCCCATCGCGCACGGCCGGCGGCCGAGCGTCCGCCGCAAAACCCCGGCGCGGAATTCCTCGAAAATCCAATTGGCGGAGATCCACGATCCGCCAGCGCGCGGCGCCGTCCGTGAAAGGCGGGGAACAGCACGCTCCCCAGGACCGCGCTGAGCGCCATCCGATGCCTATCCTTCGACCGCGGCGCCTAGCCCAGCGCCTTGCGGTCGATTGTCCTCGCGAGCTGAGGTTGAGTTCCCGTTTTGCGGCCGATTCCTCGCCCGCACCCTCCCAATTCTGGTGAGTTTTTAGTGAGTTACCTTTGCCGTCAAAGGTTCTGTGCGTCAAGTTCTGCAAAGGCGGTCATGGCTTGGCTGGTGTCATGCGGCTTGGCGGAGATAGGTTTTCTTGTGCTCCCTG
>DATJXI010000024.1:0-10351 GCA_035500275.1 Roseiarcus sp. | reverse complement strand
ATACAGTAACTCAGCGTTCCGCGCAAGCAAATAGATTGGTGTCTGCCCCGTCGCGTCCTCGGATCTGGCGATGTTGCGCGCGTTCTGCCCGTCCCATGGACCGAACTCCCAGCCGAGAGACCCCAAAGCCCCCCGCCCGATGCGCTGCGGCAATGATTTTGAGCAAATGCGCCGGATCAACAAATGGCGCTTCTTCCGTTTTCTACAATTCGGGCCTTGGCCGCTGGGACCGTCCCCTCAGCCGCTCGAGTTTCGCGACCATCTCGTCGCTGTCCCAGTTCGCCGCGCCCTCGCGCAAGGCAAGCGGCGCGCCGTCGGGCCCGAGGATCAAGGTCGTCGGGTAGCCCCGCGACCCAATCTCATGCTCGAGCGATCCTTTGGGATCGAGGTAGAGCTTGAGGCGGGTCAGTTTCATCGCCTCGAACGTCCGCTTCGACGGCGAGTCGCCCACTGGGTCCTTGGTCACCGCCACGAGCGCGAAGTCATTGGCCGGGAGGCGAGCGGCGAGCCGGTCGAGCGACGGCATTTCCTTCAGACATGGGACGCACCACGGCGCCCAGAGATTGAGGACGAGGACCTTGCCGCGGAAGTCCTCGACCGACGAAGCCTTCCCGGTTTCATCGACGAATGGGCTGAGCGCAACCGGGTCCTTGTTGAGAAGCTCGACCATGTCGGTGGTCGTCTCGGTATGCAGCGCGCGCAGCGCGGCCATCGCCGCCAGCCCCGCCGCGACGACGGCGGCGAGCGGCAGCGAAGCCTTCAAGCTTGCGGGCAAAGTCAGGCCCGGGCGGGCGCCGCGCTCGGGCGCATCAGGGCGCGGATCGCGATCACCACGAAGGCGGCGCCGCCGATGATCGTGAAGATCGAAGCGAATCCATGCACCGCCATGCCGGCCGCGGCGACGGAGTCGAGCGAGCCGGTTGGGGTCTTGCGCGCGGCGCCGTAGCCGCCGGCGACGAACATGCCGATCGAGGCGATGAACTGCCCCCCGGCGTAGAGGCCGATGATGCCTCGGATCGCGCGCGCCGCGACCGTCGCCCGACCGAGCTTGTCGAGGCCGAAAGTAAGCAGCATTCCCGCGCTCGAGACGCTAACCGCGGTGACGACCGCATGGTAGTGGGCGGGCGTGCGGGTGTCGGAGCCCGTGATGAGGAACCCCATCACGCCGCCGAGCGCGAAGAGCGCGAGCGCAGCCGCAAGGGTGAAGAAGGCGGGATCGGCCCACGGCCATCGCGAGACCGGCCCCAGCTTGCGCGCTTTCAGGAGGAGCGCGACGGCGAAGATAAGCGTCGGCGCCGCGAGGCTGAACTGCGCGAAGCGGAACGCCTCGCGCTGCGCGGGCGAAAAGGCCTCGAACAGCGCATAGAAGAATGGACTCGGCAGCGCGAGGACGGCGATCAGGAGAAGCGCGACGCGGAAGGGGCCGTCGTCGGCGTTCGTCCAGCCCAGGCTGCGCCCGGCGAGGATGCGCCAATTGGCGAGCATGAGCGCCGCGTAGGCGAATTGCATGAGGTGGCCGCCTCCCCAGAAGAAGAGATCTCTGGAGGCCCCCAAGCTCCCGCTGTCGGCGAGCAATCCGCCCGCGATGGCGAAGGCGATCAGCGCAAGCACGTAAATGAAGCCCGCCGCCGCCATCGCGAACGTCAGCGGCGCGAGCGGCCACGCGGCCGCCGTAAGATTGGCGAACAGCCGCGCGACCGGCGCAAGCACCCCGAGCGCCAGGAAGATGAGCCCGAGATCGTACAGCGGATGACGGATCAGCGGGATGTAGTTCGAGAGCTCAGGCAGAGTGGAATTGAAGAAGGCGGGCGTGAACAGGCAGGGAAAAGCGGCGATAACAAGCCCCTGCCCGATCTGGCCGAGCGACGCGGCCAGCACACGCCCGGGGCGAGCGTCGAGCGTTGCGGCCGAAACCAGAAAGGCGAAAACCCCGAGAAGCCAGATCACCAGCGAGAAGACGACGTGGATGACGAGGCCTTTGTAGAAGAAACCGAGCGGCCAGAACGGCGCCCGGTCCATGCCCGGGATCCGCGACAGCGCGAGCAA
This sequence comes from Roseiarcus sp., assembly GCA_035500275.1. Lineage (GTDB taxonomy): Bacteria > Pseudomonadota > Alphaproteobacteria > Rhizobiales > Beijerinckiaceae > Roseiarcus. The sequence continues at coordinate 8,305 of DATJXI010000024.1, read as the reverse complement.
GAGCGCGAAAACGCCCGCGACCGCAAGCGCGCCGACGGCGAGCCACGCCCAACCGAAAAGCTCGCGCCGCACGGCTTCCGCGCTCGAGGCGGCCAGAATGGGCCTTGCCTGCAGAGGCGGATTCGCCGCTTCATTCATGAGTCAGCTCGCATTCATCGGATAAAGATGGACCGCCATCGCGTAGACGACGAGACCGGAGGCCGCGACGAACAGCCACAACGGGAAGGTGATGCGCGCAAACTTGCGGTGAACCGCAAACCTCGCCTTCAGGGCGTTGTAGAATGTGACCGGCACGAAGACCGCGACGACGAACGCAACGACGATGTGGACCGCGAGCAGCGAGAAATAGATTGGCCGGATGACGCCTTGGCCTCCGAATTTCGCCAGCCCCGCAGAAGCGTGATAGACGAGATAGACCGCCAGGAAAGCGGCGCCGAGCCCGACCGCGACCTTCATCGTCCGCCGGTGTCCGTCACGGTCGTTGGCGCGGATGCGGCCGTAAGCATAGAGAAGCACGACGATCGTCGCCGCATTGATGACCGCGAGCACGTGCGGCAGGTCGTGGACGGAGATCATGGCGGAGCCGCAACCCCGTAGTGCGTCACCTTGAAGACGATGATCGCGTACATGAAGGCGGCGACAATAAGGAGTGCAACGAGCAGCAGCCAGTTGTTGCGCTTACGGCGAGATGCGGTTTTCGGATCGACGCGTCGGTCCATGGGAGCCTGAGCAGCGGGTTCGCTCGCTAAAGAATGGCCGGGCTTGAGGGAAAGGCGAGGCTCTCCTAATACGCTTGGCGGGCGAAGTCGACAAAATCCGTTCCGTCGCCGCTTCCTGCTTATGCCTCCTCAATCAGCCAGGCGCGGGCTTCAGCGGCCTCGGCGATGGCGAAAACCTTCGTCGCCGCGGGCCACAAGAAGCCGAACATATGGACCATCTGCCGCATCCACGGAACATCCGTGACGACGGCGATGCGCTTCCAGCGCGTGAGATGCCGCATTCCGACCCAGAAATCCTCCAATGCGGCGCCCGGCGAGAAGCCCGAGTAATCAGGCGCGACCTCGTAATAAAACCGCACCCGCTCGTTGGCCTTGAAGGTCTGCTCGACCGCCGGTACGAGAACCTGATCGTAGTCGGCCTTGCTGATGAAGCCGCTGCATCTCACGGCGACCGTATCGGCGGGAAAGCCGGTCAGCGTCTCAATCATGGCTTTTCTCCTTCCTGCTTCGCGTTAGGGCCGATGAGCCAGGCGAAAGCCCGGCGCACGAAGGCTTCGCCGTTATGCTCGGCCGGGGCGCCATGGGCGATGACGACGCGCTCGATCCCCCAGGCGAGGATGCGCGCGAGCGACGCGCGGGCGGCCTTGCGGTCGAGGAACGAAGCCCGCAATTCCCGCGGCGCGCCCGGATTCGGCTCTGTAATCCCGTCGAGACGCGCGACCGCCCCGCGCCATCCCGGGAATGAATCCCGCGGCAAGTTCTGGAGAAGGTCGGCGAAGAGCGCCGTCCGGCTCACGCGATGGAAGAACACCGCCTCGGTCATGAAGAAGCTGCCCTTGAATAGAACCTGGTCGATGTCGCCGGCCCAGACGGGGTCGGGCGCGTCGGCGAGGTCGGCGTCGAAGGGAATTTCCTTCTTCCGTTTGCGCAAGCCCGGAGCGGCGATGAGCTTCGCGTTCGGATAGGCCGCCTTCCACTGGTTGAGAAAGAGATGATGGAGCAGATTCGGCGAGACGAGGAATTTCGGCTCGCCCAACGCTTCGACCTCACGCCGCAAATCCGGCGTCAGCGCGATCGGCGACCAGACGAACAGGCCGCCGTCCTTCAGACGGATCACCGCCATTCGGGTCGGATAGGGGAAAGTGAAAAACGGGACCGTCGGTCCGTCAGCGATCCAGATGTCCGGCCCGAAGGCGGTGAGGCGCCTTTCGGCCTGCGGGAGGGTTTGGGTCATCGGCGACCGTCTCCAACGCCCTTCAAGAGCCGGTGTTTCAGATCCACCAGCCGCAGGCGGCGCCCGAGCGGCTCCTGAATGGTCAGATCGCAATCTTGCCCAGGATGGCATTCAGCGCGATTTGCGCGAGCAACGCCGCGAACAACAGGAACATGTAGAGGATCGAGTAGCCGAACATCGCCATCGCCGCCTTGCGGCGCGGCGACTCGCCTGCGTTGCGCAGGCGATAGAGGGCGAAGGCGCGCCAGAGCAGCATTCCGTCGCAGGCGACGGCGATCGTCCCGAAGAAGAAGCCGACGCCGGGAATCGTCAGGGGCGCGAGCGAGGCCGGGACGAGCAGGAGCGAATAGGCCACGATCTGCCGGCACGTCGCTTGATGGCCAGCGACGTTCGGCAGCATGGGCACGCCGACGCGCTCGTAGTCGGCGGCGCGGCAAAGCGCGAGCGCCCAGAAGTGGGGCGGCGTCCAGAGGAAGATGAGCAGAAAAAGCGCTATGGGCCCGAAGGCGAGAGCGCCGGTCGCGCCGGCCCAGCCGATGACCGGAGGCAGGGCGCCCGCCGCGCCGCCGATGACGATATTGAGGGGCGTCCACCGCTTGAGCACCATCGTGTAGAGCGGAATGTAGATCGCAATCGTGAGCGCGAGCAGCGCCGCGGCGAGCCAGTTCACTTTCAGCGCGAGCGCTCCGATCGAGACGACCGACAGCAGGACGCCGCTCGCCAACGCCTCATGCGGCGGCACCGCCCCGCGCGGGATGGGCCGCATGGCGGTGCGAGACATGTTGGCGTCGATGTCGGCGTCCCACCACATGTTGAGCGCGCCACAGGCGCCGGCCCCGGCCGCCATGGCCGACATGGTCGCGAGGAACCTCATCCAGTCGAAATGCACGGGCGCAAGCGCAAATCCGACGCCGCCCGTAAAGCAGACGAGCGACATGACTCGCGGCTTCAGAAGAACCAGGTGATCGACGACGCCCCGGCGCGGCGGCGCTGAAATTGTCGTCCCGGCAGCGCGTCCGTGCGTCAATGTTTCGAGGCGAGCCGCCACCCTACCCTCATCTCCCGACGCCGTCGTCGGCCCCCTCCGGCCAAGCCGCCGGCAGTCTCTACGCCCGCGCGAAGTCTTGAAGCTCGATTTCGCGGACCGGCAAAATTAGGCCGGGCCGAACTGGATCGTGACCGAATGACACAGGAATAGACCGAAATGTCAAGCGCGCACCGGACGCAGGATGCGATCCGGCGCAGCTGTCGAAAGCGCGGGTTCGTCGAGCGCGGATGCGCCCGTCTCGAACTGCAGCCGGGCGAGCTTGGCGTAGACGCCGCCTTTGGCGACGAGCGAAGCATGATCGCCCTCCTCGACGATGCGGCCCGCCTCCATAACGAGGATACGGTCGGCCTTGAGGACGGTCGCGAGGCGGTGCGCGATCACGAGCGTGGTTCGCCCCTTCATCACCTCGTCGAGCGCAGCCTGGACTTGCGCCTCATGGTGGGCGTCGAGCGACGAGGTCGCTTCGTCGAGGAGCAGGATCGGCGCGTCCTTGAGGATCGCGCGCGCGATGGCGAGGCGCTGCCTCTGCCCGCCCGAAAGCGTCACGCCGCGCTCGCCGAGCTCTGTCGCAGAGCCTTTGTCGAGGTCGCGGATGAAGCCGTCGGCCGCCGCGCGGCGGGCGGCCGCTTCGATCTCCTCCTCGCTCGCGCCCTCCTGCCCGTAGGCGATGTTTTCCGAGATTGGCCCGCCGAAGATCGACGCTTCCTGAGGAACAGGCGCAATCCGCGCACGCAGATCCTTCGGGTCGACGGTCTTGACATCGATCCCGTCGACCAGGACCTGGCCCAGACTGCAATCGTAGAAGCGCATGATGAGCTGGAAGACGGTGGACTTGCCGGCGCCGGAGGCGCCGACGATGGCCACGCGCTCGCCCGGCCGAATCGCGAAGCTAAGGTCGTCGATGACGAGTGTGTCCGGCGCACTCTCGTAGGCGAAGCTGACATGGTCGAAGACGATCGCCCCTTTCGGCGGCGCTGGCATCGGGACGGGATTCGTCGGCGCGACGATCCGCGGCTCGACCGCGAGCAGTTCCGAGATCCGCCCGGCGGCGCCCGCCGCCGCCGCCGCTTCGCTCCAAACCTGCGAGAGTTCGCCGAGCGAGGTCGCCGCGAGCACGGCGAAGAGCACGAACTGGGAGAGGAGGCCTGCGCTCATGCGGCCCGCGAGCACGTCGTGCGCGCCGAGCCAGAGGACGAAGACGACGCTGCAGAAGGCGAGCGACACGGCGACCGCGATGAGAATGGCGCGGGTGGAAGCCGCGTCGCGCGCCGCCGCGTAGGCGCTCTCGACTGCGCGGGCGAAGCGGCTCCGGCTCGGCGGCTCGGCGCCGAACGCCTGCATGGTCCTGACCGCACCGAGGCTCTCGGCGGCGAAGGCGGTCGCGTCGGCGAGCGTGTCCTGCGCGTGGCGCGACCGTCGCCGCACGACTCGGCCCGAGGCGATCAAGGGCGCCGCGATGACCGGAATAGCGACGAGCACGAGCCCCGACAGTTTCGGGCTCGTATAGACCATGAGCGCCGTTGAGCCCACGAACATGAAGAGATTGCGCAGCGCGAGCGACGCCGAGGAGCCGAAGGCGGCCTTGATCTGAGTCGTGTCGGCTGTGAGGCGGGAAACCAGCTCGCCCGTCCGCGCGCCGTCGTAAAAGGCGGCGTCGAGGCCGGTCAGATGCGCGTAGACGTCGCGCCGCAGGTCCGCAACGACCCGCTCGCCCAGCGTCGTGACGAGATAATAACGGGTGGCCGCCGCAAGCGCGATGATGATGACGACCGCCCCCACCGCCAGGAAATAGGCGTCGATCGCGCCGCCTCTCGCCTTGGAGAAGCCGAAGTCGATCATGCGCCTCAGCGCGAACGGCACGGCGAGCGTCGCCGCCGAGGACACGGTGAGCGCAGCAAGCGCAGCGAGCGCGCGTCCGCGGTAGCGAAGGCCGTAGCGCATGAGGGGCAGGAGCGCCCGGAACGAAGCGCTTCTCGCCGGGGTTTCCGTCATGGGCCCTCCACGTCGTCTTCCGGCCGAAAAGACACGGACGGACCGGCCTTCGCGGCGTGGGCCTCTCGCGTTAGAGAAAATTCAAGGCCGAGTTAAGGGCCATCATTTACTTCTCCTGCGGTTCATCGCACAACTTGGCCTGAGACAGATCCCTGCGAGGAAGGGGAATAAAGATGAAAAGACACATCGGACTTGCCGGCTCGGCAGCGCTCGGTCTTGCGCTTGCCCTGTCCGGCGCCGCCGAGGCGCAGACGGCCCATCGGCATCACGCCCGGCATCACATGGCCGTGGTCGCGGCCGATCCCGGCGGTCCGGGCGCGGCGACGAACGGCGCCGGACGCGCGGCCGGCCGGCAAATCATCGTCCGCCCCGGACCCTCCTATCTGACGGCCGGGACGGGCGCGTTCCCCGGCGAATTCAGCGGCTACGCATCCTGGACGGTGACTCCGCTCAACCACGTGCCGAGCGCCTATACGTTCACGGGCATCCGCGGCCTCGACCGCTTGCCGAACAATTTTACGGTGCCGGGTTGCTGCGTCCCATAGCGCAGCCGATAGCGAGTCGCAGCTAGCGGGGAGGGGGCGGTGGCGCCCCGCCGCTTCTTCACGCTCGACGTCTTCACCGAGACGCCCCTGGCCGGCAATCCGCTCGCGGTGATCCTGGATTCGGACGGCCTCGACGACGCGCGCATGCAGGCGATCGCGGCCGAATTCAACCTGTCCGAGACCGTCTTCGTCTTCGAGCCGCGGAACCCGGTCAACACGGCGCGGCTGCGCATTTTCACGCCGGCTCGCGAACTTCCTTTCGCCGGCCATCCGACCGTGGGCGCGGCGGCGCTCATCGCGCATGTGCGCGAGCCGGCTTTCCTGAAAACGCAGGATCTTAGGATTGTGCTCGAAGAGGCGGTCGGCGACGTCGTCTGCCGCGTTCGCCATCGCGTGGGCAAGGGGCTCGCCGCCGACTTCGATCTGCCGAAGCTGCCGGAGCGGCTCCCCGACCCGCCGCCGGCGTGGGCCGCCGAGATCGCTGCCGGCGTCGGACTGACCGAAGCCGACATCGGCTTTGGCCGGCACAAGCCGTGTCTGTTCAGCGCGGGCCTGCCCTATCTTTTCGTCCCGGTCCGTTCGCTGTCCGCCGTCGCCCGCGCAAGGCCGCGCGACATGTTCTGGAACAAGGACGCTGGGCCCGCAACGTTCGTCTATACGCGCGAGACCGTGGAGGCGGACTCGGCCTTCCACGCCCGCATGTTCGCGGGCGGCTGGGGCGTTAGGGAGGACCCGGCGACCGGCAGCGCGGCGGCCGCGTTCGCCGGCGTCATCTTGGCTCATGACACGCCGGCGGATGGCGAGCATGTCCTCGTCATCGAGCAGGGCCACGAGATGGGCCGGCCAAGCCGCATCGCGCTCGGCCTGGAGGTCGAGGGCGGCGCGCTCCGCGCCGCTTCGATCGGCGGGCCGGCGGTCATCGTCTCGTGCGGCGCGCTCGACCTTTGAGCGACGCACTGCAGATTTTTGAGGTCGCGCATCTCGATTTCTCCTTCGAGCCGGCGCCCTGGGCCTTCGCCGAGTCGGAAGGCCCAAGCATCGCGGCGCATTGGGCCGAACTCAAGCGGCGGAAACCGGCGCTCTACGACGGCCGCGTTCTGCTGCTCGGAGGGCGCAAGCTCATGTCCCTCCCCGGCGGCGGGACGACCCTCAGGGGAAGCTTCTTCGAGACCGACTACGCGAGCTTCGTCGCCTGGCAGGCGTTCGGCTATCCCGGGCCGCCGATCGAGAACTGCTTCTCCATGGCCGCGCTGCGAAGCGCCGACGATGCGTTCCTGCTTGGCGAGATGGCGCCGCAGACTTTCAACGCTGGGCAGACGTATTTTCCATCCGGCACGCCGGACTTAAGCGACATCGTCGGCGACAAGGTCGACCTTGACGCGAGCGCAAGACGGGAACTCCTTGAGGAAACTGGCGTATCGGCTTCGGAGGCTGTGGTCGAAGGCGGCTGGACGCTGGCGCTTGCGGGGCGCAAAATCGCCGCCATGAAGCTCATGACGCTTCCCCTGCCCGCAGCGCAAGCGAAGGCGCGGATCGAAACGTTTCTCGCGCGCGACCCGAAGGCGGAATTTTCCCGCATCCACGTCGTCCGCGGCGCGGCCGACATCGACGATGCGCGAACGCCCGACTTCGTCGCCGCCTACTTAAGGGCGGCGTTCGACCAGCGGCGCTGAGGGCTTTGATCGATCCAATCGAAGCACTTAGCATTCCTCGATCGAGTAACCGTTACTTCCATCCCACTGGGCGAGATACTAAGGGAACTTTCCAAACAAAATCGCGAACTGCCGCCTCAGGAAAACCCTTAAAGCGGCAACAGTCTGAACATCCGTCGGATTTCGAGAGTCACTTGGGGGCGCGGCGTGAACCCATCCGAAGCGAAACGACTGCAAGCGGACTTCTTTAGCCGCGATCCGGTTCTGGGGGAGCGAGCTTTGAAGGCGGCGCTGGCGGATTATCCAGAGGAATCGCTGTCGATATTCGTGCCGATGGAAGACGGTTTTGGCTGTCCTTCCTAACAGGTCGAACATCGTCTGGCCCGACTCGCAGCGGCGAACGGGACGCGCAGTGTGGACTACCTAGTCAGCATCATTCGCGAGGGCTCCTGGTATAGCGGAAGCTCGGCAGCCCCGGCGTTCGCCGGATTGCGGGATGAGAAATTGGGCGCGCAGGAGGGACTGATCGGTCTTCTTGAGAAAGGAAGAATTGACTCCCAACGCCATGCGATCGAGGCGCTGGGCTTTCTCGGTGGCAACGATTGGGCATTCGATGTCGTCGAATTCGCAAAGTATCACGAGTGGATGCCTCAAGAACCCAGGTTACATGAAGCCAGTAAGTACTACTTGGAGAAGTTCTATCACTTTGCCGCTCAGGCGCTTGTCCGCATGACGGCACCCCTGACAGCGGCTCGCGACATCAAACTTTGTCTTCAGGGACTGAAGGATTTTCTGCCTGTGTGCGAAAAGGTGCTGGGTAAGGACCGCATCAGTATTTGGGACATCCGCAATGTCCAGCATCATTTTCCTGCCCGCGCAGCAGATCCGATTATCGAGACTTGGATACAGGGCGACTCTCCCCTTCTACAGGAGTGCGGCGTCGAGGCGCTTGGTCATATACGGCTGAACCGCACGGTCGACTTCATGCTGGACCTAATCGAGAATCAGGCCTTGAGCGGCGAGGTACTCGAAAGCGCAGGTGTAAGCGTTTCCCAGTTCGCAAGCGGAGTCGCCGCCGCACAGCTCGCCAAGCGCCTGGATCGGATAAGAGCGGC
>DATJXI010000023.1:0-7996 GCA_035500275.1 Roseiarcus sp. | reverse complement strand
GGCTTTCCGGCCCATTAAACTCAAATCTCATGTCTCACGGAGTGAGAACGTATGTCTGCTAAGGAAGTCAAGTTTTCCCAGGACGCGCGCGAGAAGATGATCCGCGGCGTCGACGTTCTGGCCAATGCGGTCCGGGTCACGTTGGGTCCGAAAGGGCGAAACGTCGTTCTGGAAAAGAGCTATGGCGCGCCGCGCATCACCAAGGATGGCGTCACCGTCGCCAAGGAGATCGAGCTCGCCGACAAGTTCGAGAACATGGGGGCGCAGATGGTGCGCGAAGTCGCGTCCAAGACCAACGACACCGCCGGCGACGGCACGACGACCGCAACCGTGCTCGCCCAGGCGATCGTCCGCGAGGGCGCGAAGGCGGTCGCCGCCGGCATGAACCCGATGGACCTGAAGCGCGGCGTCGATCTCGCCGTCGAGGCGGTCGTCGCCGATCTCAAGAGAAATACGCGCAAGGTCACCAAGTCCGACGAAATCGCCCAGGTCGGCACGATCTCGGCCAACGGCGACGCCTCGATCGGCAAGATGATCTCAGAGGCGATGGACAAGGTCGGTAAGGAAGGCGTCATCACGGTCGAGGAGGCGAAAAGCCTCGAGACCGAGCTCGACGTCGTCGAGGGCATGCAGTTCGATCGCGGCTATCTCTCGCCCTATTTCATCACCAACGCCGAGAAGATGATCGCCGAGCTCGAGGACCCCTACCTCCTCATCCACGAGAAGAAGCTGTCAGGCTTGCAGGCCATGCTGCCCGTCCTTGAGGCGGTCGTGCAGTCGGGCCGCCCGCTGGTCATCGTCGCCGAGGACGTGGAAGGCGAGGCGCTCGCGACCCTCGTCGTCAACAAGCTGCGCGGCGGCTTGAAAGTGGCCGCGGTGAAGGCGCCCGGCTTCGGCGACCGCCGCAAGGCCATGCTCGAGGACATCGCGATCCTCACCGGCGGCACGATGATCGCCGAGGACCTCGGCATCAAGCTCGAGAACGTCACGCTCGACATGCTCGGCCGCGCCAAGCGCGTGCGGATTGAGAAGGAGAACACAACCATCATCGACGGCGCCGGCAAGAAGTCGGACATTGACGGCCGCGTCGCTCAGATCAAGGCGCAGATCGAGGAGACGACCTCGGACTACGACAAGGAGAAGCTGCAGGAGCGTCTCGCCAAGCTTGCGGGCGGCGTCGCGGTGATCCGCGTCGGCGGCGCGACCGAGGTCGAGGTCAAAGAGAAGAAGGACCGCGTCGACGACGCGCTCAACGCCACGCGAGCGGCGGTCGAGGAAGGCGTCCTGCCGGGCGGCGGCGTCGCGCTTCTGCGCGCGGTGAAGGCGCTCGAGCACGTCAGCTATGAGAACGACGACCAGCGCACCGGCGTCGAGATCGTGCGCAAGGCAATCCAGTGGCCGGCGCGTCAGATCGTCGAGAACGCCGGCGTCGACGGGTCGATCGTCGTCGGCAAGGTCCTCGAAACGCACGACTACGCGTTCGGCTACGACGCGCAGACGGGCGACTACGGCGACCTCTATAAGCTCGGCATCATCGACCCGACCAAGGTCGTGCGCACGGCCTTGCAGGACGCCGCCTCGGTGGCCGGGCTTCTCATTACGACCGAGGCCATGGTCGCCGAGAAGCCGAAGAAGGAGACCGCGCCCGCCATGCCGCCAGGCGGCATGGACTACTGAGGCCGGCGGTGTAGGCGCGATCTTTGGGTCGCGCCGCCGTCGCCGACCGCGGCTACAAAAGAGCGAGCGGCGGGAGCGCCCGCCGTTCGCTTCCGCCAAAATGCAATGTCGGGACGACCTGATGCCAAGCTATGACTTCGAAGTCTGGCAGGGCGACAGAGCCCTGCATGAACTGAGAGGCGTCAAACTGGAGAACCCGGTGCGAGCCTGGGACCATGTTGCGCGCCTCGCCAACGCCTTCGACTTGCCGAAGGGCCATATCGCGGTCAAAGACGAGGACGGCGCCATCGCCATCCTCGTCGGCGCGAAGACCGCCAAGCTGCTGGCCGCGCGGGCGGCCTGACTTTGAAAGACCTCCGTCGAAGGCGCTTCGACGGAGGTTCTCTTTTCCGCGCTCGGGCGGAAGGTGCTAGAGTTGAAGGCCCAACGCACGAAGGAGCCGAGGTGAAGGCGCTTGTCAAGCAGAGGCCGGAGCCGGGTCTCTGGCTCGAAGATCAGCCGGTCCCGGCGATCGGCCCCGACGACGTTTTGGTCAAGGTCCACAAAACGGGCATATGCGGCACCGACGTCCACATCTTCAACTGGGACGAATGGGCGCAGAAGACGATCCCGACGCCCATGACCATCGGCCACGAATATTCGGGCGAGATCGCCGCGCTGGGTTCGAACGTGAAGCGGCTTTCCGTGGGCCAGCGCGTGTCGGGCGAAGGCCACGTCATCGGCATGAAGAGCCGCGCCGCTCGCGGTGGGCGCTATCATCTCGATCCCGAGACACGCGGTATCGGCGTCAACATTCCGGGCGCCTTCGCCGAATATGTGCGCGTGCCCGCCTTCAACATTGTGCCGCTGCCCGACGACGTGGACGACGAGCTCGGCGCGATCCTCGATCCGCTCGGCAACGCGGTTCACACCGCGCTCGCCTTCGATCTCGTCGGCGAGGACGTGCTCATCACCGGCGCGGGGCCCATCGGCATCATGGCGGCCGCGGTCGTGCGCCACGTCGGCGCGCGCCACATCGTCATCACCGACGTCAATCCAAAGCGGCTTGCGCTTGCGGCCGAAGTCGCCGACGTCTTGCCGGTCGACGTGACGAAGACGGAACTACGCGATGTAATGGCCAAACTTCACATGACCGAGGGCTTCGACGTCGGGATCGAAATGAGCGGCGCGCCGGCGGCGTTCGATCAGCTGTTCGACGCCATCATCACCGGCGGGCGGGTGGCGCTCCTCGGCCTGCCGGCGAAGCCGACGGCGGTCGACTGGAACAAGATCATCTTCAAGCAGCTGACGCTGAAAGGCATCTATGGGCGCGAGATGTTCGAGACCTGGCACAAGATGATCGCCATGCTGGAAAGCGGCCTTGACGTGCGCAAGGTCATCACGCATCGCCTGCCGGCGAGCCGCTTCCTCGAAGGCTTCGAGACGATGCGGCGCGGCGATTGCGGCAAGATCGTCCTTGATTGGACGGCGGCGTGAAGCAAATTTCCGTGTCCGGTTTGCGGGGCAGGGGCCGGTGGCTGTTCTCTTGAAGGAGCGCGTCAACTCCCGATCAAGTGAAGCGCGGCTTTACCCCCTCTTACGGCCCTGGTCGATAAGCGGCGGTCGAAGGTCGCGAGGCTGCCGCCATGAGCGATCGCCAAGGCGAGAAGATAGCCGTCGGTGACCTGCCCAGAGGTCAGAATCTGCCTTGTGTCCACGCGCTCGGAGGCGAAGAGGCTGATGTCGTCCGCCCAAAAGGCGTGACCTGAGAGCGTACGCAACTGAGCGACGATGACTGCGACTTCGGCTGGCGATCCTGGCCCACCTGGATATTTGGGGTGGCCGACGATGCGGATAACGCCATTTTCGGTCAACGGGCACGTGGCCCATGCATTTCGACCTCGTTCCTCGAACCAAAGATGAGCGACGTCATGACAGACGTGTCCAGGATCGATAAGCGCAATGACGACGTTGATATCGAGTAGGAACGTCAAGGCAGTTCGTCACGAAGCGCGTTGACCGTCTCGAGGGTGACGACGGGCGCCCCGTTCTCGCGCGGCAATAGCGGAACGCCATTGCGCGTGGCCGGAGCTTTCGGGCTTCGTAAGGCGCGACGAGCGAGTTCCGACACGACCTCGCCGACACTACGATGCTGTTGTTCCGCAATCGCTTTCGCGGCCGTCAGCACGTCATCGTCAATTGTCAGGGTTGTCCGAATGGGTGAATCCTTCATTGCTGTGGGAGCATCAAGCATCAAGCATCAAGCATCATATAGCGAGCGCACTCAGCAACGTCAACGGGGGAGCGTATTGCCGCCCGCGCCCCTACTCCCCGAACACCCGCCGGAAAATCGTATCCACATGCTTCAAGTGATAGCCGAGGTCGAATAGCGCTTCGAGCTCATCCGGCGGCAAGATCTTCGTCACCTCTTTGTCCGCCTTCAGAAGCGTGAGGAAATCCCCCTCCCCGCGCCAGACCGGCATCGCGTTCCGCTGGACAAGCGCATAGGCCTCCTGGCGCGACATTCCCCTCTCCGTCAGCGCCAACAGCACCCGCTGGGAATGGATGAGCCCGCCAAGCCGATCAAGGTTTTCTTGCATGTTCTCGGGGTAGACGACGAGCTTGTCGATGACGCCCGCGAGCCGCATGAGCGCGAAATCGAGCGTGATCGTTGCGTCCGGGCAGATCATACGCTCGACTGACGAATGCGAAATGTCACGCTCGTGCCAGAGCGCGACGTCCTCGAGCGCCGGGATCACGGATGCGCGCACGACGCGCGCAAGGCCTGTCAGGTTCTCCGCGAGCACCGGATTGCGCTTGTGCGGCATGGCGGACGAGCCCTTCTGCCCCTCGGAGAAGAACTCCTCCGCTTCCAGCACTTCCGTGCGCTGCAGATGCCGGATCTCCGTCGCAAGTCGTTCCACCGAGGATGCGACTACAGCAAGGGCGGCGAAAAAGGCGGCATGCCGGTCGCGTGGGATGACTTGCGTCGAGACCGGCTCGACCTTTAGGCCAAGCTTCGCCGCCACATGCGCTTCCACGCGCGGATCGATGTTTGCGAACGTGCCGACCGCGCCGGAAATGGCGCAGGTTGAAATCTCCTCCCGCGCGGTCACGAGCCTCGCGCGGGCGCGGGAAAATTCGGCGTAGGCGAAGGCGAGCTTGAGCCCGAAGGTCGTGGGCTCGGCGTGCACGCCATGCGAGCGGCCAATCGTCGGCGTGAGCTTGTGCTCGTAGGCGCGGTGCTTCAAGGCCATGAGCAGCGCGTCCATATCCGCAATGAGGATGTCGCTCGCGCGCTTAAGCTGCACGGCAAAGCAGGTGTCGAGCACATCGGAGCTCGTCATGCCCTGATGGATGAAGCGCGCCTCTGGACCCACGAATTCGGCGAGGTGGGTCAGGAACGCGATGACGTCGTGCTTCGTCACGCGCTCGATCTCGTCGATGCGCGCGACATCGAACTTGGCGTTGCCGCCCTTCTCCCAAATCGCTTGCGCCGCTTCTTTCGGGATGACGCCGATTTCGGCCAAGGCGTCGCAGGCGTGCGCCTCGATCTCGAACCAGATGCGAAAGCGCGTCTCGGCCGACCAGACGGCCGTCATCTCGGGGCGGGAATAGCGCGGGATCATTGGGCAAGGCTCTTGTTCCGACCGGCTGCGGGTCTATAGGAACGCGCACACGGAATCGAGGCGGATCGCTGAAGGCGCCGCTCGGGTTTGTAGGTGAGGCTGCTTGGCGTCGCGAACCGTCGATGTGATCGTGCTGGGCGCCGGGATGGTCGGCGTCTCGGCGGCCCTCGCCCTCCAGGCGAGAGGCCGGACGGTCGCCCTGGTCGACCGGCACGGCGAGGCCGCAGGCGAAACGAGCTTCGGCAACGCGGGCATGGTGCAGAGCGAGGCGGTCGTCCCTTATGTGTTCCCGCGCAAGCCGTCCGAGATCGTGCGCGCCGCGCTCAACCAGGACCCGCGCGCCCATATCCGATATGGCGCGATGCCGTCGAGCGCCCCCGCGCTCTGGCGCTATTTTCTCGCCTCGACTCCCGGCGCCAAGGCGGAGACCGCGAATGCGATGAAGCCACTCGTGTTTGCGGCGACCGTCGAGCACCGCAAGTTGTCGGAGGCCGCCGGCGCGAGCGAGCTTCTGCGCCCGACCGGATGGATCAAGGTGTGGCGCAGTGCGCGTGGCCAAGACGCGACGCACAAAGATATCGAGGAGCTGAGGTCCTACGGCGTCAGGGCGAACGTCCTCGATCGCGCTGAGCTGACTGAACTCGAGCCGAATGTCGGCGAGGCGGCGCTCGGCGGCGTGCACTTTCCAATGCCGCTGACCTCGCCCGACCCGCAGGGACTGGGGCGCGCCTATACGGCGCTGTTCGTCAAACGCGGCGGGCGGTTCGAAAAAGGCGACGCGATGACGCTGGAGCCGTCCGCGGCGGACTGGATGGTGACGACCGACGCGGGCCGTCTCGCGGCGCGCGACGTCGTAATCGCGCTCGGCCCTTGGTCCAACGAACTGGTCCGCGCGCAAGGCCTGCGCCTGCCTTGCTTCGTCAAGCGCGGCTATCACATGCACTATGAAGCGAAGGGCAATGCGGGCCTGAACCGCCCGGTCCTCGACGTCGAGAAGGGCTACGTGCTGGCGCCGATGAAGCTGGGCCTTCGGCTCACAACCGGGGCCGAGTTTGCCGGCGTCGAGGATCGGGCCTCGCCCGCGCATATCAACCGGCTCGAGCCTTTTGCGCGCGAGATGTTTCCGATCGGCGACCGCAAGGACCCAGCGCCCTGGCTTGGCCGTCGCCCGTGCCTGCCGGATCTGAGGCCGATCATTGGCCCGTTTCCCGGCAAGCCGGGTCTGTGGCTCGATTTCGGCCACCAGCACCTCGGCTTCACGCTGGGGCCGATCACCGGTCGGCTTCTTGCCGAAATGATGTGCGGCGAGGCGCCGTTCGTAGATCCGGCGCCGTTTCGCGCCGACCGGTTCTCTTGAGGATGCGTTTGGTGCGGCATCCGACGCTCATTGAGCTTTCTCGCCGACTCGCCGGCCCGAAGGGCGAGGGCGCGCGCTCCTCACTGTCTACGCCGATCGCGCCCGCGCCCAAGGCGGCGCCATCAACGCCGCCCGCAAGAAGGGAGCGGCCCTGCCGCGCTTCGCCGGAATTCCGCTGGCGATCAAGGACCTGTTCGACGTGAAGGGCGAGCCTTCGGGTCGGCCGCAAGCTGCCGAGCCATCAAGCGACCATTACTTCCGTTTCCAAGAAACTAAATGGTAACGTTTTTCTCATTAACGGAACTGATCAGGCCCGGCGGGCGCCGGAATGCACGGACCATGTCTACGCGCCGCCGGTCCCGATTGAGCGTCGCCGCAGCGGTCCTATTCGCCGAGATCAGGACGCGCTTTCGGCGGCCGCCGTCGAACTCGCCATAAAAGATCTGCTCCCACGGGCCGAAGTCGAACTTGCCTCCCGTCACGGCGACCACGACCTCCCGTGCCATGATCTGGCGCTTCATATACGCGTCGGCGTTATCCTCGCGGTTCGATTGTGAAGATAGCCGGAGACGGGCTCATGCGGCGCCAGCCGTTCGAGCCAGGCGTCGTAATCGGCGTCGAGTCCCCGTTCGTCGTCGTTGATAAAGACGGACGCGATGATGTGCATGGCGTTGACCAGCGCCAGACCCTCCCGAACGCCGCTCTCCTTCAAGGCCGCCTCGACCTCAGCCGTGATGTTCAGATACGCGCTACGGCCGGGCGTCTCGAACCACAGCTCCTTGCGATACGACTTCATGGGCGACTACCCGCGACGCG
Organism: Roseiarcus sp.; assembly: GCA_035500275.1. Classification (GTDB taxonomy): domain Bacteria; phylum Pseudomonadota; class Alphaproteobacteria; order Rhizobiales; family Beijerinckiaceae; genus Roseiarcus. The sequence goes on along the minus strand of DATJXI010000023.1, from coordinate 538 downwards.
CAGCCCTTCGCAAAACTGGACGACATTACACTTGACATACCCGACTCCATGATATAGCGTTTTTGTCCATAAGAGATTTCCTATGGTTGAGTTCATCAAAGAGATTCACGCCTTAGACGTGGATGTGCTTGCGACGAACGGGGGAGCCGTTTTGACGATCTTGGACGTTGGCCATGAGCGATATTCGGTTTTCGTGACGGCCGATGGACTTGAGAAGCTCGCCCATAGAACCAAGCGCGAGCTAGATCGCGTAGCCGCTCGATGGTCTCTTCCGAAAGATCAGACTCAGGATTGATGGGGTTAGCCATGGCTGCGTCCATTCTCAAAGGCAAGCAGTTTCAAACCGAAGAGGCGGCCTTCGCCTACCTTGAGGCGTTGCTTTGGCCGGACGGTCCAGTGTGCCCGCATTGCGGCAACGCCGACCAAAGGCGCATTGGCAAGCTTTCTGGCGACACTACCCGCATTGGCCTTCGCAAGTGCTATGAGTGCAAGGGCCAGTTCACTGTGCGTCAGGGAACCATCTTTGAGAGCTCTCACC
>DATJXI010000022.1:0-6509 GCA_035500275.1 Roseiarcus sp. | reverse complement strand
GGGTACGATCAGACAAATGCCTCGGTTTTCTTTGTTTCGCGGGATGAGGCCTGAGAGGATCGTACAATGGCTCTGGAGCATCCTACGAGTTCGAGGACGCGATCAGAGCATGGCGGTGCACGCCAAGTCGTAACTATTGGGTTGGTCAATAATATGAGCGACGAGGCGCTGAAAGTGACAGAACGTCAATTCGGCGACCTCGTAAACGCATCCGCTGACCAGGGTATCGATGTTGAATTACGGCTGTTTGCTCTAAACCAAACGCCGCGCTCGCCCCGAGCTCTGGAGTACATCCGCACACACTACGAGTCAGCGAGCGCGGTGAGCGCGATGATAGACGGGGACTTAGACGCTCTAATCATTACTGGAGCCCAGCCACGTGCGGCTTGTCTATGGGATGAGGTTTACTGGGACGAACTGACTGAACTCATCGACTTGGCAAGGGAGCGCACCGTTTCGACGATTTTCTCGTGCCTTGCGGCCCACGCCGCGGTTTTCCATCTCGACGGCCTCGAACGGCGGCCGTTGCCAGAGAAATGCACCGGCGTTTTCAGCTTTACAACTCAGAGGGGTCATCCATTCGCGGGTTGGCAAAAGCGTTCCAATCTTATTCCACACTCTCGATACAACGGCCTGTCGCGAAGCGACCTTGAGCGCGCCGGATATCGCGTCCTGATGGGCTCGCCGGCATATGGCGTCGACAGTTTCACCAAATGCTTTGGCAGCCATTTCCTCTTCCTGCAGGGCCATCCGGAGTATGACGCCAATTCGCTGGCCAGAGAGTACCGCCGCGATATGGGCCGATACTTACGCCGGGAAACAGATCGGCGACCCGCGAGGCCCAAAGGATATTTCACCTCGGAAGCTGAAGCGGAGCTGGACGCATTGGAGCTCAGGGCGCGCGAAGATCCGAGTTCTCTGACGATGGAAGACCTGTCGAACATCGATGCGCTCGCGCCCACTGCGGCGCCATGGCGCGATGCTGCAATCTCGTTTTATCGAAATTGGATCAACTTGATCGCCGCCTCGAGCCGCCGCAAGGCGGCCAATGAAGCGCGGCTAGCGAGAAGAACCGGGCGGGCGAGCGTGGAGGCGTACCAGGAAAGGCTCAACTCCTGACGCATATGTTTACCTGTTTACCTTGTTGCATAGAAAAACCGCTCGTCAAGTGTCGTTCGGTAGATCGGTTTATCATGATGCTTATATTGAAAACCAGTGTCGCGTCTGGCGGAGTTAAACATATCGCGCGAATACCTCTAGACTAAGTGTGTAGAACTTGCTGAACTTGTAGCTGTGAACTAAAAAGGTAGGAGTGGGGAAAATGAATGTCCAAACTGTCAAGTCTTTGATAAGAAACGCCAATGTGTACCCAAAGGTCATAGATGAGATCGAAGATCTCAACTGGCCGGAGCTGACGCGAGAGGAATTGATGGCGGCGTGCGCCGCTTACTACTATTTCTCGGTTCAATTTGTCCAAGCCGTTGCAATCGCTTGCGAACTTTATCCCTCGGATCCCAAGCTTATAGAGCTTCGCCAAGGGGAGTGCGACACGGATAATCTGTCTCCCTATCCGGGGATAGCGGAACCAGGGGAGAAAATGAACCACGACGAGTTCATGCGGCGCACCGTGGCGATGTCGAGCCTTGATCCGGACGAACGGAACAGGATCGAGAGCCTGGGCCGTGCATACCTTGCGGAGGTCAATCAATACGACGCCGTCACGAGGGCGATGAGCCTGTCGAGCTATGAAGATGGCGGACTGGAGAAGGTTTTTGGCGCTATGCTGACCGCCAAGGATTGGAATGAACCCTCGCTGGGCGCATTCCGTCATTTCCTAGTTGAACACATCAAATTGGACAGCGGGGAGCATGGGGGCTTGTGCCGTCATCTCGTCGCGGACGACCGCATTCTTCCCTTGTGGGAGGCCTTCCGGAACATCCTCGTCCGCGCGGCGCCGCGCCTCGCCGCGTGATCCGCGGTCGGCGAGAGCCCGGCCTCCTTTTGGAGGGGCGCGCACGTGGTGCGCGTCCTCCTCGAAAAGTAAACTCTACACTTGACTGAGATGGGGATGACGATGTCCTTGAGGGAGACGATTGTCGACGAAATTCGCCGGGTGGCGGCGAGTCAGAAAAAAACATTGGCGCCGCTGACAGACGACCTTTCCCTCTACGATTCGGGGCTCGATTCGCTTTGCTTCGCGATACTTGTGGCGCGCCTCGAAGACATCACAGGTCGCGATCCGCTTGGCTCGGCTGACGGCGAGCAGCTTCCCCGCACGATCGGCGAGTTTGTTGCACTCTACGAGGAAGCGCTTGCCTGAAACGCTGAATCTAGCGCGTCTCATTCAGAAGGAGAGGAGTCGCGACAGGGTTATTGCAACGCGAGACCACGCATTGCGGCTCGACGAATTTGAGCTGGCCACGAGTCTCGGCTCGCACTTGGCGAGCCTTCGGGAGCGTTCAGTCGTTCTGGCCGTGCGCGACATGGCCAAATTCGCCGCAGCTCTGATCGAGCTTGATGGTTGGGCGCGTCGGATCCTGCTCTGCCCGCCGGAATGGGAACTCGGACGACTGGAGTCGGCGGCGCGCGACGCAGAGGCCGAGGCTGTCGTCATTGATGGCGACGGCAGCGCCCCGCGGATTCCTGCCAAACTTGTAGCGCCCTGCCGCCTTCCGCTGCAAAGGCTGGAAACGCCACGCGAAGCTTGCTGCGAAACGGAATGGATTCTACCGACCTCCGGCACCAGCGGACCGCCGAAGCTGGTGGTTCATACTTTGCGCACGTTGATGGGAGCGATCGCCGACGCGCCGTTGCAGCAGTGGGCGACCTTCTACGACATCCGTCGGTACGGCGGTCTGCAGATATTCCTTCGGGCGGTGAGCGGTCAAGGCTCGCTCACCCTGGGCGGCGACGGGGAAAGCGTCGGCTCCCTCCTCGCCCGCTTTGGCGCGGCTGGCGTCACCCATATTTCAGGCACGCCTTCTCACTGGCGCAAGGTCCTGATGAGCCGCGAAGGGCGCCGGATCGACCCCGACTACGTCCGGCTGTCAGGCGAGATCGCCGATGAGTCCGTATTGGGGGCCTTGCGCGAACTCTATCCCCGTGCGCGCATCGAGCATGCCTACGCCTCGACCGAAGCGGGCGTGGTGTTTGCGGTGAACGACGGAAGAGCCGGCTTTCCTGCGTATTGGCTCGGGGGCGACGGGGCCGTCCGGATGAAAACCGTGGACGGCTCGCTACGCGTCTTTTCGGATCGCTGCGCCCTTCGCTTTCTGGGCGCAGACGCTCCCGCGATCGCCGACAAAGACGGCTTCGTTGATACCGGCGATATTGTCGATCGGCGCGGCGACCGGATGTATTTTGTCGGCCGGCGCAACGGGGTCATCAATGTCGGCGGCGGGAAGGTTCACCCGGAAGAGGTCGAGGCGGCGCTCAATGCACACGCGGCCGTGCGTGCGAGCCGAGCATTTGCGCGCAAGAACCCAATCACGGGCGCACTGGTCTTCGCTGAAGTCGTGTTGCGCGACGAGCGCCAGGCGGACGCGGCGGCTGAGCGCGAAATTCTCGACGCATGTAGGGCGCGCTTGGCCGCGCATATGGTTCCGGCAGGGCTGCGGTTCGTCTCGGACTTGCCGGTGACAGACGTCGGAAAGATCGCCCGGCATGGATAATGTCGTCGTCACGGGCGCCAGCCGAGGTCTTGGCCTGGCGATCGCAGATCGGCTTGCGCGGGACGGCTTCAGGGTGGTCGCCGTCGCGCGCCGTGATAGCGAAGCGCTTGCGACGTTGGCGAAGCTTTCTGAGCGTGGCCCTGGAGCGCTGGTGTTCCGCCCACTGGATTTGAGCGACGTTTCCGCGATCCCAAAATTCGTACGAGAGCTGCGCGGGCAATTCGGCCCGATCTATGGGCTGGTCAACAACGCCGGCCTAGGCACCGCAGGCCTGCTCGCGACCATGCGTGACGCGGAGATCCAACGCCTTATTCAGCTCAACACCCATTCGCCGATTTTGCTGAGCAAATATGTCGTGCGCGGCATGATGGCCGAAGGGCGCGGACGCGTCATCAACATCTCTTCAATCGTCGCCTCATCCGGTTTCAACGCCCTTTCCGTTTACGCCGCAACAAAGGCGTCCCTCGTCGGCTTCACCCGATCGCTGGCGCGCGAAGTCGGGCGCGCCGGTGTGAACGTCAACGCGATCGCGCCCGGCTTCATCGACACCGAGATGACAGGCGGGCTCGAAGGGTCCGAGCGCGAGCGAGTCATTGGCCGCAGCGCGCTGCGACGCCTGGCGTCGCCGGAGGACATCGCTGCGACGGCCGCGTTGCTCATGGGCGAGGGCGGACGCAACATCACCGGCGCCGTGCTGACGGTCGATGCGGGGGCCACGGCATAGTCCTCCGCTGAAGAGCGTACCGCTATGCCGCTGGCCCGCTCGGCGGTCAAAGACGCATTGTCCCATTTAGGATCGCTTCATGGCGGTTCGCCTCAAGCGGGACATAGGCCTGTTGGTCGCGTTCGAAGACGTAAAGCGGATCTCCGACGAGCTCGGGATTGAAGCCCTGCTCGACATAAACGCGCCGCTTCGGTTTGAAAGTCTCTGTGGTGACGATCTCACGGGCGAGGCGCAAGAAGAGTGGTCGGGCGTATGGAGGCAGAATTTCGAGCCGGCGGACGAGCACGTCGAGATCGAATTGTCCGTCGATCTTCAGCAACGCCATTCCCGCACGCCCATCGGCGCCGGGAACGGAAACACCATAGACGATCGCCTCAGCCACGCCGGGGCAGGCGCGCAAGATCCTAGCGACTTCGAATGTGGCGACGTTCTCGCCCTTCCAGCGAAAAGTGTCGCCTATGCGATCGACGAACGTGTAGAAGCCGTCGGCGTCGCGACGCATAAGGTCGCCGGTTCGCATCCACGCGTCACCCGCCTTGAAGACGTCGCGAAGGATTTTCTTTTCTGTTTCGACAGCCTCGCTGTATCCCTCAAAACGAGCGGCTGGATCTTCTCCTATGCGTCCCAAGGCCTCGCCGATTTCGCCGTTCGCGCAGCGCGCGCAAAATCCATCGGGGCCTCGCGCAGGCGTTTGTGAATCTTGATCGAACCGCGCGAGCGCGATCGGCTCACGGAGCTCGAGATATGGCGGGACGCGGCCTATCGACCCGATCTTGCCTTCGACGTTGTAGAGCCAAACATTGCCTTCCGTCGAAGCATAGAATTCGAGGACTCGAAGTGGTCCGAAGCGTTCCAGAACGGCGCGCCAAACATCCTCCGAGAGCCCGTTGCCGATCGCGAGCCGCAACTTGTGAGCCTTCTCCTCGGAGCGACTCGGGGCGGTGACAAGATAGCGACAGAGCTCGCCGATATATTGAAACGCAGTGCACTCCCAGCGCGTGACGTCGTCCCAAAAGCCGCGCGCCGAAAAGCGCTCGGCGATTGCGACAGAACCACCGAAGACCAAGGGGGCGCCGATCGCGACGACGCCGCCCACACTGTGATGCATCGGCAGGCAATTGTAGAGGCGGTCGGTCGCCGTCAGGCCCGCGAGGCCGGCAAACCAATGGCTCCAGACGATGAGCCTACGATGACTGACTTCAGCCGCCTTCGGCAGACCCGTCGTTCCCGAGGTGAAGATCCGCAGCGCGCGGTCGAGAAGCGTAATCGGTCGCCGCTCATCCTCCGAGAGCGTCCGGCCGTTCTGATTGGATACCGCAAGATCAATTCGTTGTCGGTCGGGCCGACACGGCCCATGGATCCAAAGCTCAATGAATTCGTCGCAGGCGTCGACAGCCTCGCCACAAACGTCAGCGTATTCGGCCGCGGCGATGACGCGGCGCGCCCCGGCGACTTTTAGGGCATGGGCGACCGCCGGCGCGCGAAGATCGGGGCTGATCAGCGCAACGATTGCGCCCACCTGAGTGAGCCCGAGCCAGATAGCGAAATACTCGGGCCGATTGCCCATCAGGAGAGCCACAGCCTCGCCGCTTGTCGCCCCGGCTTTCAACGCCCAACGCGAATACTGGTTCATTCGCGCTTCCAGCGTGCGGAAGCTGAAGCTCTCGCGATCGCTGACAAGAGCCGGCGCATCGCCATACCGCTGCGCCCACTCAATCACCACGCGCGGCAGAATGCGCTCGGGATCGCGGGTCGCTTGCGCCGTGGTCTCCAACGCGCGCAACCAAGCCCGATTTGGCGTGGCTGCGGGGTCGGCGCTCCGAACGGGCCTCGCAACCCCGTTCATGGCATCATCTTCGCCAGACTGTTTGCAAATTCCATGAGCGATCTTCCACCAAAACCGCGGTCTCGCTAAGATGTCTGACCGTCGCCTTTGTGGCAAGAATATATTGGGCGAAGCGGACCGCGGCCCGGCCCGCGAGGCGGCGTCGGACGACCTTCGCCGCAAACGCCAACAGCTGCTTTCCTTCGTGCTGCGGAACAGCCGGATTTTCCGCGCAGGCGGCCATTGGACGCTGGCGTATCGGCGCTGGCTGGGCCATCAGAAGTTCGAC
>DATJXI010000021.1:0-3803 GCA_035500275.1 Roseiarcus sp. | reverse complement strand
GCCCTTCGCGGTGGTCCGGCCGCGACCGGCCGGTCGTCGTATTGGCCGCCCCTCGTCATGAGGGCGATGACGATGCGCGCCACCTTGTTGGCGAGCGCCCCTGCGGTCAGCTTGAACTTGTATTTGACCGTCTTGCGCTCGAACATGGCGCCCGCCCACAGGCGCAGGGCGTCGTTGCGCCCCCTTGCGGTGGCGAAGCGTCGCGCAGGCGCCCACCATCAGGAGCTTGCGCAAGTAGCGGTCGCCCATCTTGGTGATGCGTCCGAGCCGCCGCTTGCCGCCGGTCGAGCTCTGGCGCGGCGTAAAGGCCGAGGAAGGCGGAAAATTCACGCCCGCTGGCGAAGGCGCCCGGATCCTGAACCGTGGCCAGGATCGCCGAGGCGGTGACCGGACCGACGCCGGGAATGGTCATCAGCCGCCTGGCCGTTTCGTCGGCCCTGACCGACGCGGCGAGCTCCTTGTCGATCGCCCCGATCGCCGCGTCGAGCGCGTCGATCTGGCCGACGAGCGGACGAAGCGCCGCGCGCACGCAGTCGGGGACCCCGACCTCGCCGTTGTCGTCGACCCCGTCGTATCACTGGGATGGCGCGTCAAATCCTATGCAACGACCCCGCGGTCCGCGCGGCCGCGGCAGCGAGAGGGGCGCGGAAATTTCTTCTTCCGCGGATTTTGGCGTACCCCTTTGAAGTTTTCCCATTTTTGCGCATCCTTTTCCGCATTTCGCCTAAAAACGCGCAAAAGCGCGGCTTTTTGCGCCGGCGCCCTGCCCCTACCGGCCCGACTCCGTCGCCGGAGCGAGCTCCGGATACTCGGATATCTGCTTTTCGAGCACGCCATTGGTCCATCCGAAGCCGACCTGCACCGGATATTCGCCGCCGCGGCCGGCGCCCCCGCTCAAGCCCGGGCTGCGCTCGATATCGAACTTCTCGAACAGCACGCGCGTGCGCGCGTAGGCCTCAAGGTTGGTTCGGATCCAGCGGGCGGCGATCTCGCGGGCAAGGTCTTGCTCGCCGTAAGCCTTGAGCCCCTCGATCGCCATATATTGCAGCGGCGCCCAGCCGTTCGGCCGGTCCCATTGCTGGCCGGTCACGCTAAGCGTCGTGGCGAGGCCTCCTCGTTCCAGGAGCGTCCGGCGGAGCGCCTCCGCGACCGCGTGGGCCTGCTGGGGCGTCGCGATCCTGAAGAAGAGCGGCGCCGCGGTCGCCGCCGAGACGACTTCGCTTTGACGCCCTTCGCGCCAAAGGTAGTCGGCGAAGAAGCCTTCGCTCGCGTTCCACATCAGACGTCGGATCTCCGCGCCCCTTTTGTCCGCGAGCGCCGCGAAGCGTCGCGCCTGTTCCACGTCGCCCTTCAGGCGGTAGGCTTTCGCAAGCGTCTGTTCAAGGTGAGTCATAATGGCGTTGAGATCGGCCGGGACGATGTCGGTGGTGCGAATGGTCCAGAGATTCTCGCCGTCGGCGAGCCACCGCGAGCTGAAGTCCCATCCGGTCTCGGCTCCTGCGCGAAGGTCCCGATAGACGTCGGCGGCCGCGCGATTGGTGCGCCGCGCCGTCTCGACATCGTCGCGGTAGGACTCATCGCGCGGATCGGCGCGGTCGTCCCAATAGCGATTGAGAAGCGCGCCGTCGGCGAGGCGGACCGCATGGCGATAGGCGGAGCCGGGCGCGAGCGTTTCGGCGCCGTCCATCCAGTAGGCGTATTCGGCCTCGAGCTCCGGGAGGTTTTTGACGAAGATCGCGTCCCCGTCATGGGCCGCAACGAGTTCGACCATGAGGGAGAAGAACGGCGGCTGCGAGCGGCTCAGGTAGTAGCTGCGATTGCCGTTTGGGATGTGACCGTAGCGGTCGATGAGCGAGGCGAAATTGTCGAGCGTGTCGCGCGCGAGATCGAGCCTCCCGTCCTCTTCAAGGCCGAGCATGATGAAGTAGCTATCCCAATAGTAGATCTCGCTGAACCGGCCACCGGGAACGACATACGGCCGGCTCAGGGGCAGCAGCGAGGAAAGGGGGTCGACCTCATCCGGTTCGCGCCGCAGCGCCTCCCACGCATTTCGGATGTACGCGCGGACGTCCTGGTCGGGACTGGGCTTGAACGCGTTGAAGGGGTGCAGCGGCTCTTGGAAATGTGCATCGACGAAGGCCTTGAGATCGAATCCCTTGAGGCTTTTCTCATGCTCGTACTCAGCCATGATCTTCTCCGGCGGCTCGCTAGGGATCGCGTCGGCGAAGGTCTTCTGGTCCGGAAAGAGACCCGCCATCTCGACCGCGCGATAGAGATCGCCGAATGCGACGGAGGGCGGCTGAGGCCAGACCGTCGAATGAACGCCATCTGGCCGCGCAGATGACAGGCACAGGACGAGGAGCGCGGCGGGAAGAGCAAAGCGCCAGGGACGGAATCGAATGAGGCTCTCCATTCGTCGGATCGGATCGCGGCTCTTCGCCCCCTTCTCGCGATCCAAGCGAAGAGCAGGCGAAGCGCAAGCAGCGCGGGAATGTAGAGGCTCGGCGCCTAAGCGCCAGAGGAAATGCGCCGAGGGTATTTTATCGCTTCACCGCGGCGATGACCTGCCCCGCGCCCGCCACTTGCACGATCGCGGCTTCCGCGAGCGCCGGGTCGCTGCCGCTTGGCAATGGGAACGAGGCCGCCTCGCCCTTCCACCGGCCGAGACGGATCATCTCGCGCACAACGTTCTTGTAAGGCAGGGTGCGCCCCGCATTCTCGCCGCGCGGGATCGCGACCTCGACAGTGCGGGGAATGTAGCGGGCGAGCCAAACTTCGGCGCCGTCGGCGGGCGCCGCACCCTGTCCCACCGTCAGCGCGCCGCCGTCGAAACTCATCGACGGTCCGCCGGCGCCGCGGTCGCCGCGGCGCATGAGGTCAGAGAGGCCGGGCGCCTCAAGGCCGGTTCCCTCGACTCGGCCGTCGACGACGACTTGCGGCGTATAGACGCCGTCACGCCGCAGACTATGCGCGTAGGCATACTGGCGGGCCGTCCATTCGGGCTTCGAGAACGTGTCCTTCCAGCCGAGCCGGTCCCAGTAGTCGACTTCGAAAGCGAGCGCGAGGACGTCCGCCCGCTCGCTGATCGCCGCCACATTGGCCTCGGCTGGCGGGCAGGAAGAGCAGCCCTGGCTCTGGAAGAGCTCGACTACCGTCGGGTGGGCGGCGTCCGCCGCGAACGCATCCTCAGGCAGCACCGCCAGCGCGGCCATCACAGCCAGCTTCAGCCAGATCTTCATCGCCGTCCTCCGCATGATTTCCCGCCGTCACATTCGCGTGCGGCGCGCGGGCGTTACCGCCCCGGCGCGGAAATGTTAGAGGCGGGCGCTCTTTCATCTTGTCCCCGATGGCCCGCACCGACTTTCGCACCCCCCGCCTTTTCGTCAGCGCGCCGCTCGCCGAGGGCGCCGTGATCGCGCTCACGCCCGAACAGACCAACTATCTTGCCAATGTGCTGAGATTGCGCCCGGGCGCACGCGTGCTGGCGTTCAACGGCCGCGACGGAGAATTCGCAACGTCGCTCGCGGCCGGCGCGCGCAAGGGCGCCTCGCTCGCTGTAGGCGAGCGCACGCGGCCTCAAGAAGCGCCGCCGGACGTCGATCTTCTGTTTGCGCCCTTGAAGCACGTCCGCCTCGACTATCTGGCGCAAAAGGCGGTGGAGATGGGGGCGCGGCGGCTCGTTCCCGTCATGACCCGCCGCACGCTGGTCGCGCGCCTCAACCTGGAGCGGCTCAAGGCCAACGCGATCGAGGCCTGCGAGCAATGCGGCGTCGTCTGGACGCCGGAGGTTTTGCCGCTCGAGC
>DATJXI010000020.1:0-2161 GCA_035500275.1 Roseiarcus sp. | reverse complement strand
GGCCGGCGCGACGACCATGCAATCGTGGCCGAGAGCCTGAACCTGGCGATAAAGCCCGTATCCCGTCGGCCCGGCTTCAAAGCAGGCATGCAGCCGCTCGCACCGGTCCGCCAATCGCTTGATCGTCCGCTCGATCGGTCCCGGGCTGTTTTCGACATCGTCGAGAAACCGGACTTCCCCGCTGCGGCCGCCTTCTGCGATCGCCACGGCGTGCTTCTTCTTGGCGACGTCAAAAGCCACAAAAACTTCGCCATGCCTTCCCATGGTCCGCCCTCCGGGATAACGGTGACACATGCATAATTTACCTTTGCTGAAACTCAAGTCCACGTAATTCCAGCGTAATTCCCCGCGAGGGGTTCGAACGCTTTCCCAAGGCCGCCTACATGACCGAGATCGCGTCGTGGCGCGAGCTCGCCAATGGCGAGATCGAGTTTGTCATGCCGCCTGCCCAGAGCCGACTGGCTTCACGGGCCGCGGCCGAACAGCCGGCGCGTTTCGATCTTCGGGCAGCGGTTCATGACCACGGTGACGCCCGCCGCGCGGCCCCGTTCAGCCGCTTCTTCGTTGACGACGCCGAGTTGCATCCAGATGACCCGCGGCAGGGGGACGAGCTTCAGGGCCTCGTCCACGACGGCGCCCGCCGCGGCGGAGTTGCGGAAGACGTCGACCATGTCGATGCGCGCAGGCACTTCGGCGAGCCGCGCGCTCACCCGCCGGCCGCGGATGAGCGCGCCGACGTGGAACGGGTTCACGGGATAGGTGTCGTAGCCGCGCTCGATGAGGAAACCCAAGACGTCGTTCGATGGCCGCCAGGGATTGGGCGAGGCGCCGACGACGGCGATGGTGCGCGTCTCCGTCAGGATTTTGCGGATGGCCTCGTCGCCCAGGCCGTCGATGGGCATTTGTCAAGCGCTCCAGCGCGGCTCCCGCTTCTCGATGAAGGCGTCGAAGCCCTCGACGCAATCCGGGTCGGCGAGGTTGTCGACCATCGCCTCGGCCGCCAGCCGGTAGGCGGCGTCGAGCGACTTTTCGATCTGGGCGTAGAAGGCACGCTTGCCGAGCGCCAGCGTCGGACCGGAATGCGAGGCGACGACCCTTGCCAGAAGCTGCGCCTCGGCGAGCGCCTGGCCCGCGGGAACGACGCGGTTGACGAGGCCGAACCGTTCCGCGTCGGCGGCACCGTACAAGGATCCCGTCAGCCCCATCTCCAGCGCATGCTTCCGCGACATTACCCTCCCGACGGCGACGAGCGGGGTCGAGCAGAAGAGCCCGTTGTTGACGCCGGAGAGGCCGAAGCGCGCGCCTTCGCCCGCAATCGCGAGATCGCAGGAGGCGACGAGCTGGCAGCCGGCGGCGGTCGCGATCCCCTCCACCGCCGCGATCACCGGCTGCGGCAGTCCGACGATCGCTTGCATGAGCATGGAGCAGCGCGCCATCAATTCCTCGAAAAAGGTCTTGCCGCCGTCGGAATCGTTGCGATGCGCCTGCATCTCCTTCAGATCATGGCCGCCGCTCAGCGCCGGCCCTTCGCCGGTCAAAACGACCGCGCGCTTGCTCCCGTCGCTTGCGATGTCGGCGAAGGCGAGGATGAGCGTGTCGATCATCGCGATCGAGAGGGCGTTGCGATTGGGGCCGCTGAGCGTAAGGGTTATGACGCGACCGTCGTCCTCGCGGCGGATGAGCCGGGTCGAGGCGGGAGAGGCGGACGAAGGGGTGGACATCGATGCATTCCTCAATTCGAACACCGGAGCAAAATATTCTTCGGCGCTCCGCGCGTCGATATCAAACCCGCGCGCAACGAGCTCCGCGGGGAAAGTTCGCGCCGCATTCGCGCCGAAGTTGAAAATGCGGAACCGAGACCAAACTCCATTCGCCGCCTGACCACGCCGTGGCCGACATGGTGTCCGCAGCGCCCGTGCCCGAGGGAGCGAACGTCGGGGGGACCCGCCGCTCGGGGGCCCGCACGGGCGACCAGGACAAGCTCCGCGTCTTCATCTCCTATAGCCGCGAGGACGCGGGTTTCGCCGACCAACTGGATGCGGCGCTCGATGCCTGCGGGTTCGATTGCAGCATCGACCGCCAAGGCATTTCCGGCGGGGAGGAATGGAAGGCCCGGCTCAGCGCCCTCATCGGCCGATCCGACACCGTCGTCTTCGTCCTC
>DATJXI010000019.1:0-4735 GCA_035500275.1 Roseiarcus sp. | reverse complement strand
GCTTAGTAACACGCCACCGTTGTCTATACCACTTCATTGAGGAAAGGTCGATGCCAATAAGCTTCATTCATCAAAACAACACGCGGTCCAGAGAGTTTCGTTTCGTTTTTTCTGATACGACAGCCATTCAGTTTATGGGGAATCAGGCGATTCTTACGTTTGGCGTTGTCCGCAATCCGGCCAATCCTGACGACGGAGCAGAAGAACAAATTGCGGTTGCCATGACAAGCGTGGGCCTTAAATCACTCTCGTACAGCCTGAATAGGATAATAGACAATTTTGAAAAAACGACCGGATCGGTAATCCCTCTACCCGATAGTTTGATTCAAACGATAGATCAAGCTATCGAAAGCGCGCCAAAGAGCGCTCCCAAAAAATAGGACTCCGGTCTTCCCGCTAATTCGGACACACGCGGTCAATTTAGGACAGCACCAGCGTGACGTAACGTCAGGTCGAGTTTACTGGTGTTAACCGTAATGAAGACGCCGTTTGACAAGTCCTGCACCCCAAGAAAAAACATGGGCCGTTGACGCTCCTCGCGGCCTTCGCCTCAAATGGCCCTCGGGAAGCGAGGGCGGCTGCGATGCGCACATGGATCAAGGACCCGCTGGCGATTTTCGCGTCTGGGAGCGAGCGGGGCATCGTCGTCGAGGGGACGCGCATCATCGAGCGCGTCGGCAAAGGCCAAGCCCCTGAGCGCGTGGATACAGTGTTCGACGCCTCCGGCCATGTCGTCCTGCCAGGTCTCGTCAACACCCATCATCACTTCTACCAGACGCTGACGCGCGCCCATCCCGACGCGATCAACAAGCCGCTCTTTCCCTGGCTCATCGCCCTCTATCCCATCTGGGCGCGGCTCAAGCCGGATCACCTGCGGCTCGCGGCGCGGCTCGCGCTCGCCGAGCTGCTCGTTTCCGGCTGCACGACCGCCGCCGACCATCACTACCTCTATCCCACCGGCCTCGAGAACGCGGTGGATATCGAGGTCGAGGAAGCGCGCGCTCTCGGCATGCGCATGACCGTCTCGCGCGGCTCGATGAACCTTTCGGTCAAGGACGGCGGCCTGCCGCCCGACAGCGTCGTGCAGGACGAAGAGACAATCCTCGAAGACAGCGAGCGGGCGCTCAAACTCTTCCACGACCCGGGCCCGGGCGCGATGATCCGCATCGCGCTCGCGCCCTGCTCGCCCTTCTCGATCTCGAAGGACCTGATGGCCGAGAGCACGCGCCTCGCCGAGCGCTACGACTGCCAGCTGCACACGCATCTTTGCGAGACCGACGACGAGGAGCGGTTCTGCCTCAAGATGTACGGCTTACGGCCCGTCGACCTCCTCGAGGAGACCGGCTGGATGTCGCCCCGGGTGTGGCTCGCGCACGGCATTCACTTCAACGAAAGCGAGATTAAGCGGCTCGGCAAAGCGGGGGTCGGCGTCTGCCACTGCGCCGCCTCGAACATGGTGCTCGCCTCGGGCATCTGCCGCACCTGTGAGCTCGAGGCGGCCGGCGCGCCGCTTGGCCTTGGCGTCGACGGCTCGGCCTCGAACGACTCCTCCAACATGATGGAGGCCGTGCGCCACGCGCTTTTGATCGGACGGCTGCGCTACGGCGCGGACAAGGTCACGCACCTTGACGTGCTGCGCTGGGCGACGGAGGGCTCGGCGCGCTGCCTCGGCCGCTCCGACATCGGCCGAATTGAAGAGGGCAGGGAGGCGGACCTCGCGCTCTTTGCGCTCGACGAGCCGCGCTTCTCGGGCGCGCACGATCCGCTCGCCGCGCTCGTGCTCTGCGGGGCCACTTGGGCGGACCGGGTCATGATCGCGGGGGAGTGGCGCGTCGTCGACGGAGCGCCGGTCGGGCTCGACCTCGCCGCGCTGATCGCGGAGCACAAAGCGGCGGCGCGGGATTTCGCGTGAAAGAGGCGAGCGGATTGCGTGGGGGTCGGGCGGGTAGGCGGGCCTTGACGCAAAGGGATCGCTTGAGGCCGCTTTGAGCATCAAGCTTGCGGGCGGCGGCCTTCGAGCGCCGATCGGAGCGAGGCAGCCAGCACGTCGCGACGATAGGGTTTCTCGATTAGCGCGAAGCCTCCGGCCACCACCTCGGACGCGGAGTTGCTATAGCCGGTCGCGAGGATGACCGGCAGCTCTGGGCGCTGATCGCGCAGCGCGCGGGCCAGATCGAGGCCGCTCACCCCGCCGGGCATGACGACGTCCGACAGGACGAGCGCCAGCTTCGGATCGCTCTCGACGAAGGCCAGCGCCGCCGCGCCGTCGCCGGCCCAGCACGTGTCGAAGCCCATGTTGTGCAGCAGGTCTTGCGTCGCTTCAGCGACCCTTTCGTCATCCTCGACCAGCAGGATGCGGCCCGAGCCGGGCGCGGACGCCAGATGCGCCGCAATCTCACCGGCCATCGCCAGGCCGGCGTCCGCGCGCGGCAGAAACAGCGTGATCGCGGTCCCCTCGCCCGGCGTGCTGGCCAGCACCGCGCCGCCCCCGCTCTGGCTGGCAAAGCCATAGACCTGAGAAAGGCCGAGCCCCGATCCGAGACCCGCAGGCCTGGTCGTGAAATAGGGCTCAAAGGCCCGCGCCATCACCTCGGCCGGCATGCCTGTCCCGGTGTCTTTGAGAGTGATCGCGACAAACTCGCCGACGAGGCCGCCCAGGGCCGTCTCGCCCCCGCAGCGCGTATTGCGCGCCACGAGCCGGAATGCGCCGCCATTCGGCATGGCGTTGCGGGCGTTGACCGCAACATTGAGCAGGGCCAGTTCGAATTCCCCGGGATCGACCGTCACCGGCCACAGATCTGCGGGCAGGTCGATCGTCGCCGCGATGTCCTCGCGCAGCGAGCGGGCGAGCAGTTCGGCGATCTCTGAGGTCCGTCCTTGCAGCGCCATGGCCTCCGGCCGCAGCATCCGCCGTCGCGAAAAGGCGAGCAGCTGCCGGATCAGACGCTCTCCGCGGTCGGCGATGCTCAGAATGGCCGCTGCGCGCCTTCGCGCCGGCTCGTCCCCACCGCGGTCGCGCAGCAGCGTCGCGTTGCTGACGACCACGGTCAGCAGATTGTTGAAATCGTGGGCGATGCCGCCAACGAGGTGGCCCATCGATTCGAGCTTTTGCGCCTGATGCAAAGCCGCCTCGGTCGCGCGATGTTCGGCGATTTCGGCTTGCAACCGGAGATTGGCTTCGGCCAAGCGAGAATTGGCCTCGTTCAGTTCGAAACGCAGCCGCAGCGACTCGGCGAAGATTTGTGTGAAGTGCCTTCCTGCCAGCGAGAGCGCCGCCACGAACACAACGATCATCGCTGCGAGCACGCTGTCTATGGTTGAGCCTTGCGCGAAAAAGCGCAAAGCCATTGGCAGGCCTGTCGCCGCGACGAAGGCGAGGAGCGACGGCAGATGCGACGCGCTGATCGCCATGGCGCCGGCGCACATGCCGCCCATCACCACGATGAGAAAGACCTGTCCGGGCGGCGGGAGGACCGGAAACAGGACGACGCCGCCGATCCCCCAGCACAGACCGGCGAGCAGCGAACCGCAGGCCGCCAGCCACGACCAGCGGCGAGCGTTTTCGGCCTGAACGGGGGCGTGGCGATAGCGCAGCCATAGAATCCCGCGGCCGATCGTCACCAGCATCACCGATACGAACCAGGGCAGGAGAAACGGTCGGGCCGCAAGCGGCGTGAGCACGATCGCAACTAAAGCCGCGTTGACGAAGTTGACGGAGAGCGCGATCGGTATTTGTCTGAACAGGCTGCGGACTTGCTCGGCGTAGACCGCGCTTGTCACGTCGTTTTCCGCGTCCATGGACGTCACCAGCCGCGATGGGCGCCGCCTCGACGGCGCTCGCGAATTCGACGAGCACGCTGTTCAAAGGCCGGAGCGAACATCGCCTTGTCATATCTGTCGAAATTGTGAAGTAGCTTTCGTGAACTCTGGATCAAGGCACGGGATGGCTGGATAGATTGCCCGGAAATCAACAATGACCTCTCGTTGCTTCGCCAGAAAGCGCATTGGAAGACCCCCTATTGTAGCCCCGGCTTTAGAGCGAACGAGTTAACGGTGGCAAATTAATTCTCAGCAGGGCTATCGGTGGCCGCCGCACTCGCGCCCGGCCGGGGTCTCCTCGGGGGGCAGGTTTGCCCACAACTAGAGCGCCGGCGGGGCCGGAGCGTCACCACGCTGAGACGCGACGTCTCCTTTTTAGGCCGCGCGCAACAATCCTCAGGTTCGAACGGCTCTCGCTCGCCTTCCGACCTCGAATTCTCCAGCGGCGTTTTTCGTGGTGAGGCGGTCTCTCAGCATCGTTTCGACGGCGTCCACGGCCGGGCAGTCTTCTCTCGGCGAAATCAGGGTGCGAGAGGTTCCCGAAGCGCAAGAAAGCGGGCTTAGGCTGAACGCGCGGCGTGCGCCAGGAGCGGCCGTCCACTCAGCAACGCCCATAGTAGACCCGCGCGTCGAAAACGGCGATTGCGGACGCCCTGGGGACCGTTCAGCGCCCGCTTGCCGCCGAGCCATTATGAGCTTCGCGACCGATCTCGCCGGCCCGTCAACGGCGTCGCCTCGGCCGCGCGGTTCGCGAACCCGCCGAACTTGCGCCGCGTCGGGCGCTTCGGGAACCTCTCGCACCCTGATTTCGCCGAGAGAAGACTGCCCGGCCGTGGACGCCGTCGAAACGATGCTGAGAGACCGCCTCACCACGAAAAACGCCGCTGGAGAATTCGAGGTCGGAAGGCGAGCGAGA
>DATJXI010000018.1:0-4342 GCA_035500275.1 Roseiarcus sp. | reverse complement strand
GTGTCCGCGGGGCGCCTGGGCGCCGGCCTCCGATCGAGCTTGGTGTCGAGGATGGATTTGACGGAGCCGTAGGTCCGGGCGCCGATTTCGCTGGCGTGTTCGGCAGCGGCCTCGACGCGCGCCGCGCCATAAGAGCCGGCGAGCCGGACGATGCCGAGACAGGCGCGATAGCCCTGCTCGGGATGGGGCCGGGCCTCGAGGATCTGCTCGCACAGCGCCGCGGTCGCGGGGCCGATCTTGCGGGCGTCTTCCCGGATGCGCTCGATCGTCCAGCCGGCATAGCGCCGATGGCTGGAGGGCATGTGCTCGGGAACGGTCGTGTGCTTTCGGTTCCCGCTCCCGCGCAGATGAACGGCGATGCGCTCGCCCTTATGGAAAATCTCGACGCCGCGGGCAGTCAGTCGCGCCTCGACCTCGGCGCGGGCGAAGCGGTAGGGGACAGAATAATAATGGGCGTCGATGTCGACGTGATAGTCGACGCCGACCCGGCGCACCCGCCACTCGCTGTATTCGTAAGGCTCGCTGGGCAGCGCCTTGAGCGCCGGGCGATCGACCTCCTCGAGCAACTGGCGGCGGGTGACGCCGAGCCTGCGAAGGCCCTGCTTGTCATTGAGCTGCGCCATGAGCTCCGCGAGCGCGGCGTCGACGTCGGCGAGACTGGTGAAGGTCCGGCGCCTGAGCCGGCCGAGCAACCATCGCTCGACGATCAGCACCGCCTGCTCGACTTTCGCCTTGTCGCGCGGCTTTCTCGGCCTCGCCGGCAGGATCGCGGTTCGGTAATGGGCCGCCATCTCGGCGTAGGTCCGATTGACCTGGGGGTCGTAGAAGCAGGTCTTGACGATGGCGGTCCTGGCGTTGTCCGGCACGACAAGTTCCGGAACGCCGCCGATCGCCTCGAAGGCGCGGACGTGGGCGTCGATCCAGTCCGGCAGCGCCTGCGTCCATGTCGCCTTGGCGAAGGTGAAGCTCGATGCCCCCAGCACGGCGACGAAGATCTGCGCCATGCGGATCTCGCCGGTGAGCCGATCGATGACGACGGGAACGCCGTCGCCGGCGTAATCGACGAACAGCCGCTCGCCGGCCGCGTGCGTCTGGCGCATCGTCACCGACAGCGTCTTCTCGAAGGATCGATAAAGCTCGCAGAACCGCGAGTAGCTGTAGCCGCCCGGGTTCGCGGCGAGGTATTCGTCCCAGAGGATCATCAGGGTGACGTGCTTGCGCTTCAGTTCGCGACGCACGCCGGCCCAGTCCGGCTCCTCGATCCGCCGATGGCCGCGTTTGCTGCGTCGGCTGGCGTAGAGCGCCGCCTCCAGCGCCTCGTCGTTCATGCTCTCCGGCAAGGGCCAGGACAGCCCTGCGCCGTCCGCCCGCTTCAACGTCTCCCGCACCGTCGAGCGGGCCATGTTAAGCCGCCGGGCGATCTCGTGCGTCGACACCGACGAAAACTTCAGCCGAATAATCTCGCGCGCATCGCGCATCCCAATCCGCTCCGCTGGCATCGATCCTCCTTTGGGGTTGCCAAAGGGGCGACCTGATCCGGCCAACGGCGGCGCCCGCCAATCCACGAAAGACCCCGGGCGGGATCATTCCGTTATGGGGGGCGCGATCATCTCGGAATCGGGGGGCGGCATCATTCCGTTACAGGGGGGCGGCATTATCCCGGAATAAGGGGGCGGCTTCCCCAAGAATCAGCAGTTGGGTTTCCAAATGGTGAATTTCTGTGCGACGGATCACAGCGGAACTCGCGAGGGTCCTTTATATTTGTCGGCGAGATTGGAGATGAAAAGCGCCGAATCGCTAAAGGCGATAGCGGGCGGGGAGAATTCAGATGAACGCGTTCATGGGCCTGTCGATGCTGCTCGTCTTCCTCTCGGGCATGGCGGCGGGCGCATGGCTGAGCGCGATCGCGGTCCGCGAGCGCTAAAAACGACGGGCGGCCACCGCCGCCGCCCGATCTCAGACCAGCTCCAGCGTAAATGGCGTCCCCTCGAAGCAGGGCTCGCCGCGGCCGATCTCGGCGATCGCGGCGTTCATGCGTCCGTTGCGCTTGAGCGCAATGTCGGCCAGCGCCACAAGCCGCGCGTTGGGCGTCGCCGTCGGCGACGCGGCGCGCAGGGCGCGCGCGAAAGCGAATTCGTCACGGGCCGGCTCGAGCGCGCAGGCGGCGATGAAGGCCGCGGCCGTCGAACGGCTGACGCCGGCGAAGCAGTGGATCGCCATCGGCGCCGCCCGGTCCCAGGCGAGGACGAAGTCGAGCAAGTCCATGAGATGCGGCGCCTCGGGCATGACCTGGCCCGGCATCGGCTCGACGATGTCGGAGACGGCGAGATAGAGGTGGCGATGCGGCTCGATCTCCGCCGGCCGCTCGACCGCCGTCCCCGGGCTCAAGAGCGTAACCAGCGAGCGCGCGCCGGTTTGGGTCACCGTGGCACGAACGAGCGCGAGCGAGCAGACGTGGAGGCGTGGCATTAAGGTTTCCGGCGTAGAGCGCGAGGCCGCTGTCTGGTGGTCACAATCTAACGCTTGGCGCCGATGCGCAAACGTCGCCTAGGGGCGGAGGCCGTCCAAAAACCCTAGGGGGTCTCTGAAGGGCCCGAATTTCGAGGCCTATCGCTCCGCAGAGCGAGAAAAATTGCAGACTTTCTTCTTCCGCACGGTTTTATGGAAGCTCTTGCTGAGGTTTCACACAGCCTCGGCGGAATCCGGACTCTTCCATGGGCAGATGCGAACGGCGGCAAGATCGTGGCGGAAGCCGACGTCCCGTCGAGCGGTAACGCACACCGCTCGTGACGAAGCGGGGGTCATAAAGTCAGACCGCTAATCGTCAGGCTATAGTGGTTGGGCACGCGCCGCGCCGCTTGCAGTTCAATTCGATGGCCCGAACTCTTCGCAATTTCAACAACGGCCTCGCGGGTCGCTCGCGGCGCCACGCAGCCAATAATGATCGAGGTGAGAACGCCGTCGGGCAGCTTGAGGAAGTTATTCTTGGTAACTAGGCTATCAGAATTCAGCGCCGCAGATTCTTCCTGAGCGATCAGGCGATATTCGTCCTCGTAGCTCCAATCCTTGGCCTTCGTGAGCAACGGCAGGAAAACCGTGTCTGGAACAATATCGGCAATCTCGAGAAGCGGATATGCCTCGCAATAAACGACCTTCAGGGCGCTGCTGAGCACAGCGTTGTCGCAACGGTACTCAAGACATATACCAGTGTGAAATTCGGCGTAGTGTGACCAGATCAGTGTATCGGCGGGTTTGGTCGTCAGGCAATAAACGGGTATCGCCTCTGAATGTCAGCTTCGAGTCCGACCATCTGTCGAATACAACGTTCAAGGAACGCCCTGTCATGCCGCAGTCGGCTAGCTCGCTCTTCGAGCTTCTGCGCGGAAAGGTGCGTGTTGCGTTCTTTGTCAACTCGCTGGAACCATTGCACTTGACGCTCATAGAACGCTGGTTCGTCCAACCGGGTAAGATCGAAGCAGGGGTGGCAATCCCACGGGTCGTTGAAGCCCTTCGTATTGGAAAAATAGACGCTGTTTGTCTTTAGTTGCTGCGTCAGCCAATCAGGGACAAAGCGCTGGTAGTGGTATAATCGCGCAACATGGTTCATCCCTGCCTCTGCTGTGCTCATCTGTCCAACTTTGAGGTTCCGCACCGCCCTAACGGTTGATCAGCTATGTAAGTGCGACCGGGACGCTGACCGAGCGCGCACCTTGGGGGCAGTCGGCGCCCCGACCGCGAGATCAGCGCACCAAGCCCCATCTTCGCTTCCTGTTCCTTTCTGCTGGGGGCGCCGCGGCGATGAAACCGCGCAGTCGATCGGCCGCCGGAATCTCATCAAGCTTGTCAGACTGTTCGGCGGAGAGGGGAACAAGTGTGGTCTCGTAAAGGACCCCGCCGGCAGGCACCGCGCGCCAATAGCATTCGCCCTCGTCCCATGATGGTGGCTTGGGGCCCCTATGCAAGAACGGCAAGCCCCACTCCCGGGCGTATTCGGCGACCTGCTTGACCGCCTTCTCCTCTTCTCTTTCAGAGCTCCAGTCTAGGGACTCCTGACTTATCCAATCGGTCGGCCAATCACCATGCTCAGATGCCCGGATGGGGCCAATCATCGCGGCACTGTCATGCCGCGCCGCCGCGAGACGCAACTCCGATTCTTGTTTGGTCGACAGGACGTGGCGCGAAGTGGTCCCGTCAGTCAGGACGGCAAACCACGCCTCGGGCCTGACAAAGGCGCCGTGCTCGCCCGCAGGGACCGTGTCGGGCCTGTCACGGCCCAGAGCGCGGAATCCCCAATCATGCGCGAGCTTAGCGATCTCTGCCTCGCCGCGTCGCCGATCCCATT
>DATJXI010000017.1:0-11556 GCA_035500275.1 Roseiarcus sp. | reverse complement strand
GATCCGGAGCTCGTCCGGCCAGAGCTGGTCGTGCGCGCGCGGCGCGATCTCGGCCTCCTCGACGTTGAGCTTGTGGTCGATCACGTTGACGATGATCTGCACGACGGTCGTGATGATGCGCGAGCCGCCGGGGGTGCCGGTGACGATCTCGATCTTGCCGTCCTTGAAGACGAAGGTCGGGCTCATGGACGAGACGGGCCTTTTTCCCGGGCCGGGCGCGTTCGCCTCGCCGCCCATGAGGCCGTAGGCGTTGGGGGCGCCGGGCTTGGCGGCGAAATCGTCGAGCTCGTTGTTGAGAAGGACGCCGGTTCCGTCGGCGACGAGGCCCGAGCCGTAAGAGAAGTTCAGCGTATAGGTGTTGGCGACGGCGTTGCCTTGCCCGTCGACGATCGAGAAATGCGTCGTCTCTGCGCTCTCGTAAGCCTGCGGCTCGCCGGGCGCGATATCCGCTGCGGGCCGCGCGTGGTCGGGCGAAATCTGCGCGCGCAGCTTCTCGGCATAGGCTTTGGAGACGAGGCCGGCGAGCGGAACCTTCACGAAGTCCGGATCGCCGAGCCACTTCTCCCGATCGGCGTAGGCGAGTTTCTCCGCCTCGGCCATCTCGTGCAGCGAGGCGGCCGAGTTGAGTCCCTGCTCGCTTAAGGGAAAGCCTTCGAGGATGTTGAGGATTTCGATCACATGCGCGCCGCCGGAGGACGGCGGCGGCATCGAGACGATCTCGTGCCCGCGATAGGTCCCGCTGACCGGCGCGCGCTCGACCGCGCGGTAGTTGGCGAGATCGGCGGTGGTCATGCGCCCGCCGGCCTCCTGCACGACGTCGGCGATCTTGCGCGCGACGGGGCCGGAATAGAAGCCGGCCGCGCCCTCGCGCGCGATTGTTTCGAGCGTCGCGGCGAGATCGTCGAGGGCGATGTGGTCGCCGACCTGCGGAGGGCTCCCGTCCGGCTTGAGGAAGATGCGCGCCGTCGACGGATGCCGGGCGATGAGGGGCCTCGCGTAGGCCAACGAGGCGGCGAGGTCGTCGTCGACGACAAGGCCTTGCCCTGCAAGGGCGATCGCCGGCGCGACGAGGTCGGCGAAGGAGAATTTGCCGGAGCCGTATTTGCGCCAGGCGAGTTCGAGACCCGCGACCGTGCCCGGCACGCCGATGGCGAGCCCGGAGAAGCGCGACTTGAACGGGTCGGCCTCGCCGCTGGCGTCGAGGAAATCGTCCTTCATGGTGGCGGCGGGCGCGGTCTCGCGATAGTCGATGGCGGTCGTCTTGCCCAGGTCGGCGCGGTGGATGAGCATGAAGCCGCCGCCGCCGATGTTGCCGGCGCGAGGCAGGGTGACGGCCAGCGCGAAGCCGACTGCAACCGCCGCGTCCACCGCGTTGCCGCCGAGTCTCAGCACGTTGAGGCCGACGCGCGAGGCCGTGGCCTCCTGCGTCACGACCATGCCGTGCCTGGCTTCGACCGGCAGCGCGGTCGGAAAGTCGGAGACGATCGGCAGCGGGTCGGCGTTCGCGGCTGGGCTCGCGAGCAGAAGGACGGCGAGGGCGGCGTTGCGGATGCGCTTCAAGAGAGGCCTTTTGCGATGCCTCGCCTCCAGGAGCGCCGATCTGTGCGCGATCCGAGGCGTAAGGATGGGGACCTTCTTATCGTATAGCGCCGTCCCGCCGCGATGGGTTCGTCTGAATTTACTACTTGTTCCTCCGGGTGATTGAGCGCACTGCCATTGTTCCAGCTTTCTGTAATAAGAGTTATATCGGCGGAGGGCGAGATGGTCGATGTCACGCGGTCTGACGACCGCATCCAAAAGACGCTGGCGAAGACCGGGATAGGGTCCGACCTGATCGAGGCGATGCAGACGCGCGCGCGTGCGCCAGCCGCGGTGGCCTCAGCCGAAGCGGCCGTTCCGACCGCTGCGCCGAAACCCGACCTGTTCCCTGTCGTGATAGAGATGAACACCGGCTTTCCCGGCGGCGCGCCGCGTGCGCGCGCCATGTTGCTGAAACAGTTCCTCAAGGAGCGCCCGAAGACCCGAGTTCCCGACGCTCCGCAGGCGCGTCACGAGGTGGCGCGCCTGCGCGTGCCCACGCTTCCGGCGGCGTCGACGCCGCTATTCGCGCCCGAGGATCAGATCGCAATCGCCAATTCGCTATTCACCGATCACTACCTTTTCGGCGAGCTCACCGCGGCGACCATCGACAAGCTCGACTTGCTTTCCCTTGCGCGCCTCGGCGCCGCCAAGACGCCGCTGGCGGCCGCCCCGCTCTATAAGGTTTGGCGTGACCATACGGTGAAGCGTTCTGTCTTCAAGTCGGCGCAAACGATCAAATGTGACGCCGCCCGCGCCGCCTTCGCGGCCGCCGGCAGGAACATCGTCTGGGCGGTCGCCGACACCGGGATCGACGGCGACCATCCGCATTTCAAGACGCACAAGACCCTTAGCCTCGAGGGCGGGCTCAGGCACCGGGATTTCATTGGCGCGTATGCGAACGCTGCCCAGGCGTCCAATGCCGCGCTCGTCGACGAGGACGGGCACGGCACTCACGTTGCGGGCATCATCGCTGGCGAGACCCGCCCGACCGCCCAGCGCAGAATCAATATCCAGCAGGAGATCCGGACCAACGACGCCTTCAACGACGTCGCGAAGATCGATGAAGAGCACAAGGCGCCGATCCTGGGCCTCGCTCCCCACTGCAAGATCATGAGCCTCAAGGTGCTGCGCTCGGGAGACAACGGCCGGGTCAGCTACGTCCTCGCGGCGATCGGCTATCTCCAAAAGGTCAATGAGTCCGGCCGCAACATCAAAGTGCACGGCCTCAATCTGAGTCTGGGCTATCCGTTCCTTCCGCGGTGGTTTGCGGCGGGCCAGAGCCCGCTCTGCGTCGAAGTCGACCGGCTCGCGCGCTCGGGGGTCGTGGTCGTGGTCGCGGCGGGCAACGGCGGCTACGGCCAGGTCACGACGGCGGATGGAAGGTCGGAATCCGCGGCGCATGAGGGGTCAATCGACGATCCGGGCAATGCGCAATGCGCCATCACCGTCGGCTCCGCCCACCGGGAAATGCCGCATATCTATGGCGTCTCGTTTTTCTCCGGCAAGGGACCGACCGCCGACGGCCGCATGAAGCCCGACCTCGTCGCGCCGGGAGAGCGGATTGTTTCCTGCGCTCGGATGTCGGAGGCCAAGGGAGACCCCAGCGTAGTCCCCTTCCGCGAAGATTCCGGAACGAGCATGGCGGCCCCGCATGTGTCTGGCGCAATCGCGGCTTTTCTTTCCGTGCGCAGCGAATTCATCGGCCAGACCCAGGCGATCAAGGATCTGTTCTGCGCCAACGCCACCGACCTGAAGCGGAAGTCAGAATTTCAGGGCGCCGGTCTCGTCGACGTTCTGCGCACCTTGCAGGCGGTTTGACGCCGGCTACGGCTCGGCGAAGAGCGCCCTTCGGGGCGCAAGGGAGACGAAGATGGACAAGATTGGACCCTCTCCGTTCTGCTGGCTCGAATTCGACGCCGACGGCGGCCTTGTTGATGCGGGCGCTCCCGCCGCCATCGAGGCGATGCTGAGCGCGCCGGGGATCGCGGACCTCGTCGTCATGTCGCACGGCTGGAAGAACACCAAGAACGACGCCAAAAAGCTTTACGGCGAGCTATGGGGCAACGCGGTCGCCACGCTGACGCGCATGGACCCCAAGCACATCGCGGTCGCCGGAATCGTCTGGCCGGCGAAGCAGTTCTCGACCGACTTCGACGATGCCGCAGCCGCCGCGAGCGCCTCAGGGGGAACCCTCTCGGCCGGCGAGCTCGGCCCCGCTCCCGACCTCAGCGAGAGCGCCTTCGAGGCGAAGCTTGCCGAGGTCCGGGACCTATTTGGGCCGCGAGCGGATGCGGTCGTCGCCGCCGCGCGCGCGGCGGCTCAGGGCATCAACTTCGAAACCGCGAACGCGCTGTTCCAATCGTCCCTCGACGCTGTCGACGCGCCGCCAGGCGACAAGGAGCTTGAGAAGAACGCAGAGTTCTTCCAGCCGACGGACAGCCCCGAGGTCGCTCTCAATTCCCTGATCGAGCCCCCGAGGATCTCGGCCGCCCCCGAACTCGGTCATGTGAGCGGGCTCGTGGACGCGATCGGCAATTTGTTCAACGGACCGCGCGCCGCTGTCGGGCGCGTGCTCAATCAGCTGACCTATTACGAGATGAAGGCCCGTGCGGGCGCCGTCGGCGCGTCGCTGGGCGGACGCACGCTGCCGGCGCTGAACGCTCTCGCGGGCAAGCGCCTTCACCTGATCGGCCACAGCTTCGGGGCACGCCTCGTCACCGCTGCGGCGAGCGCCCTTCCGACGCATCCGCGCTTCGATTTCTTCAGCCTGACGCTGCTGCAGGGCGCATTCTCCCACAACGGGCTGTCTTCGGCGGCCTCCGGCGCCTTCGCGAACGTGATCGGCCGCCCGAGCGGCCCGATCGCCATCACCCACACCCACAACGATCAAGCCTGCACCTTCTGGTACGCGCTCGCCTCACGCCTCTCGAACGACACGACCAAGGGCTTCGGCGACGCCGACGACGTCTTCGGCGCCATGGGGGCGAACGGCGCGCAGAAGCTCGCGGCGTCCGCGAGCGCGCCGGACGCGGTCGGACCGCCGTTTGCGCCGAAACGCGGCAAGGTGAACGGCTTCCTGGCCAGTGGCTATATCGCCGAGCACAACGACGTCACCAACGCGACCTGCGGCCGGTTGGTCGCCTCGGTGCTTGAGGCTTGAAGCCGCGCTTCGTCGCGATCCGCTTCAGGCCGCGCCACGTCAAAGGGCGAGCGCCGCATTCTTGCACAGCCTCGGTGGATTTCAGCCCTCTCCCGACGACGTCTGTGGGCTGCGGAATCCACCCTTCCGCGACATCCCGCCCGGGCGCCAATTGCGAAGATTTCGGTCGCGAGCTTCCTCACAAAGCGGCGGCGGCCAGGAGAGCGATCAGCGCGGCCTCGATCGCGCAAGCTGTGCGATAGAGTCGCAAGGCGCGCCGGATATCGTCGGCGATCGCCTCCCGCCGGCCGTCGCCCATGAAGGCGTCCCCGATGAGCGTCGTCCCATAGACCCGGGGTCCGGCCAGCTTGAGCCCCAATGCGCCCGCCATCGCCGCCTCGGGCCAGCCCGCGTTCGGCGAGCGATGCGTGGCGGCGTCTCGCAAAACTGCGTGCAGCGCGTTTCGCGCCGAGGCCCCCGGCGTCAACGCGGCGGCTGCGACGAGCAAGCCCGCCGCGAGCCGCGACGGCGGCAGGTTGACGAGATCGTCGAGGCGCGCCGCCGCCCCGCCGAAGGCGGCGTAGCGGTCATCTCTGTGGCCGATCATGCTGTCGGCGGTGTTGACCGCCTTGTAGAGCGCGCCGCCCGTGAGCCCGCCGACGGCGATCCAAAAGGTGGGCGCGACGACTCCGTCCGAGAAATTCTCGGCCAGGCTCTCGATCGCCGCCCGCGCGACCCCGGCCTCATCGAGGACGTCCGGGTTGCGCCCGACGATCTTGGCGACCTCCGTCCGCCCGTCTTCGAGGCTGCGGGCGAGGCCGTCGGCGACCGTCCGCACGTGGGCGTCGAGGCTCTTCTGCGCCGGCAGGCTCGCCGCAAGAAGAGCGAGCGCGACAAAGCCCAGCGCGCCGCGCGGCGCGAGAAGCGCCGTCGCCGCCGCGGCGATGAGCGCCACGGAGAGAAGATAGAGCGCAAGCGCGGCCAGTCCCGCCGTCCGCCGCGCGGCGAAGCTCGCCTCGGGCCGGTTCAGCTTCGCCTCGAGTGCGGCAAGCCACGCCCCCATCCAGGTGACGGGGTGCCCGACCGCGCGATAGAGAGGCGTCGGATAGCCGATGAGCGCCTCGATTGAGAGCGCCGCAAGCGCGAGCGGCAGGGACAAGGGAACCATGGCGATGGGGCGGGGGCCGGGCGAAGACGCCTTCGCCTATCACGGCGGCGCGCTCGACGTCGCGCGCCGGCTCTTTCCGCACGCGCCGAAGCCCTGGATCGACCTTTCGACGGGAGTCAATCCGCATGGCTATCCGTTGCCCGATCTGCCGACGGAGGCGTGGACGCGGCTGCCCGAAACGGCGGCGCTGGCGACGCTGGAGGCGGCCGCCGCCGCCCGCTACGGCGCCAAGCCGGAACAGGTCATCGCCGGACCGGGATCGCAGACGCTCATCCAGACGATCGCTCGCCTCGCGCTCAAAGGAGCGGTCGGCGTGCTGCGGCGCTCCTACACGGGCCACGCGGAGGCGTTTCGCGCCGCGGGGGCGGTGGTAACTGAAGTCGACGCGCCGGCCGACCTCGCGCGGTTCGAGGTTGCGATCGTCGTCACTCCCAACAACCCCGACGGGCGTGTGAGGCCTCTCGACGAGCTTCTGCGCCTACATGAGCGAGTGTGCGCGCGCGGCGGTCTGCTCGTCGTGGACGAAGCCTTCGGCGATTTCGGCGACGCGCCAATCCTGGCGCCCGCGTTGCCCCCGTATGGAGCCGTCGTCCTTCGCTCGTTCGGGAAAACTTACGGCCTGGCCGGCCTTCGGCTCGGCTTCGCCATCGCCTCGCCGGACGTGGAGAGGAAGCTTCGCACGGCCCTTGGCCCATGGCCGGTCAGCGGGCCTGCGATCGCGATTGGAACCCGAGCGCTCGCCGACCGCGCCTGGATCGGGGAAATGCGCGAGCGCTTGGCCGAGGAGGCGGCGCGGCTCGACGCGCTCCTGGCCGCGAATGGCTGGCGGACCCTCGGCGGGACGCGCCTCTTCCGTTTGGCGGCAAAGGCCGACGCGGCCGCCGCCTTCCGCCGCCTCCTCGCCGCCGGGATTCTGACCCGGCCCTTCGCCGACGCCCCGGATCGCCTGCGGTTTGGCATACCCGCTGAGGAGGCGCACTGGCTGCGGCTCGAGGCCGCATTGCAAAACTGACCGCCCGTTCACAAGAGCGCCTTGCCTTTGCCGCTGAGGAAAAGGACAAGAACAAATGGCGATTCGCGAGCCTCGCGTCTTCACGATTCCCCCCGGCGCGCCCTTTCTGCCGACCCTCGCTGAGGCCCTCCTCGACGGGCGGCTGATCGACGGGTTTCCGCGAGCCGACGATCCCCTGACGCTGCCCCGCGCCACGATTTTCGTCCCGACGCAGCGTGCCGCCGCGGCGCTCGCCCAAGCACTGCTCAAGGCGAGCGGCAAGCCGAGCCTTCTCCTCCCGCGCATCGCCCCGCTCGGCGCATTCGAACCCGACGATGAGGCGACCTTCTTTACGCCGGACGATGAGCCGCCGCTCCCGGGCCTGCCGCCAGCGGTCGGCGACATCGCGCGCAGGCATACGCTGGCGCGGCTCGTTCGCGCCTGGGGCAGGGCGCTCAAGGGCGCCATCCGCGCGACGGACGCCGGCGGGCTCGTTTTCCATGAGCGCGAGCCGGCGCTCGTCGCGACAACTCCCGCGCAGGCCTATGCGCTTGCGGGCGATCTTGCTGCGCTCATCGACGACATTATCATCGAGGGTGTCGATTGGCGGAGGCTCGAAGACCTCGCGCCGGAAGGCTATGACTCCTACTGGCGCATCACTCTCGATTTCCTCAAGATCGCCTTCGCTCGCTGGCCACAGTGGCTTAAGGACATGGGCCTCGTCGACCGCGCCGAGCGCCTCGCGCTGATCGTCCAGTCCGAGACTGCGCGTCTTGCGAGCGGAGCGCTCTCCGGTCCCATGATCATCGCCGGGTCGACCGGCGCGAACCGCGCGACCGCCGAACTCATCGCCGCGATCGCGCGCAGCGACGGCGGCGCCGTGGTGCTGCCCGGCCTGGACGTCTCGCTCGACGACCGCTCCTGGTCGATGGTCGGCGTGACCGACGACGCCGGCTACGGGACGGCCAGCCACCCGCAGGCGCTGTTGCGCCGCCTGGTGGAACTCATCGGCGTGAAGAGAACGAACGTGACGGCGCTCGGCGCGCCGCCGCCGGCGCTTCGCAAGCGCGCGGCGTTCCTGAGTGAAGCGCTCCGTCCGGCCGAGTCGACCGACGTTTGGGCTGACCGAGGCGGCGCGCTCTCCGCACTGGCCATCGACGCTGCGCTCGAAGGCGCGGCGGTCATTGTCGCCGACAACGAGACGGAAGAGGCGCTTGCGCTCGCCACCGCCATGCGCGAGGTCCTCGAGACGCCGGGCAAGACAGCCGCCCTCATCACTCCCGACCCGTCGATCGCGCGCCGGGTGTCGGCGGAGCTTTCGCGCTGGGGCGTATCGGTCGAGGATTCAGCTGGGCGCAGCCTCGGCCAGACCGAGGCCGGCGCGTTGGCGCGGCTTACTCTGCGGGCGGCGGCTCGGCTCGCCCCGCTGCCGGCGCAGGCGCTCCTCGCCCATGCCGCAGTGCGGCTCAGCCGGCCGCGCCGGGCCCTGGAGCAAGCCGCACGCGCGCTCGAACTCGGCATCTTTCGCGCGGCGCCCCTCTCGACGCTCGTCGACCTCGAAGCCGCCTTCGCTGGAGCGAGGAAAGCGGCCAATGATCGGCAGGCGCATCCGGCCGTTCGCTTCCTTCGCGAGGAGGAGCGGGCCGCCGCGGAGAGTCTTGTCCGCGATCTGGTCGCTGCCTTGGCGCCTCTGAGGGAGCTCAAAGCAACTTCGACGCTCCGCCAGCGCCTGGAGGCCCATCGCGCGACGCTCGACGCCATGCTCGCGGCGCCCGAGGGAGAGGGCGCCTCGCCGCATGGCCTCGATGCGCTGATCGAGCTCATGGACGCGTGGCGGGAAGCCGCGAACGACGGCTTCGACTGTTCGCTCGACCAATACGCCGAGCTGTTCGACGAGGCGCTCGCGCGGGTGCGCGCGCCGGCCGCGGAAGGCGGCCACCCGCGGCTCCAGATTCTGGGCCTCCTCGAGGCGCGCCTACTCTCCTTCGACCGCGTGCTGCTGGCGGGCCTCGACGAGAAGGTGTGGCCGCCTGCGGTCGAGACGGACGCATTCCTCAACCGGCCCATGCGTGCGAGGCTCGGCCTTTCCCCGCCCGAGCGGCGCATCGGACAGTCGGCGCACGACTTCTCATCCGCGCTCGGCGCGCCGGAAGCAGTTCTCAGCCGGGCAAGAAAGCGCGCCGGCGAGCCAACCGTCGCGTCCCGCTTCTTGCAGCGGATCGCCGCCGCCGCCGGCGCAACGAGCGAGGCGGTCGCTGCGGCCGAGCGGCGGGGCGAGACATACCTCGCCTACGCTCGGCTGCTGGATCAGCCCGAGAAGGTCGAGCCCATCCTGCCCCCGCAGCCGAAGCCGCCCGTCGAACTGCGACCGCGGTCGCTCAGCGTCACCCGGATCGAGACGCTGCGGCGCGATCCATACTCGATCTACGCTCAGCGAATCTTGAGGCTTCAGACGCTTGAGCCCATCGAACGGGAACTCGACGCGCGGGCGAAGGGCGACGCTTGGCACGCCACCCTGCAGGATTTCGTGGAGCTTTACCCCTTGGGCCCGCTGCCGCCCGACGCCCGCGCGACGCTGGCGGATTTCGCTCGCCGCCGCTTCGCATTAATGCTCGAGGACCCGGCGTTCGCCGGCCTCGCCTGGCCCAACATCGAGAAGGCGATCGACTTCGTGATCGACTTCGAGCGGGGAGCGCGCGACGGAGTCGAGCGCATTCTGGTCGAGCTGCAGGGCGAGATCGACATCTCTCTTTTCGACGGGAGCGCCTTCAAGCTCACAGCGCGCGCCGACCGCATCGACGTTCTGCGCGGCGGCGGCGGTCGTATCATCGACTACAAGAGCGGGTCGCCGCCCAGCCAAAAGCAGGTCAAGAGCGGCCTTGCGCCGCAGCTCACCCTCGAAGCCGCGATCCTGTTGCAGGGCGGTTTCAAGGAGCTTGAGGCGATGGCCCCTGCGGAGGCGATCTACCTCAAGCTCGGCGGCGCCAGCGGGGGCAGAGAAGCGCATGCGGCGGGTGAGGACGCGGACGTCGCGAAGCTGGCCAAAGAGCACCTTGCTGAGCTTAAGGCCCTGCTCGACCAGTTTGCATCGCCCGAAACGCCCTATCTCTCCCGGCCCATCCCGGAGTTTGCGAGCCGTTTTGCGGAGTATGACCATTTGGCCCGGGTCAAGGAATGGTCGGCGACCAGCGGAGTCTCCGACGTCGAGGGTGGAAACGGGTCATGAGCGGCGCGCTTTCGATCCCGCCCTCCCTGGCCGAGCGGCAACACGCAGCATTCGACCCGACCCACTCGGCCTGGGTCTCCGCAAACGCCGGCAGCGGCAAGACGCACGTCCTGACGCTCCGAGTGCTGCGACTCCTGCTCGATGGCGCGCCTCCGGCCCAGATACTGGGCCTCACCTTCACCAAGGCGGCGGCCGCCAATATGGCGGACCGCCTGTTCAAAACGCTCGCCGAATGGGCGCGGCTCGACGACGACAAGCTTGCGGAGAGGATCCGCGACCTGCGTGCAGGGGACGTCGGCGGCCATGACCTCCGGACGGCCCGACGATTGTTTGCGCGTGCCATCGAGACGCCGGGCGGCCTCAAGATCCAGACCTTGCACGCGTTCTGCGAGCGCCTGCTCCAGCTTTTTCCGTTCGAGGCGAATGTCCCGGCGCATTTCCGGGTCGTCGATGAGCGCGAAGCCAGGGTTCTCATAGGGCGCGCGCGGGACCGGGCGCTGACGGCGCTGCGCGCCTCCGCTTCGGCTGCGCCGGCGCTCGATTTGGCCGCCCGCGAGGGCGGGGCCGCCCGGTTCGACGATCTCCTGACCGAGGCGCAAAACTTCGCCGACGTCTTCGAGGCGTTCGACGACCCGGCAAGCTTTTCGGAGGCGTTGCGAATCCGCCTGCGCCTTCCGCCCGGCGTCACCACGGCCGGCGTCGAGGAGGAGATGCTCGGCGGCGACATCGAGCGGATGCGGCGCAAAGCGTGGGCGACAGTCCTTGATCGTGGCTCGAAGAGCGATCGAAAGCTGGCGATTTGCCTGCGCGAGGTTGAGGACGGCGAAAGAAGCGACCGCGTCGACGCGCTCATGCGGGTCTTCTTCACCGAAGATGGGACCGGCGGTCGACGCGGAACCGATGAGCGGCCAATTGTCACCAAGGGCCTCGCGGATTGCGCGTCCATGCTACTGTCGGAGTTGCAAGCCGAACAGGACCGCCTCGTCTCCTTGCGCGAGCGGCGGCGCGCCGCGCAGACTCTCGAGCGTAGCGCCGCGCTGTTCGCGGTCGCCAAAACAATACTCATCGCCTACGAGCAGGCGAAGGCGGAGCGGGGACAGCTCGATTTTTCCGACCAGATCGCTCGCGCGCTCGCGCTTGTCAGACGTTCGAGCGCGGCCTGGGTGATGCGCAAGCTCGATTGCGCGCTCGACCATCTGCTCGTGGACGAGGCGCAGGACACCTCGGCCGCGCAATGGGGCGTCCTAGAGGCGCTGACGGCCGAGTTCTTCGCCGGCGAAGGCGCCCGCGGCCGCAACCGCACCGTCTTCGCGGTCGGCGACGAGAAGCAGTCGATCTTCTCCTTCCAGGGCGCAGCGCCCGAGAAATTCGCCGAGATGCGCCGGCGCTTCGCGAAACGTTGCGCGGAGGCGGCGCTCCCCTTCGAGAACGTGCCGCTCAACTTTTCCTTT
>DATJXI010000016.1:0-2889 GCA_035500275.1 Roseiarcus sp. | reverse complement strand
GGTTGGAGGCCGCCGCCTTCGGGCCGCCGCCCGGCGGGGCGGCCCCGACCATCGTCATGCTGCATGAGGGCCTCGGCTGCGCAGCCCTCTGGCGCGACTTTCCCAAAAGACTCGCAAAAGCGACCGGTTGGGGCGCGTTCGCCTATTCGCGCGCCGGTTATGGCGCGTCGGACCCGGTCGAATTGCCCCGCCCGCTCGACTACATGACGCGGGAAGCGCGCACGAGCCTTCCGCAAGTCCTCGACGGCATTGGCGTTCAGCGCGGGATTCTGCTCGGCCACAGCGACGGCGCCTCGATCGCCGCCATCTATGCCGGCGAGCACAACGACGCCCGCGTGCGCGGGCTCGTCCTGATCGCGCCGCACCTCTTCACCGAGGCGCCCGGCCTCGCCTCGATCGCGGAGGCGAAGCGCGCTTACGAGACGGGCGACCTGCGCGCGAAACTCGGCAAATATCACACGCATGTCGACAACGCCTTCTACGGCTGGAACGGCGCCTGGCTCGACCCGGGCTTCACGTCCTGGAACATCGAAGCTTTTGTCGACGGCTGGCGCGCGCCGGCGCTCTTGATCCAGGGCGAGGATGACCAGTACGGCACGCTCGCGCAAATCCGCGCCATCGAAGCGCGCGCGCCGACCGCGGTCGAGACCCTCGTCCTGCCTGGCTGCCGCCACTCGCCGCACATCGAGCGGCCGGAGGCGACGCTGCAGGCGGTGGCGAGCTTCTGCGCCCGCCTCAAGGAGCAGGGCGAGGCGGCCGGGTAGACTTCACGCGCTGAGACGGACGGCGATTCCGCCGGAATCCCCCTCGCCGAAGCCGAGCGCCGCCCTTAACCCCGACGCCATCGCGCCCGCGGCGCGCAGATTGGCGAGCGAGGGCGAATAGCGGCTCTTCGACAATTTGGCGCCGCTCATGTCGAGCACGAGCCGGTGGTGGCGATAGCGCGGCGCGGGATATTCGAGCATGACCTGCAAGAGCCGATGGACCGACGTCGCCTCGAGAAGGTCCTTGCCGCGGACGACGTCCGTCACGCCCTGATCCGCGTCATCCACCGTCACCGCGAGATGATAGCTCGCCGCATTGTCGCGGCCGCGCAGGACGACGTCGCCCCAGCGCTCTGGCGCGGCGCGGCGCGCGACGGGGACATCGCCCTCGCCATATTCCATCCAGAAGAGCGCGCCCTGCACCTCTTTCGCAGCGCGGCCCAGGTCGAGCCGCCAGGCGACCGGCTCGCCGCGCTCGAGCCGAGCGTAGCGCTCGTTCGCAGAGATGGACTTGCAGGTTCCCGGGTAGAGGGGCGCGCCGTCGGGATCGCGCGCTTTGGCGAGGCGGGCGACGTCGGAGCGGCTGCAAAAGCAGGGATAGGCGAGGTTTTGCGAAACAAGCCGGTTGAGCGCGCCTTGGTAGAGTTCGGCGCGTTCGCTCTGCCGCACGACTTCGCCCGCGAATCGCACGCCGAGCCAGTCGAGGTCATTAAGGATCGCGGCTTCGCATTCCGGATTGCAGCGGCTCCGGTCCAGGTCCTCGATCCGCAAAAGCAGCCGCCCGCCCGTCTCCACCGCGACTTTTTCATTGCGCAGCGCCGAGTAGGCGTGGCCAAGGTGAAGCGGTCCGTTCGGCGAGGGCGCGAAGCGAAGGACCGGCGGCGGCGCGGAGATCGGGACAGTCATGGCGGAAAGCAAGATCAGGCAAACCAAGGCGGGCGCAAGGCGAGCCGCGCCCGCAAAGCGACGGAAGCGCGCGGCGCCGAAGCGAACTTATCATAGCGGCCCGGCAATCGCCGACGAGGCGACGCTGCATGCGGCAACAAAGGCGCTGCTCGAGGAGGACCCGGAAGTGGTCGGGACGCTGATTGAGATGGGCGGGCCGCCGCCGCTGCGGCTGCGCGAGCCGGGCTTCTCGGGCCTCGCGCGAATCGTCGTCTCGCAGCAGCTTTCGGTGGCGAGCGCGAGCGCCATCTTCACTCGCCTCGAGGCGGCGCTCGCGCCGTTCGAGGCCGCGAGCCTCATTTCGGCAACGGAGGAGACCCTGCGCGCCTGCGGCCTGTCGAGCCCAAAAATCCGCGCGCTGCGCTCGGTCGCCGAGGCGGTGAGCTCGGGGGGTCTCGACTTGCCGGGCCTCGCCCGCCTCGACGCCGAGGCCGCCCATGCCGCGCTCGTTCAAGTGAAGGGGATCGGCCCGTGGACGGCCGATATTTTTCTTCTCTTCTGCCTCGGCCACCCGGACGCCTTCCCGGCCGCCGACCTCGCGCTGCAGGAGGCGGCGAAGATCGCGCTCAAGCTCAAGACGAGGCCCGACGCCGCGCGGCTCGAACGGATCGCCGAGCGCTGGCGGCCGTGGCGAGGCGTGGCCGCGCGCATGCTCTGGGCCTACTACCGGGGCGTCAAGCAGCGCTCCGGCATGGCGCTGGCGGGCGAGACGACAGGCGCGAAGGCCTGAGGCTCACGCCGCCGCCAGCGCCCGCGCCCGCGGGCTCGCCAGCGTCAGCACCAGCGCCGCCGCGATTACGCAGGCGACCCCCGCGACGTAGAGCGCCGGGAGATAGGTCGAAAGCTCGGTCCGCGCCGCGCCGGCGCCGAAGGCGGCCGTTGCCGCGCCGAGCTGATGGCCCGCGAAGATCCAACCGAAGGCGAGGTTGGCCCGCTCGGCGCCGAAGCGCGAGGCGGTGAGCCGCACGGTCGGCGGCACCGTCGCCACCCAGTCGAGCCCGTAGAAGACGGCGAAGGCCGAGAGGCCGACGACGGAGAAGTCGGTGAACGGCAGCGCGATCAGCGACAGTCCGCGTAGCCCGTAATACATGAAGAGCAGCCAGCGGTTGTCGAAGCGGTCGGAGAGCCAGCCGGAGGCCAGCGTGCCGATGAAGTCGAAGACGCCGATGACCGCGAGCGC
>DATJXI010000015.1:0-9584 GCA_035500275.1 Roseiarcus sp. | reverse complement strand
CCGCGCGCTGGCGATTTTCGAGACGAGCCTCGGGCCGGACCATCCGCAAGTGGCGACCTGCCTCAACAATCTCGCGGGGCTGCTTCAGGCTGCGAACCGCCTCGCCGAGGCCGAGCCGCTGATGCGCCGCGCGCTGGCGATTTTCGAGACGAGCCTCGGGCCGGACCATCCGCAAGTGGCGACCTGCCTCAACAATCTCGCGCAGCTGCTGCAGGCCATCAATCGGCTCGCCGAGGCCGAGCCGCTGATGCGCCGCGCGCTCGCGATTCTTGAGACGAGCCTCGGGCCGGACCATCCCTGGACTGTCGGCGCGCGCAACAACCTCGCCGCGCTCCTGGCCGCGCTCGGCAAGGGGGGGGTGAGCGCAAGCCGCGCCACATTGAGCAGCGCGTGGATGGCCGAGACAAGCCCGGCCATGACGGGTGACGATTCGCCTTGAAGACTCTTTCCGCCCCGCGGCATTTGCGCTCGAACCGTTGCCCGGCGGCCGGCGCATGGCTACGGTCCTCCGCGCCTTGCGCGCCTTCGGAAGCGACTTCGCCATGCCGACCAACTACAACGCCATCGCGGGGACGGAGCTCGGGCGCGTCTGCGCCTTAAGCGACGGCATCTTCGCCATCGCCATGACCCTGCTCGTCCTCGACATCCACGCCCCCGAGGCCGCCGACATCCACAGCGAAGGCGAGCTCGCGGCGGCTTTGATGCGCCTCGCGCCGACCGCGGCGACCTGGCTCATGAGCCTGATGACGCTCGGCATCTTCTGGCTCGGACAGCAGACGCAGCTTTCGCGCCTCACCGCCATGAACCGCAACCTCGCGTGGCTCTATTTCCTCTTTCTCGCGGTCATCACCGCGCTGCCGTTCTCGACCCGGCTGCTCGGGAGCTTCTTCGACTACCGGATCGCCTTTCTCATCTATTACGCCAACATTTTGCTCGCCGGCGTGAGCCTGTACATTGCTTGGCGTTACGCCGAACGCGCCGAACTCACGGACGAGAAGCCGCCAAGCGAGAGGGCCGAGGCGATCCGCCGCCGCATCGTGCGCGCTCAAGGATTCTACGCGATCGGCGCCATGGCCGGCCTCGTCAGCCCGCCGCTCGGCGTCGCGCTCATCATCCTGATCCAGATCAACTACGCCGCCGCGCCGCGCTGGACGAACTGGTCGTGAGCGTAGCTCGTGGCCATCGCATCCGCTAACAACCCTCGGTTGGCCGCGGGGGCGCGCTCATACGCCGTCAGCTTCTCCCGGTTGCGCGGATCGTGGCTGAAGAGCGCGATGGTCGGCTTCATTTGCCGCAGGGCGAGAAGCTTTGCATAGGTCTCTCTGACCGCGCCGGCGTCCTCCACGATGCCGGGAATCCTCGCGTGCGCGACCTGATCGTCGCCGAAGGCGGCGTCGCCCGCGAGGACGATCTGACGGTCGCCGCAGTCGATGACGACGCTCTGGTGGCCGGCCGTATGGCCGGGCGTCGGTGCGACAAGAATGTCGCGCCACGCCGTCAAGGGCTGAACTTTGCCGAACACCGGATGGTCGAGGCTCGGCGCCGTAAATTCGACTCGGCCGTCGCGGGGCAGCTTCTCGGGAAGGCGGCCGCTTCCGCTCGCGCCCCTCGTCTCTTCGCGAGCGACGAGGAACCGCGCCCGCTGCCCGAGTCGATCGAGATTGCCGATGTGGTCCGAGTGAAGATGGGTGAGAACGCAAAGGTCGATCTCGTCCGTCTCCACGCTGGCCTCCCGCAATCCCGCGGCCAGATCGCCGCCCGGCGGCGCCGCGCCGTCGAGAATGCGCGGGTAGAGGCGCCGCTTCGGCTGACCGATCCCGGCGAAATAGGCGTCCGACCCGAAGCTCGCGCTTTCGCCGGTGTCCACGAGAATGGTCGTCTGAGGATGGCGGATGAGCCAAGCCGTGCAGTCGAGCCACCCGGTCACGGCTTTGTCGGCCATCATGAGCGGGAATCTCAGTCCGTCCGGCGCCTCGGCGAGACGATTGGGCATCTCCCGGTGGCGCTCGCGAATGCGGACATATCCGACCGGCAGCCGCCACAGCGAGATCCCGCCGCCAAGGTCATACCGCCGTGGAGGCTCGCGCGTCGGCAGCGGCGGACGGACCGACCATTCGGCTACCGGACGACCCAGTAACGCGGCGCCCGTCGAAGCGATTGCGCCGATCTTTTCCGTCAGGCGGATCTTAGTCGACTGTCCCAACTCCGTCCGCTCCAGGACATCAACGCGGAGGGGTACGGGGAGACAGGCGACCTGGATCAGTTGCGACTCCTCGTGGAAACTACGCCTAACGAGCCGACTCACGGACGAGAAGCCGCCGGGTGAGAACGCCGAGGCGATCCGCCGTCGCATCGTGCGCGCGCGGGCGCTCTACGCGATCGGCGCCCTCGCGGGGCTCATCAGCGCGCCGCTCGGCGTCGCGCTCATCATCCTGATCCAGATCAACTACGCCGCCGCGCCGAGGTGGACGAACTGGTCGTGATCCCCCTGCGCCCGGGCAACCCACTATCAATAGG
This sequence comes from Roseiarcus sp., assembly GCA_035500275.1. Taxonomy (GTDB): domain Bacteria; phylum Pseudomonadota; class Alphaproteobacteria; order Rhizobiales; family Beijerinckiaceae; genus Roseiarcus. Next base: position 7,067 of record DATJXI010000015.1, on the reverse strand, counting down.
GGTAGCATCCGAGTCATTGACGCGACCTCGTCCCGGTGTGATGCTTTCGATGGCCGCAGACAGGAACCGCTGGGCGCCAACCGTATTTCGCCCGAACCGCCAGGACCCTTTCTGAGCCTGCGCGAGAGCGCATTTGTTCTATTTAGAGAGATTAGCTGCTTACGGGGCCTGAACCGCCATGTCGCAGCGGGCCATTCCGAGTATGAGTCTATCGCCCCTCCCTAATCGCGGATGGGTTTGGATGGCGTTTGGCTTTTGCGCAGCGCTCGCTCTGACCACCCTGTCCGTCGTCATTCTCCCCAAGCCTGACAACGCGATCACCGTCGCTCTGCTCGTCAGCTCGCGAGTCGCCTTCCTCTTCTTTTGGCCCGCCTATGCGGGAGGCGCATTAACGTCCCTCTTCGGACACAGGTTCTTGTTCTTGCGAAAGCGCGCGCGCGAATTGGGTCTCGCGTTTGCGGCCGCGCTCCTCGTCCACCTGGGCAGCGTCCTGACGCTCTGTATCGTCGGCGAACGGCCTGGCGTCCGAACGTTCATCATTTTTGGCGCTGCGGCGCTTCTGACTTACCTGCTTGCTCTTTTTTCGATCCGCCGCGTGCGAGAGGCGATGCCCTCCGCCGTCTGGTCCTTCATCCGGACGTTTGGCATGAACTACATCGCCCTTGCGTTCCTATTGGATTTTACAAGGTTCGGGGTGAGCAACACCCGCGACGCCGTCCTTTACGGTCCCTTCGCTGCGCTAGCGATCGCCGGCCCACTTCTAAGAGCCGCCGCATGGGCGCCGAGGGCGCGAGACTTGTTGCTGCGACCGGCGGCTACGCGCTAACGCAAGGCCGCTCATCTCCGAGGCCCACCGCCTTCAGCGCCTCGGCCTGCCGTTTGCCGACCGCGTCGGCGTCGAAGCCGATGATTGTCTCCTCGAACATACGATGGAAATTGATCCGCGCGCCGAGCCTGAGGTAGGCGCCGCCAAGGCCGATGGTGGCGCGCTCCAGGAAGACGAACTCGCGCGGCACGGTGAGGCGTCCGCCCTCCGCCCGAAGCGCGCGCATGACCGCGCCGATCTCTTTCCGCCCGTATTCCGTTGGGCTCACGCCGTCGGCCGTCGTGCGCACCCGGTCGTCGAGAATGGGCCCGCAGATGAAGCGCGCCCAGATCGTCATCGCGTCGAAGGCGCCGCGCGTGAGCTTGGGGAAGCCCCACATGGAGTAGGCCTCGGCGATATGCGCGTCGTCCTTGGCCTTGAGCGCCCGGTAGAGCTCGACGACTCCGAGCACGAAGCGGGTCGGAAACATTCGCACGCAGCCATAGTCGAAGAGATTGATCCCCTCGACCTTGCGCGCCGCGCCTACGCCGGCGGCGACGACGGTGTAGTTGCCGAGATGGGGATCGCCGTGGATGACGCCGTAGCGGACGAACGGACGCCACCAGGCCTCGAAGAGGCCGACCGCGATGGCGTTGCGCGCCTCTTGGCTGGCCGTCTCAAAGGCCACGAGCCGCTCTCCCTCCAGCCATTGCATGGTCAGGAGCCGACGAGTCGACAAGTCGCCGAAGATGCGCGGCACCCGCACAAACGGCCGGTCGGCGAGCATGAGAGCGTAGAGCCGCGCGACCTTCGCTTCGCGCACGTAGTCAAGCTCCTCGCGCACCCGCTCCCGGATTTCGCGCGCGATCTCGCGCGTGTCAATCGCCGCGCCGATGCGCCGATGCAGCGAGAACAGGAGATCGAGCTGCGAGAGGTCGGTTTCCACGGCGGAAGCCATCTCGGGATATTGCAGCTTGCAGGCGAGCCACTCGCCCTCCAAGCTGCGCGCTTTGTGCACTTGGCCGAGCGAGGCGGCGGCCGCCGGCCTGAGATCGAACTCGGAAAAGCGCTCGCGCCAATCGGCCCCGAGCTCGGCCCGCATGCGCCGGCGCACGAAGGCCGCGCCCATCGCCGGCGCCTGTGACTGAAGGCGCATGAGTTCGTTGGCGTAATCGGTCGGCAGCGCCTCCGGGATCGTCGTAAGAAGCTGGGCCACCTTCATCATCGGGCCCTTCATGCGTCCGAGCGCCTCTGCGAGCGCCTTGGCGTTGGCGTCGCGCCCGCCGCCGGTGAGCCGGTTGACGCCGACCCGCGCCGCGAGCGCGCCCGCATTGACGCCAAGGCGCGCGTAGCGCTGCGCGCGCGCGCTCAGGCGATTGGCTTCTTCGTCCCGGCTCAACTGCGATCTCTCCGAAACTGGATCCTGGGTCTCAGCCGGGCAGATATCTTGCGCCGCGAGCCCTTCGCCGGACATATATGGACTTCGCCGGCCGATTGCAGTTTAGCGGCGGCCCCATCAATTCCACCCGAGCGCCAGAATATGCGTCGGCTCAGGCCGCTTCCGGCGCGGGAAAGCGTTCTTGATTGATGCTGCTCGCCGGCGCGCGCGCCAAAGATCGTACGACAACTGGTTGCGCAGCCAGGATTCAGCAGAGCCCCACCCCGACATCTCGGGGCGGATCGCAATTTCAGGCGAAACACCGTTGCGGCCGTTCAAGAGCTCCGACAGCGACCCCGCGACACCCCGAGCCACTTCGCGGCCGCAGTCACCGTCACACGCAAAGGCTTGAGACAGTCCTCGCGCAGGATTTCGACGGCGGTTTCCCGTTAGATCTACCAGGAAAGACTGCACTGCGCCGCGTAGGATATGGCCGCAAGTGGGCGCAAGCGCGCCGATTTCACGCAGGGCGAAATCGCAATTTTCCCCAAGTCGGTCCCCCCCCCCGGGACGTGTAGAGAAGTTGCGTCGGCTTCCGCGGTGCTTCCTGGGGAGGAGCGACCTCATGATCTTGCGCCTCTGGCGCGGCTGGACCACCGCAGCAGCCGCCGATGCTTACGAAGATCTGATCCGAGGGACCATTTTCCCCGGCATTCTCGCACGCCGCATCGACGGCCTCGAGCGGATCGAGCTCTTCCGCCGCGCGCTCTCGCAAGAGGTCGAGTTCATGACCCTCATGCGTTTTGAATCGTGGGAGGCGGTGAAGGTCTTCGCCGGATCAGACTACGAGGTTTCGGTCGTGCCACCCGCAGCGCGAAAAATCCTCGCCCGCTTCGACGAGCGAGCGACTCATTACGAGAGCGGGGTCGACAGTTGGGCGAGCACTTGCGCGCCAGCCGCCGCCCAACGGCCGTCGTTCAGGCCGCCGGACGGTTCTCCGGCTGGGTCAACTGGGCTTGGACGAGGATCTCCTCGGCCAAGGCGCGAGCCCGATCCTCCGGGATGAGGTCGTCGATGAACAGGGAGGAGAGCCCGTGCACCAAGCCCCAAGCCGCCAGGATGGTGACGTTTTCCTCCCGCTGCTGCTCGGACGAACCTCCGATCGCGCGCTGCATGAGGTCGATCGCCGCCCGCGAGGCGTCGTTCAGCACGGGGTATTTCGCCCGCTCGACCAGGATCGGGCCGAACATGAGGCGAAATAGCCCGCGCTTGCGAAGAGCGAACTCTACGTAAGCGAGGCCAATGCGCTTCAGCGCGTCGTGCCCGTTAAGGGCGGCCTCCATTTCCGCGGTCAACTCCCGGAAGCCTTCCGCCGCAACCGAGGCGAGGAGTTCCTCCTTGCTCGCGAAGTGGCGGTAGGCGGCTGTTGCCGAGACGCCGACGCGTCGCGCGGTTTCGCGCAGCCCGACGGTCTCCGGCCCGCCCTCATCGAGGATGGCGCGAGCCGCCGCACGCATAGCGTTCGGCAAATTTCCATGACGATACGGACGGCGCACGGGCGTGTCCATGTTGCCTCTCATGCCAAATTCGTCTGGCACGCCGCCCGAGATGCCGACTGGTTTGATATACGAACCCACCAGAAAATCAATCCCTGTAAGCACAACCGGCGTTCGGTAAACGGAAGGAGCTTCCGCAGCGCGCCAGACCGCTTCGAACCATTCCCTAGTGAAGCTGGACGAAGAACGTTCCGGACGATCACTCAACTTAGTTGACCCATATTACTTAGCGTAAGTTGTAGCCAGGGTGCAAGCGCTATTACGATCTTCCTCGGGAAAAAGTTACCGTCCGCTCCGCGCTCCCGCGCGGCTCAAGGCGCAGGGGTCGAATGATTAACGAGGTTGCGCTAATCCTTAGTCGCAAGCCACCCTTGGCGGGCCCGGGAAGGACAGGAGGTTTTCGTCATGAAAATCACCGTCAACGTCGACTGTACGCCGCTTGAGGCGCGCCAGTTCATGGGGTTGCCGGACGTCGAGCCCATGCAGAAAGCCGCGATGGCGGAAATCGAAAAGCGCATGATGATCGAGCTTGAGCGCTTTTCGCCGGAAACGCTGTTCAAACTCTGGCTGCCGATCGCGGGCATGAACGCCGAGTGGCTCCAGGATTTTTTGAAGCGGGCGTCTTCGTAAATCTATGGGGGTTGGGACCGTTCGATAGGCTCGAGCCCTTCCCCGGGCTTCTATCGCTCTTACATAACAACGTGATCGCCGCTTTGCGGCCAGTTTACAGCAAGGGCCGCGCCAACGTTGCTGCGGGGCGTGGGGCGGCGCCGGAGGAGAACTTATGAATCTCGAAAAGTATACCGAACGTGCGAGAGGTTTCGTTCAGGGCGCGCAGTCGCTGGCGCTTCGCGAAGGCCACCAACAGTTCACGCCGGAGCATCTTCTCAAGGTCCTCCTGGACGATGAGGAGGGACTTTGCGCCGGTCTCATCGATCGGGCGGGCGGCAATTCCCGCGAGGCGCTGAGGCTGACCGAGCTGGCGCTTTCCAAGTTGCCGAAGGTCCAAGGCTCGGGGGCCGGGCAGCTTTACCTCGCGCCGACCACGGCGCGGCTCTTCGACAGCGCCGAAAAGATCGCCCAGAAGGCGGGCGATTCCTTTGTCACAGTCGAGCGCCTCCTCCTCGCGCTGGCGATGGAGAAGGGATCGGAGGCCAGCAAGATCCTGGCCAACGCTGGGGTCACGCCGCAGACCCTCAACGCCGCCATCAACGATTTGCGCAAAGGCCGCACGGCGGATTCGGCGAGCGCCGAAAACGCTTACGACGCGCTCAAGAAATACACCCGCGACCTCACCGAGGCGGCGCGAACGGGCAAACTCGATCCGGTCATCGGCCGTGACGAGGAAATCCGCCGCACCATTCAGGTCCTGTCCCGCCGCACCAAGAACAATCCCGTCCTCATCGGCGAGCCGGGCGTCGGCAAGACGGCCATCGTCGAAGGGCTGGCGCTCCGGATCGTCAATGGCGACGTGCCGGAGTCGCTCAAGGACAAGAAACTGCTGGCGCTCGACATGGGCGCGCTCATCGCCGGCGCCAAATACCGCGGCGAGTTTGAGGAGCGCCTGAAGGCCGTCCTCAATGAAGTGACGAGCGCCGAGGGCGGAATCGTGCTCTTCATCGACGAAATGCACACCATCGTCGGCGCGGGCAAGGCGGACGGCGCCATGGACGCTTCGAACCTGCTCAAGCCGGCGCTCGCTCGCGGCGAATTGCATTGCGTCGGCGCCACCACGCTCGACGAGTATCGCAAGCATGTCGAGAAGGACGCGGCGCTGGCGCGGCGCTTCCAGCCGGTTTTTGTCTCCCAGCCGACCGTCGAGGACACGATCTCGATCCTGCGGGGCTTGAAGGAGAAGTACGAAGCGCACCACGGCGTGCGCATCACCGATCCTGCGATCATCGCGGCGGCGACGCTGTCCGACCGCTACATCTCCGACCGGTTCCTGCCCGACAAGGCGATCGACCTCATCGACGAGGCGGCCTCCCGCCAGCGGATGCAGGTCGACTCAAAGCCGGAGGAGCTGGACGAGCTCGACCGGCGCATCATGCAGCTCAAGATCGAGCAGGAGGCGCTGAAGAAGGAAAACGACGCGGCCTCGAAGGAGCGGCTAAAGAAGCTCGGAGGCGAACTCGCCGATCTGCAGGAGAAGTCGGATTCGCTGACCGCCCGCTGGAAGGCCGAGAAGGACAAGATCGGCCTAGCCCAGAAGCTCAAGGAGGAGCTCGACGCCGCCCGCAACGCGCTCGCCCAGGCGCAGCGCACGGGCGACTACGCCGAAGCTGGCAAGCTCGCCTACGGCACGATCCCCGATCTCGAGAAGCAGCTCAGCGAGGCCGAGAAGCAGGGCGACAGCGTGCTCGTCGACGAGGCGGTGACCGCCAATCACGTCGCGCAGGTCGTCTCGCGCTGGACGGGCGTGCCGGTCGACAAGATGCTCGAAGGCGAGCGCGAGAAGCTCCTCAAGATGGAGGAGGAGATCGCGCGGCGCGTGGTCGGCCAGAGCGAGGCCGTCATCGCCGTGTCGACCGCCGTGCGCCGCGCGCGCGCCGGTCTGCAGGACCCGAACCGGCCGATCGGTTCGTTCATGTTCCTTGGGCCGACCGGCGTCGGCAAGACCGAGCTCACCAAGGCGCTCGCCGCCTTCTTGTTCGACGACGAGACCGCGATGGTGCGCATCGACATGTCCGAGTACATGGAGAAGCACTCGGTCGCCCGCCTCATCGGCGCGCCGCCCGGCTATGTCGGCTACGAGGAAGGCGGGGCGCTGACGGAAGCGGTGCGGCGGCGGCCCTATCAGGTCGTCCTGTTTGACGAGATCGAAAAGGCGCACCCGGACGTGTTCAACGTCCTTCTGCAAGTGCTGGACGACGGGCGGCTAACCGACGGCCAGGGCCGCACGGTCGACTTCCGCAACGTCCTGATCGTGATGACGTCGAACCTCGGCTCGGAGTACCTCGTGAACCTGAGCGAGCACGAGGATACGAAGGCGGTCGAGAAGGAGGTGATGGCGGTCGTGCGGGCGCACTTCCGGCCCGAGTTTTTGAACCGCGTGGACGAGATCATCCTGTTCCACCGCCTGCGGCGCGAGGACATGGGCGCGATCGTCGACATCCAGTTCGGCCGGCTCCAGCGACTTCTCGACGACCGCAAGATCAAGCTCGAGCTTGACGGTAAGGGGCGGCAGTGGCTTGCGGACCGGGGCTACGACCCGTCCTACGGCGCGCGGCCGCTGAAGCGCGTCATCCAGAAGTGGGTGCAGGACCCGCTCGCGCAGATGCTGCTCGCTGGCGAGATTGGCGACGGCTCGACCGTCAAGGTCGGCGCC
>DATJXI010000014.1:0-4003 GCA_035500275.1 Roseiarcus sp. | reverse complement strand
CATGGCCCGACGCCGATGGAGCAGGGCTTGGCGATGGAGCATGGCCGCCGCCGCCGACGGCCTGCGCTTGAGAAGCGGCTGCGACGAAAAACGCCGCCATCAAAACCTGTTTCATGGAGGATTCCCCCCCCTTTCTTGAGGCGAAGGAACTCCCGCCCGTTTGGGCGGGCGGGAGCCGTTTCACGAGACTCAGGAGCCGCCGCCGCCGCCCGAGCCGCCGCCGCCGCCATGGCCGCCGCCGCCCGCCGAGCTGCTCGCCGCGGCGCCCGAGACGCCGCCGGCGACGCCGGTGCCGCTCGTGCTGGCGCCGACGCTCGAGGCCGCGGTGCTCGACGTGGTGCCGCCGCCGCCGCCCATTCCCATGCCCGTGCCAGCGCCGGTGCCGCCGGTGGCGGAACTGCCCTGGCCCATGCCGGCGCCAGCGCCGCTGCCGCTGCCATATCCGGTGCCGGAAGTCGTCGCAGTGGCCCCGACCGTCGAGCTGGAGCCAGGCCCGAACGACCCGCCGATCGCGCCGGTTGCGGTGTGGCCGCTGGTGTGGCCGCCGCCGCCGCCGCCGCCGCCGCCGTGTCCGTGTCCGCCCCCGCCGGCCGCGAAGGCAGGCGCGCTGAACGCCAGCGCCGCAGCGCTCACAAACGCAAGAAGTGCTCTTTTCATGTGTCCCTTCCCTTCATCGGCGGACGCGCCGCCTTACAGGTCAAATGATACCGAGCGTCCGCAAGCGAACTATCCGCAAGGAGATGCAAGAAAGGATGGAGCGGCAGCGTCAGTTGACGGAGTGAACTCGGATGGAAACGCTCTCCATCTTACGATGGAATCGCCCCTCAACCTTGACACACGCTCGCGAGCGGTAGTACTACTTAGCCGTGATGGAGGACAAGTATTTGTAACCGTCGACTCAACTAAGTTAACATTGTTGCCATCGCAATTGCTCAGTTTTCGGAAGGAGAAGACGGGCAATGAGCAAGTAAATAAGACTACGCGGTCCTGATCTATCGATGCATCAAGAGGGGACGTTATCGATACTCCTGGGAGAGGGAGTGTTTTATTGTGATCGGGGAGCTTTTAACGCCGGAAGATTCGGCCATACAGGATTTGGCCGAACAAACTTTATTGATCGTTTCCGAGGTGCGGTTGCTGCGCGAGGGCATCGCCGGGACGATCGAGGGAAAATCAAGATTATCGGTTGTAGAGCTATGCGAAAATCTGGATCAAGCGCTGTCGGCGGTTCGCGACCACCCGGCCGCAACGGTTTTGTTTGATGCTTCGTTCTCGAAGGGGTTTGACGCTCTTCGTGACATCCGTTCGGTCAACCCTTCGGCTCGGGTCGTCGTGTTCGCTGTCTCCGAGACCGAAGAGAACGTAATTGCCTGGGCAAGGGCTGGAGCGGCCGGTTACATTCCCACGACCGCTGGCCTTCACGAGCTGGTTAGATTTATCGAATGCATTATCCGCGGAGAGCAAATCTGCTCGACGGTCATCGCGTCGAAGTTGATTCAATGGGTCGGATCCATCCCCGGCGCGGCTAATGAACGAAGTTTGCCTTCTGCAATGTCGCTGACGACGCGCGAGCAGGAGATCGTGCGCATGATCGCCGAGGGATTGAGCAACAAGGAAATTGCGCGCAGGTTGAAAATCGAGCTTTCGACAACGAAGTCGCACGTTCACAATCTCCTCGGCAAACTGGGGCTGCGACGCCGCGGCCAAGTGACGCATTGGGCGCTTGCGCAAGGTCACTTATTTTGAGTACGGCAACAAGTAATGCGGAGGTAAAACGCGTTGGTTGAACTTCCAATAACTTCTCTGGTAACTGTGAAAAAAGGACGTGAGGTAATATAAAAGCAATAATTCGTAATATCTTAACGACGGGAGGAGTCACATGTATACATCTACCCATTTCGAAGCGCAGAAAATTACCAACAAATCCGGCTCACCAAAAACAGAAGTACTATGGCTTCATGAAGGCGTCTCATCTATCCGCCGCCTGCTCAAGTCAAAGCCGATGCCGACCGGCCCGGCTGCGGGCGAGCGGCCCGAACCTGGCATCATCGATTGCGACGCCGTTGCGGGCAAATCCCTTTTGATCGTCTCGGAAGTGCGCTTTCTCCGTGAAGGCGTCGCGAGAATAATTGAGAAGGAATCCCAATTTTCGGTTGTAGGCCTGTGCGAAAATGTGAACCATGCCCTGTCTGTCGTCCGGAAGCATCCAGCGGCGACCGTCCTGCTCGACGCTTCTTTCTCAAATGGGCTTGAGGCGCTTCGAGAAATCCGCGCGGTTTGTCCGGCGGCGCAGGTCATTGTTTTCGCTGTGTCGGAGACGCAAGACAACGTCATTGCCTGGGCCAAGGCAGGCGCCGCCGGGTACATCCCGACAACCATTGGATTCGATGAGTTCCTGCGATTTGTCGAGTCCATCACTCGCGGCGAACAGATCTGTTCGGCCACGATCGTCTCTGGGTTGATGCGGTTGGTTGCATCTTCGCCAGGCGACCATTCGGATTTGTGTCTCACCATGTCGCTCACTGTGCGTGAGCGCGAGATCGTGAGCATGATCGCCGAGGGGTTGAGCAACAAAGAAATCGCCCGTCGGCTCAAGATCGAGCTCTCAACGACGAAATCGCACGTCCACAATCTCCTTGGCAAACTGGGCCTACAAGGCCGCGGTCAGATCGCGCATTGGGCGCTCACGCGCGGCAGCTACTCGTGAGGCGAACGGAACGCCCGTTCATCGATCCTCATTCATTATTTGGATGGATTTAAAGGCGGGGCGCGCTTGCGTATTCTCATTGGCGTGAGGATTCGCAATGCCCAGTATCCGCGCTGTTCTTATCGGCGTGTCCCCAATGCTTCGAGACATTGTAAAACAGTGTGTCGGAAGCGAACGGGACATCGAAATCATCGGCGAGTTCCTCGCCGATGACGACAAGGAGCCGCTGCGCTTGCTGAGGCCCGAAGTCGTGATCATATCGCTTGCCCGCGGCGAGGCGGACGACGTCGCAAACCGGCTTTTGGAAACCGCTCCGAACGCCAAGATTGTCGCCCTCTCTTCCGACAACCGCGTAGCGTCATGTTGCATGCTGCGCCCACACAAAAAAGTCCTTTCCGACTTTTCTCCGCAGGAGATCGCCGAGTTCATTCGCAACTCGGGATGATTTTCAGCCTCCGCCTTCGTTCGAGCGGAGGGAGGAGCGCCGGCTTCGGCCATGTTCGTGCGATCTGCGGCAAGCGCGTTTCGATCCAGTCGGGAGCGCGGTCACTTTTTGGCGCCTAAGCTAAGCCATTGGAATCGCATAGAGCCGCACAAAAGCCACAATTTGCCCGCCCGCACGACCTCTCCCTATCGTACCCGCCCGGAGTTACAAAGCGTCAGTTCTTGTTGGGGCGCACGGCTGCCGCGCTCATTAGGCTCAGCCGAAGGAGCCGGCATGAGGGAGGCGCGCGTCACGGGCCTGCCGGTGGACAGACTTCGTAGATGAGCGCGGCGGCCCTGTCGAGGCGCGCAAGATCGAAGTCCGCCGCCGGCGACCCTCTGGCCGCGACGGTCGCGGCGATCTTGCCGCCACGCGCCTCGGCGCAAAAGCGGTCGCGCGGGATCGTCACGCTCGCCGCGCTCCCCTCCGCCTCGAGGGGCAAGGATTCGCCGCCGACCGTCAGCGCCCAGCCTGACTGCGCCGGCGTCGCCTTGGCGTCGCGCGCCGCAAGCGCGATCTCAACGACACCCCCGCCTCGGGCGTAAGCGAGTGTCGCCTCAAAGGCGCCGCCGGCGACCGGCGCTTCGCCCCGCGCCGTGAAATCGGCCGCTCTGGCCTCGGCGCCGTCGAAGGCGTGGGCGTTGAGGCCGTTCGCGCCGCTCGTGACGATGGGCGCCTCCGCGTCGAGCGCGAGCGTCGCGAGATGCGAGGATTGGAGCTCGGCAAGGCTCAGCCAGCGGATGCTGCTGGCCGGGGTCTTGCGCAGGAGCGTCATCACCGGATCGCCGATCCCCATCGACCTGAGGTAGCCC
>DATJXI010000013.1:0-22888 GCA_035500275.1 Roseiarcus sp. | reverse complement strand
GCCGACCGAGTTGAACGCCTTGACGAAATGCGCGCTGGGATAGGCCTTCTGGAGCCGCTCCATGAGCGAGTCCGTTAGCGTCGTGAAAAACGAGAGCACGCCATTGACCGGCGGGCCGCCGCCGATCGGATTGGTGGCGTCGATCACGGTCTTGCCCTGCAGCGCCTTGGGGCCGGCGAGTTTCAGAGCCTCGAGGGCGACCTGACCCGCGACCGCGAGCACGACGATCTCGCCGAAGTTCGCGGCGTCGAAGAACGACATCACCTTCGCGCTCGGGTGTTTTTCCACCCATTGCTTGAGCTTCGCGGGCTCGCGGGTGCCAATGACCACCTCGTGGCCATGTTTGACAAATCCAGCGGCTAACGTCTGCCCGACAACCCCTGAGCCGATGACGCCAATTTTCATGTTCTCCCTCCCTCGGGACTTCGCGCGCGCTTTGACCCTAATTGGGAAGGCGCATCCGTTCGGGCAAGCGCGGGGCGGATTTGGCGCCTGCCCTATCTTGTGCAAGGTGGCGGCCGCCGAGCCGCTCGGCTGATCCTGTCGGGATTTTCACTCGGGATTCATGAATCCTTCAGGCGTGAGCAGAGCCAGAACGATCGCGCTGACCGCGCTCGCCATGCTCGCGTTCGCGGCCAATTCGATTCTATGCCGGCTGGCGCTCACTCAGACGGATATCGATCCGGCGACTTTCACCTTCGTGCGGATCGGGTCGGGCGCCGTCATGCTGTGGGCGATCGTCGCAATCCTGCGGCGCGGGGAACCGATCAGCGGCTCGTGGCGCGCGGCTTTCGCGCTTTTCGCTTATGCGGCGGCCTTCTCCTTCGCCTATCTGTCGTTGCCCGCAGGCGCCGGCGCGCTTCTCCTGTTCGGCGCCGTGCAGGCGACGATGGTGATCGCGGGAATCGTTCGGGGAGATCGGCCGGCGCCGCGCCAGTGGCTCGGACTCGCCATAGCGCTCGCCGGACTCGCCGCGTTGCTCGCGCCCGGCGTCTCGGCGCCTCCTCTGCTCGGCGCCGTCTTGATGCTCACGGCGGGAGCGGCATGGGGCGCCTATTCGATCCTTGGCCGGCGCAGCCTTGATCCGCTGACCGCGACCGCCGGCAATTTCTTGCGCGCGGTCCCGATGGCGGCGATCCTGGCGGCGCCCGTGGCGATGGAGAGCCATCCCGTCGCGGGGCTAATCTACGCCGTGCTTTCCGGCGCGGCGGCGTCCGGCCTCGGCTACACGATCTGGTACGCCGCCCTCCCCGGCCTGAGCGCCGCCGAAGGCGCGTCGGTCCAACTCAGCGTCCCGGCGATAACGGCGCTCGCTGGCGCGGCCTTTCTGGCCGAGACAATCAGCCTTCGCCTCATTCTGGCCTCCGTGGCCGTCCTCGGCGGCATCGCAGTTGTGATCGCCAGCCGCCCCGGCCGCCGATGACGCAGGCGATCGGACCCGCTCGCCTACTTCGACTCGGCTTCGCGCGGCTTCAGCGCGCCCACGATCCCGGCCGGGGCGAAATAGACGGCGAGTATGAAAGCAAGGCCGAGCCACAAGAGCCAACGGTCGGGATGGAAGAGCGCCGGCAGGAGCGGCAGGCGCGCGTCGGCCGCAAGTTGCGAGAGCGCCCCCATCGCGTCCTGCAGGTAGCTCTCGGCCAGCACGAAGATCGCCGCGCCGACGATTGCGCCGTAAAGCGAGCCCATGCCGCCGACGACCACCATGACCAGCACGTCGACCTGAATCGAGAAGGAGAGCGCCGTGTCCGGCCCGACATAGCGAAGCCAAAGCGCGCTTAAAGCCCCCGCGAGCGTCGCGCCAAGCGCGGAGATGCAGGTCGCGAGAGTCCGGTGGACGACGATGCGGTAGCCGAGCGCCTCGGCGCGGAACGGGTTCTCGCGAATCGCCTGCAGCACGCGCCCGAACGGCGAGTTCGCCACTCTGAGCAGCACGAGGAAGGCGAGGGCGACCACGACGAACACGAGGTAGTAGGCCAGGAGCTTGCCGTTCGCCTGCACGCCAAGAATCGGATGCGCGAGCCATTTGAAGCCGGGCTGCAATGCCGTCGGGACCTTGAACGAGCGGCCGTCCTCGCCGCCCGTCAGCCAAGAGAGCTGCGAGGCGAGCACGTTGAAGGCGTAGGCGACGGCGAGCGTCACCATCGCGAAGAAGATCGACTGGACGCGCAGCGAAAAGAGGCCGATGGCGAGCGCCAGCACGAGCGACAGCCCAAAGGCGATCATGAGCCCGGCCGCCAGTGCAACCCAGCTCGGCCCAAAGCCATATAACGCAAGGCCCACGCCATAGGCGCCGACGCCGAAGAACATCACGTGCGCGAAGGAGACGATCCCCGCATAGCCGAGCAGCAAGTCGTACGAGGCGGCGAGCAGGATCATCACGCAGATTTTCGCCGCGACGTTGAAAGCCTTGGCGCCCGGAAAGAGAAAAGGCGCGAAGGCGAGACCGAGCACGATGACGACGATGAGGACCCGCAGCGCGAGCCCGCGCGGCGGATCGCCGGAGAGCAGCGTCATCGGCCGCTCACCGGATAGAGCCCGCGCGGCCGCCAGAGGAGCACAACGACCATGGCGAGGATGTTCGACACGAGCGCCAGCTTCGGGGCAAGAAAGCCGGCGTAATTGGCGATGAGCGCGACAAGGATCGAGGCGACGAACGAGCCGCCGACCGAACCCAAGCCGCCGATGATGATGACGATGAAGCAGAGCACCAAGAATTCAGCGCCGATCGAGGCGTGAACCTGGCCGCGGTAGAGCGCCATCATCGCCCCGCCCAGCCCCGCGAGCGCGGAGCCCGCCATGAACACGCCGACGAACAGCCGGTCAATGCGGTAGCCGAGCGCCTCGACCATTTCCCGGTTCTCGACGCCGGCGCGGATGAGGAGGCCGATCTTGGTGCGATTCAGGACCAGCATCTCGCTTCCGAAAACCGCTAGGCCCACGAGCGTCGCCAGCAGGCGGTACTTCTCGACCGCCGCCTCGCCGAAAACGAACGAGCCCCGAAACGTCGCCGGGAGGGGAAGCGGTACCTGGTCCGGCCCGAAGACGGCGTAGAGCAATTGCTCGGCGACGATCGCGCCGCCGATCGTCGCCAGGATTTGCCGCAAGTGCTGGCCGTACACGGGCTTCACGATGAGCCGCTCGAAGATCCAGCCAAATGCGCCGCAAACCAGCGCCGCGGCGACGACGGCGAGCGCGAAGGCGGCGAGATTGAGCGCGAGCGATTGGGCGCTCGTCCAGTTGGCGAGCGGCAGCAGCACGAGCGCTGCGATATAGGCGCCGAGCGCAACGAAGGCGCCGTGGCCGAAATTGAGCACGTCCATCATGCCGAAGACGAGGGTCAAGCCCGACGCCATGGCGAAGATCATCATGCCCATAGCAAGCCCGGCCGCAGTGAGCGTCAGAAAGGTCGAGAACGACCCGATGAGAGGCACGGCCACGAGCGCCACGAGAAACGGAGTCAACGCGGGCAGGATTTCTGTCTTGCGGCGCGGCAGCGCGGCGCCGACGTCGAGCGAGGTCATTGGTGCGAATCGAGGCTCAAGCCCAGGAGGCGGTTCTGCAACGCCTCATCAGCGGCGAGACCCGCCATCGCGCCGCGATGCACGATGCGCCCGTTATCCATGACCAGCACCTCGTCGCCGACCTCGTTCGCGACGCGGAAATTCTGCTCAACCAGCAGGATCGTGACGCCGGTCGCCTTGATTTCCTGAAAGCAGGCGATGAGCGCGCCAACGATCGCCGGCGCGAGGCCCTTGGTCGGCTCGTCAATCAGAAGAAGCTCGCGCGGCTCGACGATGGCGCGGGCGATCGACAGCATCTGCTTCTGTCCGCCGGAGAGCGAGCCCGCGCGCGACAGCCAGAATTTGCGTAAGGGCGGAAAGAAGCCAAAGATCCAGGCGAGGCGGGAGTCGTCGAGCGGGCCCGAACGGGCGCCGAGCGCGAGATTCTCCTTGACGGTGAGGTCCGAGAACACCGCCATCGTCTCGGGCGCGTAGCCGACGCCGAGGCGCGCCACCTCGCTGGCGGCGAGGCGCTCGATCGACTTCGCGCCGAGCGCGATGCGCCCTTTCGAGGCGCGCCAAAGCCCCATGATCGTGCGCAACGCCGTCGTCTTGCCGGCGCCGTTGCGGCCGAGCAGCATGGTCGTCTTGCCCGCCGGCGCTTCGAAGTCGACGCCCTGCAGGATGTGGTAGCGGCCGATATGCGTATGCACGCCTTCAAGGATGAGCCCGCCGCTCACGCCGCTTTCTCCGGCGCAATCCCGAGATAGGCCTCCTGCACGACCGGCGAGGCGATGACGGCGGCGGGCTCCCCGTCCGCCGCAAGCTGGCCGTTGGTCAGGACAATGATCCGGTCGGCGAGCGAGCGCACGACGTCCATCTTGTGCTCGACCAGCAGGATCGTCTTCGTCTTGTCGCTCTTGAGGCGGGCGATGAGGTCCAGAACGACCGGGACCTCGTCCACGCTCATGCCCGCGGTCGGCTCATCGAACATGTAGATCTTGGGCTCGAGCGCCATCATCAGCGCGACTTCGAGCTTGCGCTGGTCGCCGTGCGGCAGCGCCGCGGCCGGCGCGTCCCGCTTCGCGGCAAGGCCGACCGATTCGAGCACGGCCTCGGCGCGCCAGATCGCCTGCGCGTCGGCCCGCCACGTGCGCCGCATCTCGTAGTGCGCGCCCGAACGCGCCTGCACGGCGAGACGGACGTTCTCGGCCACGCTGAGACGAGGGAAGAGATTGGTGAGCTGGAACGCGCGCCCGAGGCCAAGGCGGGCGCGCTCCGGCGCGCCGAGCCTTGTCACGTCACGGCCGACGATCAGCACGGCGCCGTCGGAAGCTCGCAACTGGCCAGACATGAGGTTGAAATAAGTCGTCTTGCCCGCGCCGTTCGGCCCGACGATGGCGGTGAGTTCGCCCGGAAAGAAAGCGCAGGAGACGTGGTCGACCGCGACATGGCCGCCGAACCGGATCGTCAGGTCCCGCGTCTCGAGCGAGGGCGTCATCGCTTGTTGCGGATGGGAATGTCCATGTCCTCGATCTTGAGCTCGCGCGTGAGCTCAGGGATGCCCCATTTGACGTTCGGATCGACCTTGATCTTGAAGGCGTACATCGACTGCAGCGCCTGATGATCTTCCTCGCGGAAGATCATCTTCCCCTTGGGCGTGTCGAACTCCATGCCCTCCATCGTCGCGATCAGTTTCTCGGTGTCGGTCGATTTCGCCTTCTCAAGCGCGGTCACTACCGCCATAGCAGCGGCGAAGCCGCCGGCGGTGAAGAAATCGGGCGGCGAATGGAAGCGCTTCTCATGCTCGGCGACGAGCCAGTCGTTCACCGGGTTCTTCGGGATTCCGTAATAGTAGTAGGCGGCGCCCTCGAGACCGGGGAAGCGCTTGTAGGCGACGAGCGCGGGCAAGATGTTGCCGCCGGTCGAAAGCTCGATGCCGTAGCGGCCGGGGTCGAGATCCGCGAGCTTGTCCAAAGGATCGCCGCCGCCGGCCCAGATGATCCAGATAATCTTCTTGCCCGGCTTGTCCTTGAGCGCGTCGAACAGGCGCTGCGCCGGGGCGGTGAAATCGGTAGTGTTCGGCGGGGCGTATTCCTCGGCGACCAGCTTCGCTCCGGTCTTGGCGAGCGCCTCCTTGAAGGCCTTAACGCCGTCGCGGCCGAACGCGTAGTCCTGCGCAAGGGTCGCGACATTGACGCCCGGCTTGCCGATGGCGACCGCGTTCGAGATCGCGTCCTGCGAGGAATTGCGGGCCGTGCGGAAGATGTAGCGGTTCCACTTCGAGCCGGTGATCTCGTCGGCGACAGCCGGCTCGACGATAAGGATCTTCTTGTGCTCCTCGGCGACCGGCAGCATCGCGAGCGCGGCGGCGGAAGAGGTCGTGCCGACAGCGATGTCGGCGCCGTCGTCCTCATAGGCCTCGGTGAGCGCAGTCTTGGCGAGGTCGGGCTTGCTTTGATCGTCCTTGGTGATGACGACGATCTTGCGCCCGTCCACCTCCATCGTCCCCTTGGTCGCGTATTCGAGCCCCATCATGAAGCCGGTCTCGGTCTGCTTGGCGTAGGCCTGCAGCGGACCGGTGAGGCCGCGGATGAGCGCGATCTTGATGTCGTCCGCGCGGGCCGCGCCGATCAAGGCCAGGAACGCAGAGGCGGCGGCAAGGAGTCTGATACGGAAAGCCATAACGGCTCCTGAAGGGAGTTGAGGGCGGATACCGCGCGATCGGTCGCGATTGCGTTAGAGCGCGCAGGCTGAATTGCAGATTAGCGCCCGGTCCCTGCGAATGACAAGGCGCTTCTCGATGCGCGTCTCGAAGTCGCAGGCCGTCAACGAGAGTCGACGGAAGGAGCCGCGGCGGGTAGAATGCGGCGCTGGGGGAACGGGCGCACTGCTATGGCCGATCCCTTGGATTTGTGGCGCCTGACGTGGTCGACAGCCGTCGCGGGCGCGCTTGATCAGCTGGCTGGCTCTCTGCCGCGACCCGACGCGGTCACTCCGCCGGAGCCGGCGGAGGCGTTTGATCTGTCGGGATTCCCGGTCATGGGGCGCGTTCGCCTTGAGCTCGCGACGATGCGTCTCCTCGAACAGCGCGAGCCCGCTTCGCCGCAAAATGCGCCGATCCTCATCGTGGCCCCCTATGCGGTGCACGACGCCGCGATCGCGGACTTGGCCGACGGGCACAGCATCGCTCAAGCGCTCGCCCAAGCCGGCGCTGGCGATATCGCCCTCACCTTCTGGAAGTCCGCTACCGTCGAGATGCGGGACTATGGGATCGACGCCTATCTTTCCGATTTGAACGTCGCCGTCGACGACCTCGGAGGGCGTGCTTCCCTCGTTGGCCTCTGCCAGGGCGGCTGGCTCGCGGCGGTCTACGCCGCGCGCTTCCCGCATAAGGTTGCGAAGCTCGTGCTCGTTGGCGCCCCGATCGACCCCGGCGCGGGCGAATCGGGCGTCACGAGGACGCTTGCCTCCGTCCCCGCGGCGACGATCTCCCAGCTCATCGCGTTCAGCGGCGGCCGAGTGCTGGGCGCCGTGTCTTCCGCCTTGTGGTCGGAAGCCCTCGTTCCCGAATTCAACGCCGAGGCGGCGTTGCAGGGCGAGGATGATCCCGCGATCGTGGAGCGGTTCGACGCCTGGAACGCCAGGACCGTCAATCTGCCGGGCGTCTTTTTTCGCCAGACGTCGGAATGGGTCTTTCGCGAGCAGCGGCTTGCGCGCGGCGTCTTTCCCGCGCTCGGAAGACGGATCCGGCTCGACGACATCGCCTGCCCCATCTTTGTCGTCGCGGCCGCGGACGACGAGATCGTGACCCTGCCGCAATCGCTCGCGGTCGAGCGACTCTGCCCCAAGACCTGCGTCGAAGTCCGTGTCGCGCCTGGACGCCACCTATCGCAGTTCATGGGGCGCAGGACGCTGAACGTCCTCTGGCCGGAGGTCGCGCGATGGCTCGCACTGAAGCCGAGCGGCCCGCGTAAGCGCAGCCATCCCGCGGCCAAACGTCAGCGGGCTGCGCCCTTCCGGACGATTGGCGCGCCGTAACCTTCAAGCGTGACGATCGAATCTGCCTTCACCTCCTCGCCCTGGGCCCCGCAATCGGCTCGTTCGGCAGCGGCCCCGTCAGCGCGCGGTCGATGTCGAGCGTGCTTTCGACGCCGATCGCGCCGAAGTTGACGGCGAGCCACGCCTTGGCGTCCGCACGGCCGAGGTCGCGCAACTCCTGGAGAAACCCCCAGGAGACGTCGAACTTGGTCATGCTGTTGTATCGCTCGAGCTTTCCCGCTCCGCCGATTCGATGAAACCTCGGGAGCTGGTATGTGTCGCTCTTGAGGAGGCCTGAGCGAACGAGGCGCGCCGCGAAGTCGGCGACTTCGAGTTCGCCGATGAGGCTCGCATTGAGGGTGATCTCGTTGACGCGGTCGGCGATGCCCTCGGGCGTTTTTGGAACGTCTTCGCGCTCGATTGGATTGATCTGCACAATGATCACGTCCCGGCACTGCGTCTCGTAGAACAGCGGCCAGAGCGGCGGATTGCCGGTGAAGCCGCCGTCCCAATAAGCCTGATCGCCGATCTGAACCGCCTGAAAGACCTGCGGCACGCAGGCGGACGCTGCGACGTGGTCAACGGTCAGGACCTCCCTGCGGAAAACCTCGCCGCGTCCCGTCCTGATGTTGGTGGCCGCGACGAACAGCTTCGGCGCGTCGCCCGAGCGGAGCTTCTCGAAGTCGACAAGCCCGGAGAGAACGCCCCGCAACGGGTTGAGGTTGAGCGGGTTCAGCTCATAGGGGCTCACGGTCCGCGACCAGGCGTCGGCCAGGCCGCTCACCAGGCGCTCGGCCGGCCAGGCGTAACGCAGCGGGTCGATCCAGGCCTCGACGAGCTTGAGTTGGGCGGGCGCGGCCGGTCCCTCGGTCGAGACTGACCGCCACAAAGCCTCGAGCTTTTCGCGCGCGCCCGTTCGCCCGCCCTCGGCGAAGCCCGCGGCGAAAACGACGGCGTTCACC
This sequence comes from Roseiarcus sp., assembly GCA_035500275.1. Classification (GTDB taxonomy): domain Bacteria; phylum Pseudomonadota; class Alphaproteobacteria; order Rhizobiales; family Beijerinckiaceae; genus Roseiarcus. The sequence goes on along the minus strand of DATJXI010000013.1, from coordinate 14,382 downwards.
GCCCCTGCGCTCGTGCCGCTGATCGCTTCGATCTCGATCCGCTCGTCCGCAATCAGCGCGTCGAGCGCCCCCCATGTATAGGCGCCATGCGAACCGCCGCCCTGGAGCGCGAGGTTGACGGTCTTGACGGCCGCGCGGGTCATGCGGCCGTCCAGCCGCCGTCCATCGAGATGTTGGCGCCCGTGATCTGCGACGCCGCGTCGGAGCAAAGGTAGACGACGAGCGCGGCGACTTGCTCGACGGTCACGAACTGCTTGGTCGGCTGGGCGACCAGCATCACGTCATGGATGACCTGCTCGCGGGTCATGTTGCGCGCCTTCATCGTGTCGGGGATCTGGTTCGCGACGAGCGGCGTCCAGACATAGCCGGGTGACACGCAATTCGCGGTGATCCCGAATGTCGCAAGCTCGAGCGCGACCGTTTTGGTGAGGCCGGCAAGGCCGTGTTTCGCCGCCACATAAGCCGCCTTGAACGGCGAGGCGACCAGCGAATGGGCGGAGGCGGTGTTGACGATGCGACCCCATTTCTGCGCCTTCATGCCCGGAACCGCCCCCTTGATGGTGTGGAAGGCGGACGACAGGTTGATGGCGAGGATCATGTCCCACTTCTCAGGCGGGAAATCTTCAATCGGCGAAACGAACTGGACGCCGGCGTTGTTGACGAGGATGTCGACGCTCCCCATCCGCGCCGCCGCATCGGCGACGAGCGCCTCGGCCTCCGCGCCTTTCGACATGTCGGCCGCGTTATAGAAGGCTTTGACGCCGAACTCCTTTTCGATTCCTGCGCGCGTCGTTTCGATCGCCGCCTTGTCGCCGAAACCGTTGAGCATGACGTCCGCGCCTTCATTTGCGAGCGCGCGGGCGATGGCGAGGCCGATTCCGCTCGTGGAACCGGTGACGACGGCGTGGCGGTTGGCGAGCGACATGGCGATCTCCGAGTGGCGCAAGAGTGTCTCATCAGGCGTCATATTGCATCGCGACGAGGGTTTCGAGGGGCGGAAGGGCCCGGATGACAAAGCGACGCGGCGGTCCTAGAAGCGTTCGCCGGACAAGGACAATCGGATGACCACAGTCGAGACCCAGCCGTCCTTTGGCCCCAGGCCTCGCCGGAGGACAGTCGGCGTGCGCGTGGGCGAAGGGCCGTCGGCCGTGACCATCGGCGGCGGGGCGCCGATTGTCGTCCAGTCCATGACCAACACCGACACCGCCGACGTCGCGGCGACGGCGCGCCAGGTCGCCGCGCTCGCCCGCGCCGGCTCGGAGATGGTGCGCATCACCGTCGATCGCGACGAGGCGGCGGCGGCCGTTCCGCACATCCGCGATCGGCTCGCCGCGATCGGCGTCCGCGCGCCGCTCATCGGCGACTTCCACTATATCGGCCACAAGCTGCTCGCGGAGCACCCGGCCTGCGCCGAAGCGCTCGACAAATACCGCATCAATCCCGGCAACGTCGGCTTCAGGAACAAGCGCGACCGGCAGTTCGGCCAGATCGTCGAGACCGCGATCCGCAACGGCAAGGCGGTGCGCATCGGCGCGAATTGGGGTTCGCTCGACCAGGAGCTGCTGACGCATCTCATGGACGAGAACGCGAAGTGTTCCTCGCCGCGCGACGCGCGCGAAGTCACGCGCGAGGCGATGGCGCGCTCGGCGCTCATGTCGGCGGCGCGGGCCGAGGAGATCGGCCTGCCGCGCTCGTCCATCATCCTGTCCGCCAAAGTCTCGGCGGTGCAGGACCTCATCGCGGTCTATCGCATGTTGGCCGAGCGCTCCGACTACGCGCTGCATCTGGGTCTGACCGAGGCGGGCATGGGCTCCAAGGGAATCGTCGCCTCCTCGGCGGCGCTCGGCGTCCTGCTTCAGGAGGGCGTCGGCGACACGATCCGCATTTCCCTCACGCCCGAGCCCGGCGGCGACCGCACCCAGGAAGTGCGCGTCGCGCAGGAGCTTCTGCAGACCATGGGCTTCCGCGTCTTCGCCCCGCAAGTCGCGGCCTGCCCAGGCTGCGGGCGGACGACCTCGACGGTGTTCCAGGAGCTCGCGCGCGACATCCAGAACCACCTCGCGGAATCGATGCCGCAGTGGCGCGCGCTTTACCCAGGCGTCGAGAGCCTCAACGTCGCGGTCATGGGCTGCATCGTCAACGGCCCCGGCGAGAGCAAGCACGCCGATATCGGCGTTTCTCTGCCCGGCACGGGGGAGGCGCCCGCCGCGCCGGTCTTCGTAGATGGGGTGAAGACCGTGACGCTGAGGGGTCCGCGTATCGCCGACGACTTCAAGGCGTTGGTCGAGGACTACGTCGTCCGCCGCTACGGCGGCGGCGAGAAGGCGGCGGAGTAGGTGTACGAGCCGCCGCTCCACCGCGAGGAGAATCTCGCCAGGCAGCACGCGCTGATCCGGGCGCGACCGCTCGGGCTCCTGATCAGCTCTGGGCCAAGCGGCGTCGTCGCCAATGCGATCCCCTTCCTTCTCGAGCCTGCGGCGTCGACGCTCGGAACGCTCAAAGCGCATATGGCGCGCGCCAATCCGCAATGGCGCGAGCTCGTGCAAGCGCCCGACGCGCTCGTCGTGTTCCAGGGCGCGGAGCATTACGTGACGCCGTCCTGGTACGCGACCAAGCGCGCGACGGGCAAGGTCGTGCCGACCTGGAACTACGTGATGGTGCAGGCGCGGGGACGGGCGAAGATCATGGACGACGCCTGGCTTTCGCGGCAGATCCAGGCGCTGACAAACGAGCGCGAAGCCGCGCGCGACGCTCCCTGGGCGGTTCAGGACGCGCCGGCCGACTTCATCGCCATGCAGCGGCGCGCCATCGTCGGGATCGAGATCGAGATCCGTGACATCCGGGGAAAATGGAAGACGAGCCAGAACCGGCCCGTCGCCGACCGCGCGGGCGTCGTCGCCGGGCTCGAGGCGCTGGGCGACGAGGCGGCGCTGGCGATGGCCGCGCTTGTTCGCGACACGGGGCTCGACTAGCTTCCCCACAGCACAAGCGATCTTGCAGCCGCCGGCCAGCGCGCGGCGCGAGAGCAATGAGGAGGAGGAGGGAATGGCCGACACGATCAAGCCGCTCTACACCGCCCATGCCACCGCCGTCGGCGGGCGCAACGGCCATACCCGGTCCGACGACGGGTTGGTGGACATGAACCTCTCGGTGCCGAAGGAAATGGGCGGCCCCGGCAAGCCGGGGACGGGCACGCCCGAGCACCTGTTCGCCGCCGGCTACGCCGCCTGCTTCGGCGGCGCGGTCGACTTCGTCGCCAGGCAGCACAAGAAGGACGCCTCGAATGCGACGGTCAAATGCGACGTCACGATCGGCCCGCGCGACCGTGGCGGCTTCGGGCTTATGGTCGCGCTCGACGTGACGGATGCGAGCCTGCCGACGGCGGAGCTGCAGGCCATCATCCAAGAGGCGCACGAGAAGATCTGCCCCTATAGCCATGCGACGCGCGGCAACGTCGACGTCAAGCTGACCGCGCACGGCGCTTAAGGCTTGAGCCTGCCAGCGCTTCAACCAGAATGTCGAAGCCGCCCGCCGCGCTGAAGCGGCGGCTTACCTTGCGCCATCCCTTGTCCCGACGGGCGGCCGAGGCGGGCCTGCGGCGACAATATCCATGAGCGGTTCAAGGTCGTCGACGGCGCGCTTATAAGAGTCGGTCGAGCTGGCGGCGCGAGTGCGGCAGCCTCTCGACAAGACCCTTAGCGCGCAATTTTCAGATCATAGCGAAGGGAAGCGACGGTGTAGCGCTCGGCGCCAGGACCAAGGGCATCGAGGACTCTGGGGAGAAGATCAGGGGCCGTGAAGCTGCTGGCGGCAGCGATGTGGGTGAAGCGCATGAGAGCGTGCATGAGCGCAAACTGCCGCGGATTGTCGAGTTTGAGACCGGGAATGCGTTTTCCTGTGGCGGCGATCGTCGGCTGCGCCAACCTTCGCAAATTCGTGCCGATAGCCTTCCCGAACTCATCAAACCATTAAAGGCTTGAGAGGCGACTGGATGGAGAGCCAAGATAGGGGGTGTGTGTTCCTCGGTTGCTTGTTAGTGGTCCCAAATTTGTTGTTTTGGTATTGGGTTGCGATATTGTTATTTCGTCATGTTTTTGGAATTGAATTGCCAAACCCACTAAACTACTTGCTGCCATGGCATAACCCCAGCGCCCTGTCATAATCAAAAGCGCCTCCACCCCCCCCGGAGGCTTGTCCGGCCGCGACGCGGCCTCGCAGATTGCGCGTGCGTCATGCGCGTCGGACCTTCCCCGTTTGAGATTTGGCCGTTCGGTGAGATCAAGCTCACCCGATGGCCCACCCGGCTGATCTCGCGCCCCCAATATAGGATGAGGAGCAGGCCTCGATTGCGATAAAGGCCGCGGGGACTGCAAGCGCCGGGCCCCACCCCCATCCCGCCCCGGGAGCGGAGCGCCGCCTGTGCGGCGGGTGCTCAGCGTTTCAGGGACTTGCGATCCGGTTCCGCCGGGCTGGTCAGGTCTCGGCCTTCAGGATGATCTTGCCAATATGCTCGTTTCGTTCCATGGCGCGGTGCGCGTCGGACGCCTCAGCCAGAGGAAATGTGGCCGCGATCGCGGGGCGCACGGTCGTCCCGATCATCGGCCAGACGTCCCGGAGCAGGCGCTCGGCCACCGCCGCCTTGCGAAGCAGGTCGAGCGGCCGCAGAAGCGAGCCGGTGATCGAGATCCGCTTGGCCATGAGGATTCTCAGCGGGACCGACAGGTCCTTCCCGCCGCCCGCCGAGAGATGGCCGATCCGACCGTCCGGCGCCAGCATCTCCAGATCGGCGGCGAGGTGAGCGCCCGCCGAAACGTCGAGGATGACATCGACACCCTGGCCGCCGGTCGCCGCCTTCACCTGTCCGGCCAGGTCGGCATCCTTGTAGTCGAATGCGGCTCGCGCCCCGAAACCGAGCGCGGCGGCGCGCTTGCGGTCGCTCCCACACGTCGCGAACATCTCGTATCCGATCGCGGTCAGCGCCTGGATCGCCAGGGAGGCGACCCCGCTCGTACCGCCATGGATCAGGACCCGGTCGCCCGGTCGCAGACGCAGAACGTCGAAGAAATTGAACCAGGCCGTGAACGAAGCTTCCGGTAGCGCCGCCGCTTCGATATCGCTGACCGACTGCGGCGCCGGCAAGGCCAACGGCGAGGCTGTGGCGACGTAATGTGCGTAGCCGCCGCCCTGGGTCAGCGCCGCCACACGCTCGCCAATCCGTGATCGCGGCACGCCGCTCCCGACGGCGACGATGACGCCCGCGACTTCCAGCCCAGGCACGGGATTCGGCTCGTGTTCCGGCCCGGCCCGGCGCTGGTTGCAATCGTGGCGGTTCACTCCCGCGGCGGCGACTTTGATGAGCACCTCGCCAGGTCCGGGGACCGGAACCGGCCGGGTCCCGAGGCGTAGCACCTCCGGCCCGCCGCCCGCAGTAATGAGGACGGCCTCGTGTTGCCGCGGGATTTGGGCTTCGGACATCGCCAACTCTCCTAACTCACGGCCCGACGACATGACCGACGCTGGTCGCTCTACTTGCCCGTGCGAACCAGCGGACAGGGACTGTCGGCGAGGGGCCGGAACGCCTGATCGGGCGAAACCGTGGCCACCAGTTTCACCAGGTCCCATGGCCCCGTCGATTCCGCAGGCGTTTTCACTTGCACGAGGTACAGATCGTGCGCCATCCGCTGATCGGCGCGAATCGCGCCCTTCGCCGTATACGCGTCGGAAACCGGCGTCGCCTTCATCCGCGCCACGACCGTGGCGGCGTCATCCGAGTCGGTGTCCTTGACCGCCTGAAGGTAATGCCGCACGGCGGAGTAGACCCCGGCCTGAATCTGGGAAGGCATGGCGTGCCGCCGGGCGAAGAACGCGTCCGACCATTTCCGCGCCGCCGGGGACTCATCTTCGAAGAAGCTGGTCAGCACAAGATCGCCCTGGGCGTCGGGCAGACCCACAGCATGGATATCGACGTTCATGAACGACATGGGGACTATTGTCATACCTTGCTCCACCAGCCCGAATTCCTGCCCCTGCTTCATGGCGGTCGCATTTCCGCCCGCCGCGTTCAGCGCCAAGACCTTTGCGCCGGACGCCTGGGCCTGAAGCAGGAAGGAGCTGAAATCGGTGGTAGCAAGGGGAACCTTGACGCCGCCGGCGACCTTTCCGCCCAGCTTTGCCAGCCGGGCGCGGGCGGCCTTCTCGACGGCGTCGCCATACGCGTAGTCGGCCGTGATGAAGAACCAGGGCTCGTGCGTACGCTGCCAGACCCCCGACACTACGGCGGTGGCCGTGGAGTAGGAATCATGCGTCCACTGCACGCTGAGGGGCGCGCACGCGGAACCGCTCAGCTCCTCCGCGCCGGCGCCAGAGATCAGAAACACACGTCCCTTCTCGCGCGCCACCGCCTGAATGGCGAGCGCGGTGCTTGAACTGCCGCCATCCGCTACGGTCTGCACGTGGTCCCGATCGAACCACTCCCGGACGATCGACGAGGCCACGTCAGGCTTGTTCTGAGTATCGGCTTGCAAGATCACAATCGGCTTGCCGTCGATCGCGCCGCCGAACTCCTCGGCCGCCATCCGCGCCGCTTCGACCGACCCTGGGCCCATGGCGGTCGCGAACATGCCGCTCATGTCGGTCACGACGCCGATGCGGATCGCGTCGCTCTTGATCTCGGCCTGCGCCGACGCCGCCCCCAACAGGACGGCGAAGACTGCGGGTAGCCGGAACGCTGCCCGGCGGATGGGATTGCTCATGAACGTTTCCTCCTTGCGTTGCTCTTCGAATCGGGGGCGCCTGCTCGAGCGGCGTCATTCGCTGGCGATGACCGCATCCAGCCACGGACAGTTCGGGATGCTGACCGGCGCCCGCAGACCCTTGGCGGCGGCGGAGAGCCGCATCTCGCGCAGGCGGGCGCGCTGCTCGGGCTCCATGTAGAGCCGCTCGTGTCCCCAGAGGCTCGGTCCGTCGTGGGTCTCGTGCGCTTTCCACGTCGCGGGGTCGATGACGAGGCCGGCCCAGCCGTATTCGACGAAGAAGCCAGAAGGCGAGTGCGTATAGAAAGACGTCATGTGATCGTTGGTGTGACGCCCGAGCGTGTACGCCACGCGCCCGTCCTCGAGTTGCGCGAGATCGTAGCCTTGGCCGACATCGTCGAGCCCGCAAAGCTCCACCATGAAGTGGTGCAGCCCTCGCTTGCCGGAGCCGACCATGGCGAAGCTGTGATGCCGCCCGTTGATGTGAAAGAAGTAGAGTTTGTACGGCTTGAGGCCGTAGTCGCTGATGCGGAACCCGAGGAGGTCGCGGTAGAAGGGCAACAGCGGCTCGACGTCCTCGACGTTGAGCACAGCATGCCCCATCCCGAGTGGCCCGGTGCGGAATCCCGAGATCGGCCGGCCCGGCTGGAAGGGGTCGTCCGCCACCGCCGGTCCGTGGAACACCTCGAGCGCGTTTCCAGCGGGGTCCTCGAACAGGATGAGATCGGCTACGTGACGCTCATCGGCCAGGGAGCGGGGCGCACGGTTGACCTCGACTCCGTGCGCGTCCAGCCGCGCCCCCAGCGAGTCGAGCGCCGCCGCGTCCCCAACCTCCCAGCCGAGGAAGCCGAGGCCTTCGCCCTCGCCGCCGGCAACGACCAAGCGCTGCTTGCGGTCGTCCATACGAAACGCTCTGACCGCGCCCCCGCGGTCGACCTGCTGCATGCCGAGCAGGCGGGTCGCGTACGAACCCCAGTCATCGACCCGCGCAGAGCGGATGCCAATATAGCCGAGCGCGGTCAATCCCGCGGGCGATTCCATAGCGTTCTCTCCTCTATGCTGTTCCCGATGCGGGTCGTTCAGGTCGCCTCGGCGACGACCGGATTGCGCAGCACGCCGACGCCGCTGATCTCGACCTCGGCGACATCGCCCGGGCGCATGAAGAGCGGCGGGTTGCGCTTCCAGCCAACGCCGCCGCACGTCCCGGACACGATTACGTCGCCCGGCAGAAGCGGCAGGATGGTCGAGATGTAGGCGATCAGCTCCGGCACAGGCGTGATCATGAGATCGGTTGTGGTGTGCTGGACGACTTGCCCGTTCAGCCGCGTCTCGAGCGTGAGGCGCGACGGGTCGGGGATCTCGTCCGCGGTCACCAGCCAAGGGCCGAAGCCGCCAGTGCCGGCGAAGCTCTTGCCCGCAAGGTACTGACTGGTGTGGCGCTGCCAGTCGCGGACGCTGCCCTCGTTGTAGCAGGAGTATCCCGCCACGTGCGCGAGCGCTTGTCTGGCTGGGATGTGACGGCCGCCCCTGCCGATCACCACCGCGAGTTCGCCTTCGTAGTCGAACTCGTCCGACACTTTGGGCTTCACCAGCGGCTGCAGATGGCCGACTTGGCTCCCGGCGAACCGCGCGAACAGCGCCGGCTTTTCGGTCACCGTTCGCCCGGTCTCTTCGACGTGGGCGCGGTAGTTGAGGCCGACGCAAATGATCTTGTCGGGGTCGGGGATCACGGGCGCCAGTTCGAGCCCCTGGAGACGAAGATCGGGTTTGGCGTCGCGCTCAACGCGCCCGGCTTCAGCCAAGGCGCCCGCCGCGAGCAGTGCGCGCAGCGTGGGCCAGCGGTCACCGAAGCGCCGGCCGAGATCGATCACCCCGCCGTCCTTGACCACGCCGTAGCTGGCGCGGCCTGCAGAGACGAAAGAGACAAGATGCATGGATTCTTCTTTCCTCTAGGGGTTTCGCGGGTTCAGCGGCAGTTCAGACGATGGCGGCGAGGGCGTTCAGTTCCTGGTGCGAGCGGGCGGCGCCAAGCACGTACCGGTCGGGGCGCACCACAACCGCAGGAGCCTCGGCCGCCTGCAGCCAAGCTTGCGGCTCGGGCGCGTCGTCGGTCACGACCATGACCTCCCGATCGGCGAGGCGCTCGAGAATCTCCGCCGGTACGCTCGCGGTGAAGTCCGGCCGCATCAGGGCGGCGAACCGGTATCCGATCCGGTCATCCAGCCTTGCGCCGTCCGCCAGGTGGGGTTGGGGCGCAATCTGGCCGGCAGGTCCGTTCCACCCGGCTGCGAGGCCGGGCCCGAGACGAGGCTTGATGGAACTCATCCGCGCCGCCTCGCCGCCGTCGAGCACGGCGCCCGGCAATGCGGCTTCCATCGCCTTGGTGTTGATGAGCCCGCCCAGCCGGACCGCAAGTTCGATGTACTCCCGCGCGTGCGGGGATCGTTCGGCCTCGTAGGTGTCAAGGAGCGCGTCGTCGTTCTGGCCGCGCAGCACGCGGCCCAGCTTCCACGCCAGATTGCCGGCGTCACGCATGCCCGCGCACATGCCCTGGCCAAGGAACGGCGGCGTCAGATGAGCGGAGTCCCCTGCGATCAGCAGGCGTCCGCTCCGCCAGCGCGTGGCGATCGCGGAATGGAAGGTGTAGACGGCCGTCCGTTCGAGTTCGACGTCCTCAGGTCCGACCCACGGCTTCAAGAGCTCGAACACCCTTTCGGCTTGGGTGATCGCGGCCGCGTCCTCGCCGGGCAGCACCGCGATCTCCCACCGGCGGCGATCGCCGGTGCCGCGCACGTACGTGGCCGGGCGCTCCCTGTTGCAATATTGCACGCTCCAGTCGCCGAGGTTCGGGCGCGGCCGCTTCAGGATGGCGTCGACCACCAGCCAGGACTCGTGGAAACCGAGATCCTCCATCGGAGCGCCGATCATGCGCCGCACCAGCGAGCGGGCGCCGTCGCATCCCACAACGTAGCGCGCCCGGCGTTTCGCCAGACCGCCGCTTCCGAGGTCCTCGTAGCGCACCACGACCGCGTCCGACTCCTGATCCAGGGCGAAGACTTCGGTCCGGTAGCGGAGCGAGACCGACGAAAAGCGCGAAAGCCCATCGCGCAGCACACGCTCTAGCTCCGGCTGGTGGAAGCGGTAGCTCGCGTGCCAGGCCTGCGGTCCAACCTCCTGTGGACGCGGCCAGTCGAGAAGCAGGCGCCCAGTGTCGCTCACGAACTTCATGCCCGGCGAGACGTGGACCAGCGGCTGCATCGTCTCGGCGAGACCGACGGTCTGCAAGAGCCGCATGACCTCGTCGTCGAAATGCACCGCGCGCGGCAGGTGGTAGATCGCCGCCTCGCGCTCCAGCACGAGGGTGCTGACGCCCTGCAGTCCGAGAAGGTTGGCAAGCATGGCGCCGACCGGGCCGCAGCCGACGATGGCGACTTCGACTTCGTCCGTTTCCGTTTGTGGCAGCGCTTCGCTCATTATGGCGTCTCCTCCTACGGGTTGGCCCGTCGTTGCGCGAAACCTTGCATGCCGGCCTCCTGCAGGGCAAAGTCATCCTTCAATCTGTCCACGAAGCGGACACACGGCCATGCAGCCCAAGCCGATCCGGTCTTTCAGCCGCGGTCTGGCAGTGTTGTCGGCGATCAACCTCCACGGCAGCGCCACCGCCCTTACGCTCGCTCGCGAGACCGGCTTGCCGCGGCCACCGTGTACCGGCTGCTGCAGACTATGCTGGACGATGGCTATATCGGCCGCGGCCCCGCCGACGACCGCTACCACCTCAAACTCAAGGTGCGCGGTCTGTCGGAGGGCTTCGAGGATGAGCAATGGATCTCGACGATCGCTGGACCGGCGCTGGTGGACCTGACCCGGCGCGTCTCCTGGCCGTGCGATGTCTGTGCGCTCGAAGGCCTCAAGATGGTCATCCACGAGACAACCCATCGCGTCGCCCCGCTATCCGTCGACCGGAATATGGTCGGAGAGCAGTTGCCCATTCTCAGCAGCGCTTCCGGCCTGGCCTACATCGCCTTCGCGCCGAAGGAGGAGCAGGATGCGTTGTTGACCCTCCTCGCCCGCTCCAGCGATTCGAGCGACGCCTTGGCGCGTCATCCTGATCAGGTCTCTCGCCTGATCGCCGCCACGCGGCGGCGAGGCTATGGCGTTCGGCAATCCGGCCAGATCTGGCCGCACACCGGCGCGCTTGCGTTGCCCGTGCGCGTTGGCCGACGCGTGCTCGGCTGCATCAATATTGTCTGGATGGCGCGCGTCGTCAGTCCAAAGGAGGGCGTGAGCCGCTACCTCGAGCCGCTGCGCGAGACGCGGAACCGCATCGAGCGGGAACTTGCGGAAGCAAGGGACAGATAATCAGGCCACTCTGTCTGCACGGTGGACAGATCAGACACGCCGCTCGCGCACCGAACGGCTTCCTCCATAAGAACGCGTGACCCGCCGGACAACGTCCCAGGTCACGCCATGCCGGTCGCCAGCATGGTCATCCACGGAGGAAATGCCGACATGCGCCAGTCAATGCCGATAGCGAACCCCTCGCCCGCCCGCAGCCTCAGCCGATCGCAGTGGCGGGTGGTCGCCCTCGCGAGCCTCGGCGGCTCGCTCGAGTTCTATGACTTCGTCATTTACGGCATCTTCGCCCAGTACATCGCCGGCCAGTTCTTTCCCGCGGACGATCCCGCCGTCTCCCTGATCCTGTCGTTCTCGGTGCTGGCGCTTGGATTTCTCGCCCGGCCGCTCGGCGGGATCGTGCTCAGCGGGCTGGGCGACCGTTTCGGCCGGCGGCCCGTGTTTCTGGGATCGCTGTTCGCCACGACGGCCGCCACCATCCTGATCGGGCTGCTGCCCGCATACGCATCCTGGGGTCTCGCGGCGCCTTTGCTGCTCGTGGGCCTGCGCCTGGTGCAAGGCGTCTGTCTCGGCGGCGAGCTGCCGGGGGCTTTGACCTACGCCGTCGAGGCGGCGCCGCGGCGCGCGGGCCTCGCCTGCGGCGTCATCATCCTGTGCGTCAATGGCGGCGTCCTCGTCGCGACGCTGGTCAATCTCGGCATCCAGTACGCGCTGCCGCCGGCCGATGTCGCAGCCTACGGCTGGCGGGCGGCCTTCCTCTTGGGCGGCCTCATCGGTTGCGTGAGCTACCTGATGCGCCGCCGCCTCGAGGAGTCGCCGGAGTTCTTGCGCATGCGTTCCCACGCCGCCAGCCCGACTTCCGAGGTGCTGCGCGACCACTGGAAGGCGGTTCTGACCGCGGCGGGCGTTGTCGCTGCCGTCGGCGGCTTCACCGGCATGCTGTATGGCTTCGTCCCGGCCTACCTGGTGCAGACATTGCACTACACTCCGTCGCAGACCGCGCTGGCGATGATCGCGGCGCTGCTCGTGAGCTCCGCCGGGCAGATCGTGGCCGCTTGGGCGGGAGACTATCTGCCGCGTCCCGTGATCCTGCGGGTCGGGGCCGCGCTGCTGGTCGTGACGATCTTTCCGATCTGGTCGCTGATCGCGGCCGGCAGCGAGCGCCTGGTCCTGCTCCTGGGCGCGTTGTCGCTGGCGTTCTCGATCGTCAGCGGCGTCTGGCCGAGCATCGTCGCCACTTTGTTCCCGACGAGGGTCCGCTTCAGCGGGATTGCGCTCTCCTACAATCTCAGCATCACCATCCTGTCCGGCTTCGCTCCGCTGGCCGCATCGGCCATGATGGAACGGACGGGAATGCTGACCGCGCCGGCCGTCTACATCGCGGCCTGCGCAGCCCTCACCGTCGTCAGCAGCTTCGCCCTGGCCAGGGTCAGCGACCGTCGGGCCGGCGTTGCTCAGCCGATCCTGACGGAAGATGCGGCGCCAGATGGGTGGGACCTCGCGACATAGCGGCTTGCGAAGGGCAGCGGCCGGTGCGGCGGCTGCCCGCAAGACGTCCATCGAAGCGTTCGCGTGAGCAACGGAGCCAAGGAAAAAGAGCTGATGAAAACCACCCTGACCTGCGCCGTCACCGGCAACCTGACCCGCCCCGATCAGAATGCGAATCTGCCGATCACGCCCGAGCAGATCGCGCAGGCGTCTCTGGAAGCCGCCGCTGCAGGCGCCGCGATCGTCCACATTCACGTCCGCCATCCGGACGGGCGGCCGTCAATGGAGCTGACGCACTATTGCGACGCAGTGCGGCTGATCCGCGCAAAAAACGACGCGCTGATCCTGAACCTGACGACCGGGCCCGGGGGCCGCTATCACCCAAGCGACCACGATCCCGCCGTCGCCGGACCGCGGACCAACTTTCTGCCGCCGCTTCGCCGCGTCGAGCACATTGCCGATCTGCGGCCGGACGTCGCGACGCTGGACCTGAACACGATGACGTTTGGGGCCGAGACCGTGATCAACACGCCCCGCAACGTCCGGATCATGGCGGAGGCCATCTACGATTCCGGCGTCAAGCCGGAAGTCGAGCTGTTCGACAGCGGCGACATCGAACTCATGCGCGACATGTTGTCCGACGGCTCGCTGCGGACGCCCGCGATGGCGTCGCTGGTGCTGGGGGTGAAATACGGCTTTCCCGCCAACACCGAGACCATGCTGTTCGCGCGCAACCGCCTGCCGCCAGAGGTCGCCTGGACGGCCTTCGGGATCGGCCGCGCCGCCTTCCCGATGCTCGGGCAAGCCTATATTCTCGGCGGGAACGTGCGGGTCGGAATGGAAGACACGGTCTACGTCGAGCGCGGCCGCCTGACGTCCAGCAATGCGGAACTGGTCAAAAAGGCGTCTTGGCTGATCACGAAACTCGGCGGCGAGATCGCCACTTCGGAGGAGGCGCGCGACATGCTCGAACTGCGCGGTTGACCGAGGGAATAGACGCCCAACGTATTTGGCCTAAATGTCCGCTTCGGGCGGGACTCTGGTCACCCGAAGCCGACACCGGGGTGACCGCTATGCGCAAAGAGCGGTCGTTTGCTGACCGCGCCGCGAACGGGTGAAATCGGCCCCTTGCGGACATTTCTGAAGAGCGATGATCTCCCGCGTGGACATTAAGTGGTAAGCACTGCGATTCTCACCGGATCCGGCAGCGGCGATGGCGGGTTATCCTTCCCCTGCGAAGAAGGACAGGGGAGCCCCCCTTGAGTTAACACCCTGGAGGGGGATCGCGATCCAGCGATGCAAACCTGCGGTGGTGCAGACCGCCGACATTTTCTTGCGTTTTTCCAAAAGTTGTTCTAGGCTCGTTCTTGCAAGGTCAAACAAAAAAGGAGCCGGATCGTTGCCGCTCGGAGCGGCGCAGATTGTGGGCAATTGTTTCGGAGTAGCCATCCGCCGGTTTCCCAGGGACGGGTCATCGCGAGGAGGCCGAAGGCCGACATGGCGATCCAGGGGAGCGTCAGGCGACCCACGATCTCCTGGATCGCCGTGCTGCTTCGCGGCTCGCGATGACGCCGTGGGGCCCCGATCTGGCCTCGGCGCTTGGAAGTTCCGAATGTGCGAATGTGCGCGAAAGAGCAGCTAAGTCGTTGATAAATCAGGTGCGCTTACAGTTCTGCGCTGGGGCGGGCACAGAAGCGGAGCGAGGAAGAGGAGCCCGTGCGAAAGCAATCGGCGCCCGCCAATGAGTCCAAATCCTGCCGCTCCCCAACTTGGGGGTCGGACCGAAATG
>DATJXI010000012.1:0-16524 GCA_035500275.1 Roseiarcus sp. | reverse complement strand
AGGCCGGCGCAATGGCCGACCATGAGCCAGCAATGCGGGCGCAGCACCGCAATGTGGTCGGTGATGTTCTTGGCGTTGGCCGGCCCGACGCCGATATTGACCAGGCTCACGCCCCGGCCATCCGTTCGGATGAGATGGTAGGCCGGCATCTGGAACCGGTGCCAGGCGACCGCCATCGCCTTCACCTCCGCCTCCTCCGGCGAGAGCGACCGGTCGATGACGACGTTGCCCGGCAGAACGACCTTCTCGACGCCCTCGTCCGCCGCGAGCTGCTTGAGGCCCCAGTGGACGAACTGGTCCACGTAGCGGTGGTAGTTGGTCAGCAGAACCCAGGGCTGCATCAGCCGCCAGTCGGAGCCCGTGTAGTGCACGAGCCGCCGCAGCGAATAATCGGTGCGCGGCGCGTCGAACAGTGCGAGCGGCCGGGCGTCGCGGTAGGCGAACTCGCCGTCGGCGGTCTCGTCGCCGATGTTGGCGAGCGACGGCGTCGGAAAGTAGCGGGCAAGCGCCGCGGCGTCCGCGCCCCCGCGACCGAGCTCGTCGCCGCTCTCGATCACATAGGGGAAGGGAATCTCCTGCGCGCCGACGCCGACCTCCATGAGCGCGCCATATTCCGAGACGAGCGGCTCGAGCTGCTCGAGGAGGTAGGCGCGAAACTCCGCGGGCTGGGTGACGGTGGTCGTGTAGACGCCGGCCTCGCTGAACTTGGCGTAGGCGCGCGGATTCGGGGCCACGGCTCCGTTCGGCCGGTAGGTGAGGCGCAACTCGGGGTAGCGGAAGAGCGCGCGCGTCGCGGCGGACGGCGGATCGCCGTTCTTCAAAAAGCGCTCGACCGAGCCGCGCAGGGCTTGGGCCGCTTGATCGTAAAGCTCATTCAGACGATCGACCGCCTCGGCCGGAGTGGACACCCGCTCGAACGGGCCGCTCAGGCTCTCGGCGATAAGGGCTGGCGACCTGATCCTGTCTTCGTTCACGTCGGCCTCTCGATCAAATCAGCGTGTAGCCGGGCACGGCGCCGAGGAAGTCGCGCTTGCCGATCTCGACGCCGGCCGAGCGCAGGATGTCGTAGGCGGTGGTCAGGTGAAAATAGAAATTCGGCAGCACGAAATGCACGAGATAGTTCCCGCCCAGCATCTTCGCCTTGTTGGCCCCCAGCGGGATGACGATCTCCCGGTCAGAAGCCGCATCGATTGCCGCCGCGTCGAGCGTCTTCAGGTGTTCGAGGGTCGCCCGAACGCGGGCGCGCAATTCGGGAAACGTGGTCTCCTTGTCCTCGATGACCGGAGGCGCGGCCCCGGCCAGCCGGAACGAACCGTTCTTCGCATGGTCGCAGAAGGTCTGGACCTGACGGGTCAGCGGCCACATGTCGGGCGCGAGCCGGATCGAGAGATAATTCGTGGGATCGAACTTGCGCGCCGCGGCGTGCGCCTCGGCTTTGTCAAGGATGGCGAGGAAGGCGGAGAGCGAACGCTCGAACGTCGCAACGCTGGATTGGTAGAGCGAAAGGGACATGGGATCTAGTTTCGCCTCGTAGGATTGCTGTTCGGACGCCGGTTCCCCGGACTGGACTCGAGGTAAGCGGCGACGACGGCCTGGGTTTCCTTGCTCGTGGCGACGGGCACGACTTCAAATGTCGCTCCGCACCCTCGCCATCCCAGAATCCACTCCTGAATTAGCCGCGGATCGTCGCAGCGCATGAGCTGAAAGCAGCGAGAAAAATTCGCCTCGATCCAGCTGTCGACATATTCGAGCCCATCGGGGAGCGACCGCCCGCGCTCACGGACTTGCTCGTATACCGGCAACATGTCGTTGTCGCGAAATCGCTCGATGACCATGAACAGCATCGGATCCTTCTTGCGGCTTATGCGCCGCTCAACTTTTCGGCGCCGGCGCGGGCTGCCCCTCGGTCTGCGGCACGCCCGGTTCGAAGCATGCCCAGACCGGCGCCGACTTCGTCCAGACGACCCCGCCCGGCTTGGCGAGGTTGGGGTCGTCAAGCGTCCCGACGCGCACGATGATCTGATGCGGGCGCTCCTCGGCCTCGCTGAACATCGGCGTTCCGCATTGCGCGCAGAAGCGCCGGTGCATGGTCGCGCCGCTGTCGGCGCGACGCACGTAGTCCGTGAGCGGCCCGGAAACGGTCACGTCCTCTTTGCGGAAAACGGCGTTCACCGTGCCCCCGCCCGCCCCGATATACTGGCAGACGCGACACCAGCAATGGCGCACGCCGAGCGGCGCGTCCGCCTTGATCTCGAAGCGCGCCGCTCCGCACAAACATCCGCCGGAAATCGCCATCGCCTTTCCCCGCGCCAAATTGCCGCGGGCGACGATAGGCGAAAACGGCCCCAATGGCCAAATGGCGTAATTGATCAGCGCCATAGAGCGTACTAGAAGACCGCGATGGACGACAAGTTTCCGTTTTGCGGAGCGGAGCGGCCTCACCGCCTGCGCAGGATTGAGAGTAAGCGCAGCGGGAACGAGCAGGATTCGCACGCGGCCATGCGCCGCAAGCTCGAAGGCGCCGGCGTTCGCCCGACACGGCAGCGCGTCGATCTCGGTCGCGTGATCTTTGGGTCGGGGGATCGGCACTTCACAGCGGAGATGCTCTACCAGGAAACGCGAGCCATCCGCTTCGCCCCGACGCTGGGCACAATCTACAACACGCTCAACGAGTTCGTCCGCTGCGGGCTATTGCGCGAGATCGCGATCTACGATTCGAAGCTCTGGTACGACACCAAGACAGGCCCGCACTACCACTTCTATCGCGAGGATTCGGAGGATCTGTCGGACATCCCGGACGAGCTCCTGCCGAAGATCGACATCCCCGCGCCGCGGGGCATGCGCATCGCCTCGATCGACGTGATCGTGCGCCTCGAGAAAATCAAGCCGTAACCGCTCGCAAACTCCCTCCGCCGGCTCGATCACCTGGCCGGCGGCTTCGTCGCGACGCGCAGCGGCCGCGCGCGCGGCTTTCTTTCGGCTGGCGTGCGCTCGAACAGGAGGAGCGACCGGGCGGTCACGAGGTAGGATGCGTGCACCTTGAACTTCTGCTCCGGCGGGTCCGGATCGTTGGTGTCGATGAGGCGATTCCAGCCGCCGGCGTCGTAGCACGGCGGCAGAGTGAATTTGACCACGTCGTGATGCGCGTTGAAGACGAGGAGCAGCGTGACGTCGCTCCCCCGCCTCTTGATCCCGGTCGCCTGGGCGCGTCCGTCGAGCAGCATGCCGAAGCAGCGCGTCCGCTCGTTGTCCCATGTCTCGTGCGTCATCTCGGAGCCGTTGGCGTCGATCCAGGTCACGTCCTTGACGTCGATGTCGGGGTTCATCTCGCCGGTGAAGAAGCGCGAGCGGCGAAGCACTGGAAAGCGGTTGAACATCTCGACGAGCCGGCGGAAGAACTTCATCAGCGCCTGCTGATCCTCGTCGAGTCTCCAGTTGACCCAGCTGATCTCGTTGTCCTGGCAATAGGCGTTGTTGTTGCCCTGCTGCGTGCGGCCGAACTCGTCACCCGCCGTGATCATCGGCGTGCCCTGCGACAGCATGAGGGTCGCGAGCATGTTGCGCATCTGCCGCCAGCGCAACGCGTTGATATCGGCGTCGTCGGTCGGGCCCTCGGCGCCGCAGTTCCATGTGCGACTGTCCGAGTGGCCGTCGCGGTTGTCCTCGCCGTTCGCCTCGTTGTGCCTGTCGTTGTAGGAGACGAGGTCGCGCAGAGTGAAACCGTCGTGCGCGGCGATGAAATTGACGCTCGCCCAAGGTCTTCGCCCGCGGAAATTGAACTTGTCGGGCGAAGCGCAAAGGCGCGGCGCGAGTGTTGTCGCGCTCGCCATGCCGCGCCAGAAATCGCGCGTCGCGTCGCGGAACGTGTCGTTCCACTCCGCCCATCCCGGCGGGAAGCCGCCGACCTGGTAGCCTCCGGGGCCGCAATCCCAGGGCTCGGCGATGAGCTTAACTTCCGCAAGCAACGGGTCCTGACCGACCGCCTTCAAGAATCCGCTCTCGGTCTTGAAGCCGTCCGGCTCGCGGGCGAGGATCGTGCCGAGGTCGAAGCGGAATCCATCCACCCGCATCTCGCTCACCCAATAGCGCAGGCTGTCGCAGACCATCTGGATGACGCGGGGATGGCTCAAGTTCAGCGTGTTCCCGGTCCCCGTGTCGTTGATGTAGTAGCGCGGCTGATCGGGAATGAGCCGGTAATAGGAGCTGTTGTCGATGCCCTTGAACGACAGCGTCGGCCCGCGCTCGTTGCCCTCCGCGGTGTGGTTGTAGACGACGTCGAGGATCACCTCGAGGCCGCCGTCATGCAGCCTCGCGATCATCTCCTTGAACTCGCGCAGCGAGTTCGGAACGTCGGCGGCGTAGCGCGGATCGGGCGCGAAGAAGCCGATCGAATTGTAGCCCCAATAGTTGCGCATCCCCGTCTCGAGCAGATGCGAATCGTCGACGAAGGTGTGGACCGGCATGAGCTCGACGGTCGTGACGCCGAGCGACCTGAGGTAATCGACCACGGGCTTCGAGCCGAGGCCGGCGTAGAAGCCTCGCAAGCCCTCGTCGACCTCGGGGTTGAGCTTGGTGAAACCCTTCACGTGCGTCTCGTAGATGATGGTGTGGTCCCAGGGGACGCTGCGCCGATGGTACTCGCCATGCCAGTCGAAATTCGGGTCGACCACGACGGACTTCGGCACGAACGGAGCGCTGTCGCGCTCGTCGAAGGCGAGATCGTCGCCCTCGGCCCCGATCGTGTAGCCGAACACGGCATGATCCCAGACGAGCGCGCCGGCATGGGCGCGCGCGTATGGATCGAGCAGGAGCTTGTTCGGGTTGAACCGATGTCCCGCTTCCGGCTCATACGGCCCATGGACGCGGAACCCGTAGAACGCGCCTGGGCCGATCTCGGCGATATGGCCGTGAAAGACCTCGTCGGTGTATTCGGGGAGCTCGAACCGGTCGATCTCGCGTCCCTCGGGCCCATCGAAAATGCACACCTCGACGCGGGCGGCGTTCGCGGAGAAGACGGCGAAATTCGCGCCGTTGGCGTCGGCGGTCGCGCCAAGCGGATAAGGTTTGCCTTCGCTGACGCGCATGAACGCTCCTCTCAAGCCTCGGCCTGTGGCCGCACCGTTGAGTTGGATAGACCGCCCCGAACCGCAGCAACGCGCGGGAAGGGTCTTTCGGTCGCCCCGCTCTTGGCCAGACGTACCTCAATCGCGCCGCGTTTCGCCAGCCGCGTCGAACCAATGCCCAAGGACCTCGTCAGCGAAAGCGGAAGACTCCGGTTCGCTTGATCTCCGAGTCTTCCAGTTCGCGCGTCACCGGCACGCGATATTCTGCGACGCATTCAAGCCTGTCCAGCGCAAGATAGGCGCGGCGCGGATCGCCGATGAGGACGTCGGCGCCGCGGCTGGCGAGTTTCGACAGCCAGTCGGTCGCCGCCTCCGCCATGTCTCTTTCGTAAGCAACATCGCCGGCCAAGACGACCTCCCAGCCCTCGTCCGTCCCGATGAGATCTTCGCGTCTGGCTGAAATTTCGACGCCGTTTTCGGCGGCGTTGGCGTCAATCGCCGCGACCGCGAAGGCGTCGATGTCCGACGCTTGCGCTTGCGTCGCGGCCGCTTTCGCCGCGGCGATTGCGACGATTCCCGACCCCGCGGCGAAATCGAGCACGCGCCGCCCTCGAACGAGGGACGGACGATCGAGGACGTATCGCGCCAGCGCCTGGCCGCCCGCCCATGCGAACGCCCAGAAGGGCGGCGGCAAGCCCATTTCCCCGAGCTCCTCCTCGGTCTTCCGCCAGATCGGCACGGCTTCGTCGGCCAGCCAAAGCCAAAGCTCCGGCGCGAGCGGCGGCGCGATGAGGCGCGTGTTGGCGAGGACGAAGTCCCGCCGGTCGTCGATCTCGGCGCTCATGTCTTCCAGCGCAGCGTCGAGACGAGGGTGAAGAGCCTGCGCGCCGTGCCCTGATCGATCGACACCCTCTCGGAGAGGCGCTGCGCCATGAGGTCGGCGCCTTCGTTGTGGAGTTTCGTGCGCTCGCGGTCGATGGCCTCGATCTGGCGCGGGCTCGCCGTCCGGATTGCGTCGTAGTAAGTCTCGCAGACGAGGAAGTAGTCCTTCAAGAGCGGCCGAAAGGGCGTCATCGACACGACGATCGAGGCGGCCTGCTCGCCGTCGCCGGTCCGGATGTCGAAGGTGAGCTTCGATTCCTCCTGCGAGACTGTCAGCGTGTAGGGGCCGTCGTCCCGTCCGGGCACGCCGAAGGAGTTCTCCTCGATGAGGTCGAAAATTGCGACGGCGCGTTCGTGATCGAGGTCGATCGCGCCGCGCGGAATCGTCGCCTCGTCGAGAAACACGTCCGACAGACGATCGCGACTTTCCGCCGGCTCGTTCATCGGCGCCTCATGAAGCCGGCAGATTGGCTAGGCGCAGCTCGACCGAGCGGGCGTGGCCATGAAGCCCCTCGGCCTCGCCGAGAGCGACCGCCGCCGGGCCGAGCGCGGCGACGGAGCGGGCGTTGCACTTCAGGACGGAGGTGCGTTTCATGAAATCGAGGACGCCAAGCCCGGAGGAGAAGCGCGCCGAGCGCGCGGTCGGGAGAACGTGGTTCGAGCCGCCGACATAATCGCCGATGGCTTCCGGCGTATTCGACCCAAGGAAGATCGCGCCGGCGTTGTTGATGCGATCTGAGAGCGCCTCGGCGTCGCGGGCCATGATCTCAAGGTGCTCCGGCGCGAGCCGGTCGATGAGCGGCAGCGCGGCCTCGAGCGATTGGCTGAGGATGACGGCGCCGTAGTCGCGCCAGCTCGCGCCGGCGATCTCGGCGCGCGGCAGCGACTTGAGCTGCCGATCCACTTCCGCCGCTACCGCGCGCGCAAGCGCCGCGTCGTCGGCGATGAGGATCGACTGCGCGGCGCCGTCGTGCTCCGCCTGCGCGATGAGGTCGGCAGCGACGAAGCTCGGATCGGCGCTGGAGTCGGCGAGGATGACGACCTCGGACGGTCCGGCGATCATGTCGATGCCGACGACGCCGAACACGCGCCGCTTGGCCGCCGCGACATATGCGTTGCCCGGCCCGACGATCTTCGCGACCGGCGCGATGGAGCGCGTTCCATAAGCGAGCGCGGCGATCGCCTGGGCGCCGCCGATCCGATAGATCTCGTCGACGCCCGCGATGCGAGCGGCGGCCAGCACCAGCGGATTGAGCGCGCCGTCGGGGGTCGGAACCGCCATGGCGATGCGGCGGCAGCCGGCGACTTTCGCCGGCACGGCGTTCATGACGACGGACGACGGGTAGCTTGCGGCGCCGCCGGGGACGTAGAGGCCGACCGCGTCGATCGGCCGCCAGCGCCACCCCAGCTCGACGCCGAGCGCGTCCGCATATCGCAGGTCGGCGGGCTTCTGACGCGCGTGATAGTCAGCGACCCGCGCGTGTGCGAGCTCAAGCGCCTTCAGCGCTCTCGGGTCGCACGCCGCGACCGCGGCGTCGATCTCCGCGGCGCCGATCCTCAAGCCCGCGGCGCGAGTGTCGATTCGGTCGAACCTGAGCGAAAATTCCGCGAGCGCCTCGTCGCCACGCCTCCGGACGTCGTCGATGATGGCCGCGACCGCGGCGTCCACGTCCGCAGACGACTCGCGCTTGGCGGCGAGCAGCGCTTCAAATCGCGGCTCGAAGTCCGACGAAGCCGTATCGAGCTGAGCGGGCATCGGGGCCTCTCGCTGTCAGACCGACGACGGGTCGGTCAGCGCGTGCCCGGGGCAGGCTGTAGCCGGCCGGCGGCGCCCCATGTCGCAGAGTTCGACTTCGACGCATTCCACGTCCAGCCTGATCAGGGTTCCATCGGCGAACGCGAGCGTAATGATGCCGGCCGGCGGGTCCGTCTTTATGAAGGTCACGGCAAGCAGGTTGAGAACCGAATCCTCCTTCTTATCCTTCAATCCGAGATGCGACGCCTTCAAGACGCGGTCGAACCTGAGCACGCTCGAGACGCGCTCGGCCGGCCCCGTCTTCGCGCCGACCCAGTCGTACCGCATGCCGGCGACCACGAACCGGTTCTGGCGTGGCAGCCAAGCCATGTCGGAGCGCTTGACGCAGGTGTTCTGCACATGAGCCGAGACGACTTCGAGGCCTTCGCGGTCCAGCGCCAGCAGCTTGAGCCCTTTGTCGTGGATCGTCATCGCTAGCCAGCTATTCGCGCAATGTCCGCGCCGCAAGCCCCCAACTTCTCCTCGAGCCGCTCGAAGCCTCGGTCGAGGTGATAAACGCGATTGACGATCGTTTCGCCCTCGGCCGCGAGGCCCGCGATCACCAGCGACACCGAGGCGCGGAGATCGGTCGCCATCACCGGCGCGCCGCGCAGCTTTTCGACCCCATCCACAATCGCCGTGTCGCCGTCGAGCTTGATGCGCGCCCCGAGGCGCGCCAGCTCCTGAACGTGCATGAACCGGTTCTCGAAAATGGTTTCGGTAATGCGCGAATTGCCCTTGGCCAGCGTCATGAGGGCCATAAACTGGGCCTGCAAATCGGTCGGGAACCCGGGGAACGGCGCCGTCTTCAGGTCAACGGCGTTGATCCCGGCGCCGTTGCGCCGCACGCGGACGCCGCGATTGTCGCTGCTCACCTCGGCGCCCGTCTTTTGCAGCGCCTCCAACGGCGCCT
This sequence comes from Roseiarcus sp., assembly GCA_035500275.1. GTDB lineage: Bacteria > Pseudomonadota > Alphaproteobacteria > Rhizobiales > Beijerinckiaceae > Roseiarcus. Next base: position 7,871 of record DATJXI010000012.1, on the reverse strand, counting down.
GAAATAAGTCCTCGTTCACGCCCTCGAGCAGGATGTCGCCGCCCGTCATAGCGACGGCGGTCGCATATGTGCCCGCCTCGATCCGGTCGGGCAGAACGCGGTGACAGGCGCCGTTCAGCCGCGGGACGCCGTGGATCTCGATCCTCGAGGCGCCGGCGCCGCGAATCCGCGCGCCCATCTTGTTGAGACACTCCGCAAGATTGGCCACTTCCGGCTCGCGCGCGGCGTTCAGGATGATCGTGTCGCCGTGCGCCAAGGATGCGGCCATCATCGCCACATGCGTGCCCCCGACGGTCACCTTCGGAAACTCGATTTCGGCGCCAGTGAGGCCTTTGGGCGCGGTCGCGACGGCGTAGCCGGCGTCGATCTCGATTTTCGCGCCGAGCTTTTCGAGCGCCATTAACAGAAGATCGACCGGCCGGGTGCCGATCGCGCAGCCGCCGGGAAGCGACACCTGCGCTTCCCCCGTGCGCGCCAGCAGCGGCGCGATGACCCAGAAGCTCGCCCGCATTTTCGACACGAGATCGTAAGGCGCAGTCGTGTCGACGATGGTGCGCGCCCGCAAATGCGCGGTCTGACCGGCGGCGCCCTCCTCCCCGGCCCGCTTGCCGTCAATCGCGTAATCGACGCCGTGATTGCCGAGAATGTAGGCGAGCTGGCTCACGTCGGCGAGCCGCGGCAGATTCTCCAGCGTCAGCGTCTGGTCGGTGAGCAGGGAAGCGATCATGAGGGGGAGCGCCGCGTTTTTCGCGCCCGAGATCGGGATCACGCCATTTAGTCTGGCGCCGCCGCGAATTTTTATCCGATCCATAACGCACCCTTTTCCGCCGATGCGGGTCATGCCGCAGGCGCCTTGACCGTCAGTTTTTCGGCCCCTGAGGCGGCCTCGGCTCTTTCTCGTTATCAACCGGCCGATGCTCGCCCGCTCGCGAGCGCTGCTGGCCCTTGCGGCGCTTCAAATTCTCTCTGAGCGAAGCCGCGAGACGGGCCCGCTTCTGCTCTTGCCTCAGCTTGCGAGCGTTCGCGCCGCCAATGTCGCCCTTCGCGGCCTTGGCGTCGTACTCGACGGCGCCGCTTGATAGGGCGAAGGCCTCGGGGGAGCAAGAGCGGAAGGGCGGCGAAGGTTTCAACCGCTGCCCGCCTTCTCGATGAGACTGCCCGCCGCGGCCCGCGCCTCGCGGGTGATCTCCGCTCCCGCAAGCATGCGGGCGATCTCCTCGCGCCGCTCGCTTGGCGCGAGCCTGGATACGGTCGTCGCGACCCGGTCGCCGCCGCCGACGGCCCGCTTTTCGATGCGATAGTGGCTGTCCGCCCGCGCTGCGACCTGCGGCGCATGGGTGACGGCGAGGACCTGCGCTTTTTTCGACAGGCGGCTCAGACGCTGGCCGACGGCGTCGGCCGCAGCGCCGCCGACGCCCGTGTCGATTTCGTCGAAGATCAGCGTCGGCGCCGTTCCCCGTTCCGCAAGACACACCTTGATCGCGAGGAGAAAGCGCGACAATTCACCCCCCGACGCGATCTTGATGAGCGGCCCAAGCCGGGCGCCCGGATTGGTCCGGACCAGGAATTCGGCGCGATCGTAGCCGGTCGAGGAAATGGCGGCCTCGTCGCGGACGAGCGCGACCGCAAATTCGGCGCGCTCAAGTTTCAGGGGCGCAAGCTCCTTCTTGACCGCCTTTTCAAGCTCGCGGGCGCTTTTCGCCCGCGCCAGGCTGAGCCTCTCCGCCGCGGTGGCGTAGGCCGCCTTGGCCTCGGCCAGCGTCGCCTCCAGGCGAGCGACCTCGTTGCGGCCGGCGTCCAGCGCGGCGATGTCGTCGGCGTATTTTTGCGCAACCTCGGGCAGCTGATCGATCGGCACGCCGTATTTCCGGCCCATGGCCCTCAGCGCAAAGAGCCGCTCCTCGCAGCGTTCGAGCTCGTTCGGGTCGATGGCGCTCGCCTCGATCGCCTGCTCGACCGCCCGGGCCGCGCCGTCCACCGCCTCGATCGCATCGTCGAGCGCTTTCAGCGTCGGCTCGATGAGATCCGGCGCCTGCGGCAGGCGGCGCTGCAGCCGTCGCGAGAGCGAAACCAGCATCGGCAGGATCGCGGCGTCCCCGGCCAGATGATTGCGCGCGTCCTTGATGTCGGCGATCACCTTCTCGCCCTGCAACATCGCCTGCCGGCGGGCGGCGAGCGTCTCCTCCTCGCCGGGCTCGACGGCGAGGCGCGACAATTCCTCGTGCGCATGGGCTGCGAAGTCGGCCTCCGCCTCCGCCGCGGCGACCCGCGCCCGCTCGGCCTCGAGCAGGCGCTCGCCGTCGCGCAGCGCAGCATAGGCCTCCTCCGTCGCTTGCGCGAGCGAGCCGAGGCCGCCGTAGGCGTCCACCAGGGCGCGGTGAGTGGCGGAATCGGTCAGCGCCCGCTCGTCGTGCTGGCCGTGAATCTCGACCAAAGCCGAGGCGAGCGACCGCAAGGCCTGCGCGCTCACGCTCTGGTCGTTGACGTAGGCGCGCGTGCGCCCGTCAGCGAGCTGGAGCCGCCGGAGGATGAGTTCGTCGCCGATCTGGATGTCCTGCCCTTCGAGGAGGGCGTGCGCGGCGTGGCCGGGCGGCAGGTCGAAAGTCGCGACGACTTGCCCCTGCGCCTCGCCGTGGCGAACGAGGCCGCCGTCGCCACGCGCGCCCAGCGCCAGCGCAAGGGCGTCCAGCAGGATCGATTTGCCCGCCCCGGTTTCGCCGCTGAGGATCGTGAGGCCGGAGGAGAATTCGAGGTCCAGCTGATCGATCAGCACCACATCGCGAATGGAGAGGCGCGCCAGCAAGAAAAACGCCCCGTCAGGATGGCACGACGACGTGATAGATCTTCGATATCCACGAATCCGCGTTTTGCTTCGGCGAGAGGCCCCGGCCCTTCAGAAGGGCGTAGGCGTCCTTGTACCATTGGCTGTCCGGGAAATTGTGCCCGAGGACCGCCGCCGCCGTCTGCGCCTCGTCGTTGACGCCAAGCGCGAGATAAGCCTCGACGAGCCGATAAAGCGCCTCCTCGGCGTGCCGGGTCGTCTGGTAATATTGCAGCACGTTGCGGAAGCGGTTGATGGCCGCCGTGTAATTGTGCCGGTTGAGATAGAACCGGCCGATCGACATTTCCTTCCCCGCGAGCTGGTCCTCCGTCACCTGGATCTTGAACTTCGAGTCCTCGACATATTCGGACTGCGGATATTTCTGGACGAGCGCCTGGAACGTCGCAAGCGCCTTGGTCGCGGACTCCTGGTCGCGGGAGATGTCCGGTATCTGCCCGTAATAGGAGTTGGCCTGCAGATACATGACATAAGGAGCGTCGGGCGAGTTCGGATATTCCTTGAGATAGCGTTCGGCTGCGGTTTCGGCGTCGGTGAAACTCCCCGCCTGGTACTCGGCGTAGGTCTGCATGAGAAGGCCTTTGCGGGCCCAGTCGGAGCCAGGATATTGCTTCCCGAGATCGGTGAATTTCTTGGCCGCCTCCTGCGGCGACCCGTTCGCCAATTTCTCCAGGCCCAGGTCGTAGGTCTTGCTGGCCGGCGTGTCCGGCACGATCTCCATATGGTACTTTTCCGCGCCGAATGGATTGAACTGATCGATCATCGAGCAGGCCGAGGCGCCGATCGCGATCGCGGCAAGCGCGGCGGCCAACAGCGGCCAGCCGGCGCGCATCCTTTTTTTCCCCATCAAAACGAACTCGATCAGTTGCACGAATCCCCGCCACATACGGCCGAAGCGGCTCTTTACAGCAGTCGCGACTCGCGCGCCACCGGCAGCATTTGGCCTTGAATTGTGGCGCGAAGGAGAACTCGGGCGAAAGCGTTGCTGTCCCCAGCCTTTCCCCCACCCTCGGCTTGACGGCGCGCCGGCGCGAGGCCATCCCTCGCGCCTTTCGACGAGCTTAAGGGAAAAAGGCCATGGCGGAAGCGGCGCGGAAAGTGGAGCAAGCTCCGGGAACCGAAGAGGTGAACGCGGGACACCTGCGCTCGTTCATCGAGCGCATCGAGCGGCTCGAGGAGGAGAGAAAGGCGCTCTCCGACGACGTCAAGGACGTCTATGGGGAAGCCAAGGCCAACGGCTTCGACATCAAGATCATGCGCAAGATCGTGTCGCTGAGAAAACAGGACCGCGACAAGCGGATGGAGGAGGAGACGATTCTCGACCTCTATCTCGCGGCGCTGGGGATGAACTGAGGGGACGGGTTGCCGCCTATGACCGGCTGCCGAGTGCTATTGAAGCGCGGAAGCGGACGCTCGGATTGCGTCGAGTGTCGCAGCTTTTGGCTCCGGGGAGTCGGCGCATTTGCGGGTGAATCAGCCAGTTGACTACGTCGAGCCCGAACTCGATCTGGCTTGGCCGGCCTCGGATTCCCCTCCCGCGCATGTTCGAGAGCCATTCTCACGTCAGGCGGCGACCCGGCCACATAACTCGGGAAGAAGCTTGGCCTCCGGGACCCCGACGCCGTTGATCTTCGACAGCGTGACGGTGTTGTCGCCAAAGACGTCAACCGCCAGGACGGAAATCCGTCCAGCCGACCGCGTCTCCGCACATCTGTTAGTTGCCGCCTGGGCAAGGAAGCATATTGATGAAACCTCCGGAGCCTAGAGCTCGAACCCAGGCTATTGCTCAGGCAAATGACTTCAGTTATCACCTTCCTGGCCGGGTTCCTCTCCGGCGTTCTGCTGGTTCTATATGCCATGTTCCGCGCGGAAAGTCGCCAGAGGCGGCGCGCGAGCCGTTATCTTGTTATCGATGGAGAATTGGACGAGCCCCAATACTAGTCTGAAGGATCAGGTTGTAACGGCAAATTCGAGCAATTCTCCACTTTGGCGCTGCACTGAACGGCGAAAAGCGCCTCAAGCCGGCTTTGGCTGAACCGTTAGGACGCCGCAGACGGGCGATTTGTGAACTCCGTCAGCTTCGGTGCGACGCGCGGGCGCCTCATCGCCTCTTGACGGGTTGTGACGCCGAAGACGCTCTCGACGAACGCGCGCAAACGCCTTGTCCAAGTCTCGCCGGTCATGTCGACGAGATGGGAATCCGGGTCGGACGATCGCGCTGAACGTCTCGCGCCGGTCGCCCCACGGCGTCGCCGCACAAAATGGCGGGCCGCGGCGAAGGGCGCCGCAGACCGAATCACCCGCGGGTCGGCGATTTCCGGGCGGCCCTTTCTTTTTCGCCTTCAGCACCTACTCCGGCAGCCCCGCCTTCAATAAGCCCTCGCGCAGGTGCTCGGCGTCGGCCCGCTGGCGATAATGCATCGTGTCGAGGAACGCCTTGGCGGTGAACTCGGGCTCCAGCATCAGGACCTCTCGGGCGTGCGCGCCGGCCGCGACCTTGTCGCCGACCTGCGCCGTCGCGGCGGCCAGGGAGGCGTGGTGGGCATAATCGGGCGCGGTCAGCTTGCTGAACGAGGCGATGGCGTCGCCATAGAGTTTGGCGCCGTACTGCGCCCGGCCGAGATGGCTCCAGAACCGCTCGGGGTGATAGGGATTGAGCCGCATCGCCCGGCGAATCCACTCGATCCCCTCCTCGGGCCGCCCGAGCCAGGTCAAAATCTCGCCTTGCTGGACGACAATGAGATCGCTGTTCGGGTTGAGGCTGAGGGCCCTTTCCTGATGGTAGATCGCCTTGTCGTGCTCGTTGAAGGCTAGGTTCACGGCGGCGAGAATTCGGTGCACGTCGGCGTCGTTGTCGTCGAGCGCGAGCGCGATCTGCAATTCGTCGATGATCGTCTGCTCGGCCGCCTTTTTGTCCTCGCACCAGCCGTGCGTGTAGGCTTGGCCTGTCACGCAGGCCTTCCATGCGTGGGCGTGCGCGTAGTTCGTGTCGAGCGAGATGGCCCGCTCGAGATAGCGCGACGCCTCCGCGTTGCAGTCGCGTTTCGAGGCGTGATGCAGGACCTTGCCGGCGAGCACATATTCGTAGGCCGCCATGTTCTCCGTCGTCTTGCGCTGGACCCGGCGGTGGCGCGCCGCCTCCACCCGGCCGAACAGGGTTGCGGCGATGGAGGACGTGACTTCGTCCTGAATCTCGAAAATGTCCTCGAGCTTGCGGTCGTACTTTTCCGCCCAGACATGCGTTTCCGTCTCGCCGTCAATGAGCTGGACGGTGACGCGCACGCGCCCGCCCGCTTTGCGCACGCTCCCCTCGACGATGTATTCGACGCCGAACTCGCGCGCGATCTCCTGGGCCTTGATGGGCTTTCCCTTGTGGACGAACACGGCGTTGCGCGAGATGACGAGCAGCTGCCGGAACCGCGACAGTTCGGTGATGATGTCTTCGGTGAGCCCGTCGGCGAAGAATTCCTGCTCCGGATCGCCGCTCATGTTGACGAAGGGCAAGACGGCGATGCCTGGCTTCTTCGCGCTCTCATTCGGCGCGACCGGCGTCTCGGCCGGCGCTTCGCCGCGAACGGCGCGAAGCCCGGCTGGGATTACCTTGTAGGCGCGGATCGGCCGGTTGATGTTCTTGACCTGCTGCTCGCCGAGATCGACGTAATCGACATCGAGCCGGTCGCCGACCTGGTCGCGCACCGCCGACGCGATGCAAATTCCGCCCGGCTCGGCGACGGATTCGAGCCGCGCCGCGACATTGACCCCGTCGCCGAAAATGTCGCCGTCTTCGACGATGACGTCGCCGAGATTGACGCCGATGCGGTAGAGCAGCGCGCGCGAGGCCGGCATGTCGCGGTTGCGCCGCGCCATGCGCTCCTGGAAATCGACCACGCAGCGCAAAGCCTCGGTGACGCTCTGGAACTCGACCAAGATGCCGTCGCCGGTCGTCTTGATGACGCGGCCCTTGCACTTCGCAATGGCCGGGTCGATGACCTCCATGCGGATGGTTTTGAGCCGCGCGAGCGTCCCCGCCTCGTCCACCTCCATCAGGCGCGAGTAGCCGACCACGTCTGCCGCGACGATGGCGGCGAGGCGGCGTTCTGGGTTCGGCGTGTCCATGATTGGCGAAAAACCCGATGTGACGCGGGCGAAGCGTCCTCCGCGGCCGCGCCGATTTGGCGCCCCGTAGACCCTTATTCTACCACGCGGCGCGGGGCGCTCCAAACCAAGCTCGTAAGGACCCCCGGAATCCCCTCCCCCCTTGTGGGGAAGGGTCAGGGGGGTCCTGACCGGCGACATGGGTGACAGAATGGACCGACGACATGGGTGACCGGTCTACGGATCGGCGAGAAGGGCCTTGCCCAGTGGATGGAGGGAGACCTGCGCGGTGGATGAGCGGATGGGTTTTATGATTGCGGCCGAGAAGCGCGAGGAACCGTTTGCGGCTCTTCGCCGGCGGTTCGGGGTGAGCCGGAAAACGGGCTGCGAATGGCGTGCGCGCGATCGGCAAGGCGGGCGTCGAGGGTTTGTTCGGCCGGCCGGTCCGGCTTCGCTCCGACAACGGCCCGCCGTTCGCCTCCACGGGGGTCGGCGGGCGGTCGCGCCTTTCGGTTCTGGCGATCAAGGCCGGGGTCGCGCCGGAGCGGATCGCTCCCGGCAAGCCGCAGCGGAACGGACGGCATGAGCGCATGCGTCTGACCTTTGTTGCGGGGCGCCGCCACGCCGCCGGCCAGGACCCGGCGCGAGCCGCGCGATCGCTTCCGCGCCGTCCAACGCCTCTATCAACGCCTCTAGAATGAGCAGCGCCCGGCGCTGGGACGGCGTGTCGCGCGAGCCGAAAGATCCGGTCGACCCGGAGGTCCGACGCCGCGCGCGCGAATGGCGAAATCAAACGGCGGGGCAAGCCCGTCTCCATCAATTGCGCGCAATTGCGCGCGCGCCGGCGAGCCGGTCGGCCTCGCCGAGGACGCCGCCGGCTGGACGGTCAGCTTCGGTCCCGTCGCGCTCGGCGTCATCGTCGATGGCGGCGACCGCT
>DATJXI010000011.1:0-12141 GCA_035500275.1 Roseiarcus sp. | reverse complement strand
GTCGCCATCGCGCGGTAGGGCTCCGGCGTGACGAGAACGGCGCACCAGGGGGGCGCTTGGGCGGCGTAGCGCCGAGCCACGAGCGCGGCCGCGGCGCGCGTCGCCTTGAGGTCGTCGAGGTACTTCGGATTGTCGAGGAAGGTCAGGTCCCCCGGGCCGGCCTCGTCGAGCGGCGCCACATCCGTGACCATCCGGGCCGCATCGTCCTCCGAGGCCAAGGCGGCCCCGCACCAGGCCGCGACTTCGGCGAGCGAAGGCGCCGAACTCGGCGGGAAAAAGCGAATCTTCGCCAAGAAAAGCGTTCCGTCGAATGCGACGAGGGGCGCGCCGGCGGCGCGCCCCTCATATTGGCCAGTCGGACCGGCGGCGACTAGAAGGTCGCACCGCCCGAGAAATTGAAGACCTGCGTCTGGTCGTACTTGCCCTTGGTCAGAGGAAACGCAAAGTCAAACCGGATCGGCCCCATCGGCGACGCCCAGATGAGGCTGGCGCCGACCGAAGTGCGGATCGTATTTGGGTCCCAAACCCTCGCGCAACTCGGCTGGGTGATGGGAAGCGTATTCGGCGCCGGGCAATACACGTAGCCGAGGAAGCTCGAGAAATTCGTCTGCCCCGAATAGCCGAGGACGTTGCCTGCGTCGGCGAATACGGCGCCCTTGAGGCCGATTTCCTTCGGCACTCCGAAGATCGGGAACTGCACTTCGGCCGATGCGCCGTAGTAGGTCGTGCCGCCGAGCGCCGAACCCTGAACGTTGTATAGGGTCGTTATGTCCCGCGGACCGATGCCGGCGGGCGCGAAGCCACGCACCAGCGTCGGCCCCATAACGAAGTTGTTGATGATCTCCAGAGACTTCGAGCCGAAACCGTTGATCTGGCCGGCCTGCAGATGGACCTGCCCGATGAAGTCCTCGGTGATGGGGTGATACCAGCGCGCGTCGAACGTCTCGCGGATGAACTGCGACTGGCCGCCGACGCCCGCGAAATCCTGCTTGTAGTTTGCAAACCAGCCTGAGGTCGGGTCCTTCGGGTTGTCGAGGGTGTTGTAGAGGATCGAGAACCCGAGGAGCGACGTAACGGGAGCGCCCTCCGCCGCCGCCTGCTTGATTTCCACCGGCGCTTCGCCGTTGGACAGGCAGTTGACGTAGAGCGTCGGCGTCACCGGTATCGCATACCCTCCGGGGTACCACGGCTGATTGGGTCCGGAGCAGTCGTCATAGGGCTGCGACGCCGTGTTGGGGATCGTGATCTTCGACTGATAGAGGGAGTAGTTGGGCTGGAACGTCAGCTCGTCGGTGATCGGGATGCCGAGCCGGAGGGTCCCGCCGGTCGTCCAGCTCTCGTAAAGCGCGTAGCGGTTCTGCAGGTTGGCCTGGTGGTAGAGGTCGAATCCCGCCGCCAGCCGTTGGCCGAAGAAATAAGGCTCGGTGAACGAAGCCTTCCAGCCGCGGCTGTACTGGCCCTCCGAGACGCTCAGGCGCACATACTGGCCGCGGCCGAGGAAGTTCGTCTCGGTGTAGGCGACCTCCGCCAGGAAGCCCTGGGTCGTCGAATAGCCGCCGCTGAGGCTGATCGATCCGGTCGGCTGGTCCTCAACGTCGACAACGACGATGACGCGGTCAGGCGCCGAACCGGGTCGGTTCGTGATGTGCACCTTCTTGAAATAGCCGAGACCGTTCAGACGACGTTCGGCCTGTTCAACGAGAACGTGATTGTAGGGGTCGCCTTCGCCGATGTCGAACTCCCGGCGGATGACGTAGTCACGGGTGCGGGTGTTGCCGACGATGTCGATGCGCTCGATGTAGACTTTCGGGCCGTTGTCGACCGAGAACTGCAGCGCGATGGTGTGGTTCATTGTGTCGCGCTCGCCATGCGGCCGCACCTCGGAGAAGGCGTAGCCCTGGCTGGCGACAGCGCGCGTGATCGCATAGACCGACTTGTCCACCGCGCCCGCATCGTAGGTGTCGCCGGGGCGCAACTGCACCAAGCCGACAAGAGCCGGTCCGTTCACCTGCGGAATGTGCGAGTCCACCGTGACGCTCGAGACATGGTACTGCGGCCCTTCCTCGAGCGTGATCGTGATGACGTAGCCCGGCGGCTCCGGCTGGTAGGTCACTTCGGTGTTGGTGATGCGGAAGTCCGCGTAGCCGTTCTTCATGTAGTAGCGGCGGATCGCCTCCTCGTCGGAAGCGAGCCGGTCGGGATCGTAGACGTCCGTGCTCTTGAACCAGGACAAAAGGTTCATCGTGCTCGTCTGCATGATGTTGCGCAGACGCCAGCTCGACACGGCGTGGTTGCCGACGAAGCGGATTTCGCGGATGCCGGTCTTGCCGCCTTCGTCGATGGTGAAAACGAGGTCCACCCGTCCGTTCGGCAGCGAGACAAGCCGCTTCGTCACTTTGGCTTCATTGCGGCCGTATTTCTTGTAGGCCTCCTTGATCCGGCCGACGTCGGCCTCCGCCGTCGCCTCGTTGTAGGCGGTGCGCGGCTTCGACTGGACTTCGACCTCGAGCTGGTCCTTCTGGATCGTCCGATTTCCCTCGAAGACGACGCGATTGATGATCTGGGATCCGCCTTGGAGCGAGACGACGATCTTGCCGTCCACCGCGCGGGCGCTGACCGACGAGTAAAGGCCGGTGGCCTTGAGGTCCTCGACGCCGCGCTCGATCGCGGCGGGGCTGGTTCCAGTGAAGTAAGGCTTGAGCGTGGACGGGTCGATGTTGGCGCCTTCGACCACGATCTGCTGCGCTTCCGCCGACGCCGTCGATGCAAACGCGCCCGCAATCAGGGCCGCCGCCACAATCAGAACGCCGAAGAAACCGCGAATCCAACGCATATGGCCAACAGTCCCTCTTCGCGCCCGAGCGGCGAAGCGATCGCCCGCCCCGCTGAGCTTGTTCACCCGGCCGCGGTCCCCGCCGCCCGTCGCTTTTCCACCGTAAGCGCGCCGCCCCCTCCAGATGGAGACGAAGGCGGTTAACGGGCTATTGCAATTTTCAGCCGCTCCCGCAACCCGTGATTGGCCAACACGGCGCCATTTCCCGACGGCGTTGCCGGGAGGACACGGAAACATGGTCGAGGTTCAGTTAATAGCTGCGGGAGAACAACCGCAGGATGTCGTGCGAGGTGGTGAACACGAGCAACAGCGCCACCAGCGCAATCCCGATCCTGAGGCCAATTTCCTGCATTCTCTCGCTTAAAGGCCGCCCCAGAACCGCCTCGCACGCGTAGAAGACGAGGTGGCCGCCGTCGAGCAGCGGGACCGGCAACAGATTCATGAAGCCGACCGACACCGAAAACCACGCTGCGAGGCCAAACAGCTCCCACAGGCTGATCTTGGCCATCTCGCCCGCCATTTGCGCGGCGCCGATGAGGCCCGAGACCTGATCGGGCGACTCCCGCCCGGCGAACAGGCCAACGATGTAGGCGCTCGTGGCCTTGACGATGAACCACTCCTGGCCGATCCCCCAGGCCGCGCAGGTCGGCAAAGAGCAGCGTATCATCCTCACATCCTTGGGGTCACTCGAGGAGGCAAGCCCCAGGTGGCCCATGCGCCGCTTGCCGAAAACCCCCTGATCGACCACGGTGACCTTCGGCGTCGCCGTAAGGCTCACGTCCTTCGCGCCTCGTTCGATCACGAAATTCATCGGCAGGCCGGTGCTCATAAGCGTCGCTTCCTGCAGTCCTTCGAAGCTGACGATCGGGTCGCCGTCGATCGATTTCACGAGGTCCCCAGGCTGGAAGCCCGCCGCCGCGGCGGGGCTGTTCGGCTCGACCCGCCCGATGCGCGCCATATGCTCGATGCGGCCGAACGCGAGGAACATGCCGGTGAAAATCACGAAAGCGAGCAGGAAATTGGCTGCCGGTCCCGCGAGCACGATTGCGGCTCGATTGGGCAGCGGCTGGGCTGCAAGCGTTAGCGGGCGGTCCACGCCTGGCGCGAGAAAACTGCCGTTCGGCACGCTGGCGGCGTTCGCGTCGCCGTGGAACTTGACGTAGCCGCCGAGCGGAAGCGCCCCGATACGCCACCGCGTGCCATGCGAATCGATTCGCGCGTAGAGCTCAGGGCCGAACCCAAGCGAGAAAACGTCGATTTTGACTCCGCACCAGCGGCCGACCACATAGTGCCCGAGCTCGTGGATAGCCACGATGGCGCTGAGAATCAGCACGAACGGGATGACGTACCAGCCCAGCCAAGCCAGCAGTTCAGAAATCAAATTTGTCAGTGCCATCAATAGCTCCGGCCAGCCGGTTCGAGTCGCGCTTTCGGCCTCCGCGCCTTTGGCCGCCGAAGAGTAACAGGACGCCTGCCGTTACGCCAATAGGCGCCGGATCCGTTCGCCGGCGATATGGTGAATTGACAGGGCCTGCGCGACGTCGCGCGGTGCGAAGAGTTCGCCCGCGCTCTCCATCATAACGAGAGTTTGGGCGACGAGGCGCGCGATGTCGCCGAAACCGATGCGGCGGTCGAGGAAGGCGGCCACCGCCGCCTCGTTTGCTGCGTTGAGCGCGGTCGGGGCGCCGCCGCTGGCCTTAAGGGCGTCGATAGCGAGGCCGAGCGCCGGAAAGCGCGCAAGGTCGGCGCGCTCGAACGTCAGGCGGCCGAGCGCCGCGAGGTCGGGCGGGCGGACGCCCGAAGCGATCCGGTCGGGATAGCCCAGGCAATGGGCGATCGGCGTGCGCATGTCGGGGGAAGCCATGCCGGCGATGAGCGATCCGTCGGCGAAGGCGATGAGCCCGTGCACGATCGACTGCGGGTGGACGACGACGTCGAGCTTTTCCGGCGGGACGCCGAACAGGAAATGCGCCTCGATGAGTTCGAGCCCCTTATTCATGAGCCCGGCGGAATCGATCGTCACCTTCGGTCCCATCACCCAGTTGGGATGGGCGAGCGCCTCTTCGCGCGTCGCCGCGGCGATGCGCTCGGCGCTCCATTCCCGGAACGGGCCGCCCGAGGCGGTGATGGTCATGGCGACGATGCTTTGCGGGTCGCGCGCCCCGATCGCCTGGAAGAGCGCGTTGTGCTCGGAATCCATGGGCAAGAGCAGAGACTTGGCGCGCCGCGCCGCCTCCATCACCGCCGCGCCTGCGCAGACGAGCGTCTCCTTGTTGGCGAGCGCGACCGTCCGCCCCGCCGCGATGGCGGCGAAGGTCGGGGCGAGGCCCGCGGCGCCGACGATCGCCGAGACCACGAGATCAGCCGGTCGCAGCGCCGCTTCGCGCACCGCTTCTGGGCCCGCCGCCGCTTCGACGCCCGAGCCCGCAAGCCCCTCCCGGAGGTCGTGGTAGCCGACGGGGTCGGCGACGGCCGCGAATTCCGCGCCGAGTTCGATGGCGCAGCGCGCCAAAGCCTTGCCGTCGCGCCCGGCGGCGACCGAGGCGACCTCGAATTTTCCCTTGGATTCGGCGATCACGCGCGCGCAGGAGCCGCCGATCGAGCCGGTGGCGCCGAGGATCGCAAGCCGCTTCGGCCTGGCGTTGCGCGCCGCGGCGCGCTGAGGCCGCGCCAGAGCGGCCGGCGCCATTTTGTGCGCGGTCACCATTGGAAGAGGCCGCTTGCAATGAACGAACCACGCGTGTTGATGGTCGCGACGACCGCGGCGAACACCGATGCGGCGAGAAAGGAGTCGAGCCGGTCCATGAGGCCGCCATGGCCCGGAACGAGGCCGCTTGCGTCCTTGACCTTAAAGCGACGCTTGAGCGCGGATTCGAACAGGTCGCCGAGCTCCGCGACCGCCGCCGCGGCGAGGCCCAGCCAGAACAGTCGATCGATCCGGTTCGTCCAAGGCGCCAAAAGGAGGCCGAGCGTCGCGCCGGCGAGCGCCCCGATAACGGCGCCCGACCAGGTCTTAGCCGGCGACACCCGCGGCCAGAGCTTTGGCCCGCCGATGGACCGCCCGGCGAAATAGGCGGCGATATCGACGCCCCAGACGACGGCGTAGAGCCAGAGAATGGCCGGCAGGCCGTAACTCGGGCTCGCCCGCAAAAGTCCGAGGCTGGCGACGAGGGCGCTGGCGTAGAGCGATCCCGCCCCGGCCCAGCCACGGGCCGGCGGTTTGGCGACCCAGCCCACGGCCACAGCGCCGAGGGTCGCCGCCGCAGTCGCCCAGATAACCTCCTCGTGCAGGGCGAACAGCGCCGCGGCGGCGGCCGCGACTGCGCCAACCGCCACGCGCTTGGCAAGCCGCTCGCTGCTGACCAGCCGCTCCCATTCCCAGAGCACCACGAGCGAGGCGAGCCACCAGAACGCGACAAAGACGAATCCGCCGGCCCAGGCGGCGGCAAACGCCGCGAGCGCCATGACGACGCCGAGCGCGACGCGCGGCCAGAGGTCCGAACCGAAAGGCGAGCCTGCGCCGCGGGAGGCGGCGTCGCGCCTCGCGGCCTCATCATCTAAGGCCATTCAAGCGACCTCACGAAGCCGACATGACGGCGGCGGGCTCGGGGACGGCGCCGAAGCGCCGCTCGCGCGCCGCATATTCATCGAGCGCGGATACAAACGCGGCGTCATCGAAATCGGGCCACAGAATGGGCAAGAATACAAGCTCGGCGTAGGCGCATTGCCAAAGCAGGAAGTTCGACAGCCGCATTTCGCCCGACGTGCGAATGATGAGGTCGGGGTCCGGGAGACCGGCTGTGTCGAGCCGGGCGGCGATTTCCTCGACCCCGATCGTATCGGGATCGAGGCGGCCGTCGCGGACTTCCGCCGCGAGACGGCGCGCCGCCTCCGCTATCTCCTGACGCGCGCCATAGTTGAAGGCGACGGTCAATGCGAGCCCCTCGTTCTTCCGCGTCAGCTGCTCCGCCTCGACAAGCAGCGCCGCAATGTCGGGCGACAAGTTCTCCCGGCGGCCGATGACCCGGACTCTTACGCCGTTCTTGTGCAGATCAGCGAGGTCGTTGCGGATAAAACGCTTGAGCAGCCCCATCAGCATCGCCACTTCGTCCGGCGGCCGCCGCCAGTTCTCGGACGAGAAACTGTAAATCGTGAGATAGCGCACGCCGTGGGCGATGGCGGAGCGGACGGCCCGGCGAACCGCCTCGACCCCCTGGCGGTGCCCCTCGAAGCGCGGCAACCCTCTCGCCTTAGCCCAGCGCCCGTTGCCGTCCATAATGATGGCGACGTGAGCGGGCGGCGGATTCAGTCGCGGAGAGTGACGAGGAAACGGCATGCGGGAGCGCCCCAGCGAAGGAAGGGATCAGACCTGCATAATTTCCTTTTCCTTCGCAGCCAGCGACGCGTCGATCTCCTTGATGGCCTGATCCGTCGCCTTCTGCACCTCGGCCTCGTGGTGCTTCTCGTCGTCCTCGCTGATCGCGTGGTCCTTCAGAAGCCGCTTCAAGACGTCGAGCCCGTCGCGCCGCACGTGGCGGACGGCGACGCGCGCCTCTTCGGTATATTTGTGGGCGATTTTCACCATTTCCTTGCGGCGTTGCTCGTTAAGTTCGGGGATGCGGATGCGCAGAATCGTTCCTTCGACGGTGGGGCTCAGGCCGAGGTTCGCGTCGCGAATCGCCTTGTCCACGGCGTGCACCATCGCCTTGTCCCAGACCGAGACAGAGAGCGCGCGCGGCTCCGGCACGCTGATCGTGGCGACTTGATTGATCGGCATGCGCTGGCCGTAGGCCTCCACATGCACGGGCTCAAGCAGGCTCGCGCTCGCGCGTCCCGTGCGCAATCCGCCGAGCTCGTGCTTGAGGGCCGCGTGCGCGGCCTGCATCCTGCGCTTGAGGTCTTCGAGATCGAATTTTGGCAGTTGCGCCATGACAATCCTGTGTTCGCTTCTCCGGGTCGCCAGCGCCCCCGCGCGACTGAGCCGGTTTTCGGGCTGGCGGCCTCATTAGCACAGCTTTTGCGCCTAAAGAGAGAAGAATGTCTCCCTTAGGTTTACCCCGCCTGGAGCTTTTCGAGCCGGGCCGCTTCCGCCATCGCGGCGAGAGCCGCCTGCCCCGCCGAGCCCGCCTGCCCGGCCGGCTGGATGAGGCCCGCGGACATGATGAGCTTGGCCGCCTCGTCGGCCGTGATCGGCAGTTCGATGACGTCGTCGGCCGCGATGTAGAAGAAGAAGCCCGTCGTTGGGTTCGGCGTGCAGGGCATGAATACGGACACCATCGGCTTCTCGCCGGGCAGCGCGCTCGTCACGACCTCTCCCGGCGACGACGAGATGAATACGATCGACCAGCTGCCTTTTGCCGGAAACTCGACCAGACCGACCTTGCGGAACTGGCTCCCCGATTGGGTGAACACCGTTTCGAAGACTTGCTTGAGGCCCTTGTAGACGCCGCGCACGAACGGCATCCGGTCCAGCATCGCGTCGGAGAAAGTGAGGAGCGTGCGTCCGATAAGGGTGGCGGTGAGGAAGCCGAGAGCCGTCAGACCGACCAGCGCGGCGAGGAGGCCGAAGCCCGGCACGTGGAACGGTAGATAACTGTCCGGCACGACGCCCGCCGGCAACCACGGCTTCACCCAGTTGTCGACCGTGTCGACGACCCACCAGACGATATAGGCGGTCACCGCCACGGGGCCGAACACGACGAGGCCGGTCAAGAACCACGAGCGCAGGCGCGCCGCGAGCGAGCGGTGGATCGGCGCGGCAGGGGTTTCGACGGACATCAAGGCTCTCGCAGGGCGCGAGGAGCAAAATGGCGGCTGCTCACGGCGATTGCAAGGCGCTCAGCGGCCAATTGGAGGTTCTTGGCCGAGAGTCCGACCTGGTCGCCTAGGCCTCCCCCAGCTCCGCCCGCACGATCCGCGCACCCTCCACCATCGCCTTCATTTTGCCGAAGGCGGAGTCGCGCGGGAGGTATTTGAGGCCGCAGTCCGGGGCGATGATGATGTCCTCCGGCTTGCGGTAAGCGAGCGCGCGCTTGATGCGCGCGACGACCGTCTCCGGCGTCTCGACCTCCGGCGTCGAAAGGTCGAGCACCCCTAAGATGATTTTCTGGTCCGGCAAATCCTTGAGGACCGAGCAATCGAGCTTCGACTGCGCGGTCTCGATCGAGATCTGCCGGCAACGGCAGCCCTTGAGTTGCGAGAGGAATGAATAGGCGCTGGGACGCTCATGGATGATGGCGGCGTAGCCGAAACAGATATGCACAGCCGTCGCGCCGCTCACCCCCTCGAGCGCGCGGTTGAGCGCGGCGAGGCCATATTCTTCCGCCGCCTTCGGTCGCGCCTGCATGTAGGGCTCGTCGATCTGGACGATGTCGGCGCCCGCCGCGAACAGATCCTTGATCTCGGCGTTGACGGCCTCGGCGTAGTCCATCGCCGCGTCGGCGGGCGAGGGATAGAAGTCGTTCTGCGCCTGCTGGCTCATGGTGAAGGGGCCGGGCACGGTCATCTTCACTTGGCGCGCCGTATGGCGGCGCAGGAACTTCAGGTCCTCGACCTCGACGGCGTGCTTGCGGCGGATTTTGCCCGCGATGCGCGGAACCGGATTGGGATGCCCCGAGCGGTCGAGCGCGACGCCGGGATTGTCGATGGTCGACGCCCTCGAGCGCGGTCGCGAAGCGGTTCGAATAGCTCTCGCGGCGGATTTCGCCGTCGGTGATGATGTCGAGCCCGGCCTCCTCCTGCAGCTTGATGGCGACGACGGTGGCGTCGTCCTGCGCCTCCGCGAGAAACGGCTCGGGGATGCGCCAAAGCTCCTTCGCCCGCACGCGCGGCGGAAAGCGTCCGGCGAGTTTCGTGCGGTCGATGAGCCATTCCGGCTGCGCGTAGGAGCCGACGAGGGTCGTTGGCAGAAGCATGAGCGTTCCTCCGAGCGACGCTCGACGCGCCGCATTGAGGCGATCCTGCGCAAACGGGTTTGGTATCGCAAGGCGGCGCGCTTCATTGTGTCCTCACCGACAGAGACGCTTCCGGGCGTTCGCCGCCCATTAAGGCAGCGTGTTCACCCAGTTAACCCGGCATCTGCCTCGCTCACCGGGGTCCCCATCGTCAGTTTAGTCGGGTGAATCCCGCGATTGCGTATAGTGAGCGTCAGAGTTGCGTCGAGTGAAGACGATCGGTGCGGCGATGGCGGCTTCCTTGTCCTTGGCTTTAACGGCGGCGGCAAGCCGCTTTAGATCGAACGCCTTCCCCGCCCCTCATTGCCGAGGAACGACCTCGCTGCTGGCGCTCGCGCCAACCGTTTCTCGCAGGGTGCGCTTCGCCTTGTTGTTATCGGGCGTGAAGTAATCGATGATGGGAATTTTCGAGCGGCTCCCCAGGCTAGGCTGCGAGAAATCGTCGCCGTCCGGCGCCTCGATCTCCACAGCGAGGCTGAGAGGCGACGGCGAACCAGCCGGGATGCTCCAAGCATGAGCGGGCGTCGTCAGCATCATGTCGCTTGGGCCGAAGGTCACAGTCTCGGGGCCGAGCGGGGTATAGGGCGCCTTGAAGCCAAAATACGTCACGTAGAAGTTGACCTTGACGGTTGCATTGGGCGCCGACGCGGCGGCGGGGGCGCGGCGCGACACGCGCGCGAAGGCGTAGTTCGAGCCGGTGCGGCTTGGCGGATCGCCGCGCACATAACCATCCGGCCCCGGCGCGCTCGCCACGTTGGTCGACTGGTTCCACACATCGCTGGTCGCCCAGTAGACCGGATTCGTCGACGGCTGGGTTCCATCGTCGAAGTAGGAGGGCGTCGCCGTCCAATCGCGCACATAAAAGTCGGACGGCACGAAATTCGTCGAGGCGTAGATGCGGAGACTTTTGGTCGTCCCGCCGACGCTCGCCGGCGGCGTCGATGATGTCCAGGCTGAGAAACTCAGGCCCGCGGCGGCGGCGTTGCCGTTATAGTCGCCGTATTTCGTCGTGCTTCCGTCGGTCTGGCAAGTATCCCCGTTTGGGCATTCGCAGTTCTTCGAGTTCTTGCGACACTTCCTGAAATTGCACCTCGTGGTTGTTTTGACATTGGTTGCTGTGACAACGCAGACACCGGCTAACTGCGGTTGGGTGGAGCAGGAGCTCGAATCTCGCTTCTTACTAGGGGCTTTCGGCCAAAGCGAGCATTGATTGTCGTCGATGCCGGATACGTCGATCTCCCCGAGCCTTTGCAAATGGGGTCCGCGCACGGCGGCGCCCCCAACGAAATAGCGCGTCAAATCGTTCTGTTTCGCGGAGGCGTAGCGGCGATCGTACCAGCCGAGGACCGCGACGCCGCCATAGGTAGAGATCCACGGCATGAAGCGATGCGCCGCGACCGCCGCGTTGACGCGGACCGACCGCGGAAAAGTCGCGCCGCCATCCATCGAGTCGAAGACCATGACGTCCTCGTTCGTGGCGTCCGTATTCGTCACGAAAGCGTAGTAGACATGGAGCGGATTGACATCATCGACGGCGACTTTGGGGTTTGACATCCCTGGGGGACAGCAACGATCGAGACCCGGCTCCGGAAAGTAAATCTTGTTGAACGCGGAAACCATGACTGGCCATCCCGCTTGCGGCGCGAGGCCCCAGTCGCAATTCGAGAATTTGTGCAGCATCATGTTGCCGCCATCGACATAGGCGACATAAACCGCCGCATCCCCGCCAACTGTGACGCGTCCGTAGTCGCCGGCGGCGACGATGGTCCCAGGGCCGACGCCTGGACCGGCCGACCAGGTAGCCCCGCCATCCCGCGAGCAGGAAATACGGACCTGGTTGTTCACGAGGTCGCGCCATACGTTGTAGACGCGGTCCTTGCCGAGAAACGACGGCCAGGACCGGTCGGCGGCGATTTTTTCCTGATCCGGTACCGAGCACTTCGAACCGGTCTGCAGGCATGTCGCCGCGTTGCCCGCGAAAGCAAAGGTTTGCCCGTTGTTGGTCGAGACCGATACGCTGTCGTTTTGAGATACTTTTTGTGTGCCTCCGATCCATGCGTAATAAACCGCGCCGCTTTTGCCGACAGCGAGCGAGGGATCGCCGTCGCATGGTCTCACGCTGCTCAGTTGGCAGCCCGTTTTGCCGGTGGCGGTCCAGGTCGTCCCGGCGTCCTTGGAATAAGAGTATCCGCTATTCGCCGCGATGACGACATTTTGCCCATCGGCGCTGGCGATTTCGAGTTCGCCTTTGCCGATCTGCACCTTGACCGCGGCGCCTTTTGCCGGGATCGGCTCCGGGGTCGGGTTGGGGGCGCGCGCCGCGCTATGCGGCCGGACGGACAGCCGCTCGATGTC
>DATJXI010000010.1:0-6228 GCA_035500275.1 Roseiarcus sp. | reverse complement strand
CAGGTCGAAGACAATCCGCCAGTCGTTGGCGGATACGCAGAAGACGCTCGTCGTTGCGGTTGCGCTCGTCATCCTCGTCGTCTTCGCCTTCCTGCGCAGCGTGCGGGCGGCCGCCATTCCGAGCGTCGCCGTGCCGACCTCCATCATCGGCTCGTTCGGGATCATGTATCTGCTCGGCTTCAGCCTCGACAATCTCTCGCTGATGGCGCTGACGATCTCGACCGGCTTCGTCGTCGACGACGCCATCGTGGTGCTGGAGAACATCTCGCGCTACCTGGAGCAAGGTATGCCGCGCCTCCAGGCGGCGATCCGCGGCGCCAATGAGGTCGGCTTCACCGTCCTTTCAATCACACTGTCGCTCATCGCGGTCTTCGCGCCGCTCATCTTCTTCGGCGGGATCGTCGGGCGCCTGTTCAACGAATTCGCGGTGACGCTGTCGGTCGCGGTGATGATCTCGCTCGTCGTGTCGCTGACGACGACGCCGATGATGTGCGCGCTCATCCTGCCGC
Source organism: Roseiarcus sp. (assembly GCA_035500275.1). Classification (GTDB taxonomy): domain Bacteria; phylum Pseudomonadota; class Alphaproteobacteria; order Rhizobiales; family Beijerinckiaceae; genus Roseiarcus. The sequence goes on along the minus strand of DATJXI010000010.1, from coordinate 5,719 downwards.
GCGAGCGGGTCGCGCGCCACGGGCTCGTCTATCGCGCGACCGAACGCGTGTTCGAAGGGATGCTGGCCTTCTACGGCAGAACACTGCGTGCCGCGCTGCGCCGACCCGGCCTCGTCATGCTCTCGCTCCTCGCGACGGTCGGGCTCAACTACTACATGTTCCGCTACGAGATGACTTACGGCCTGTTCCCCGTGCAGGACACCGGCCTCATCGTCGGCGCGATCCGGGGCGACCAGAGCATCTCGTTCCAATCGATGCGGGGGAAGCTGACCGAGCTCCAGACCATCGTTCAGGAGGACCCGGCCGTCGACAGCGTCGTCGGCTTCACCGGCGGGCGGCAGACCAACTCCGGCTTCGTCTACATTTCGCTGAAGCCCTACTCCCAGCGCAAGGCGACCGCCGACGGGGTTGTGAATCGCCTGAGAGACAAGCTGGCCCAGGTCGCCGGCGCGCGCCTCTATATGTTCACGGTGTCGGACTTGAGAACCGGCGGGCGGCAGAGCGACGCGGCCTACCAATATACGCTGCTCTCCGACGACGCCGCCGAACTTTACAAATGGGCGCCGCTCCTGGCTGCGGCGCTCTCGAACAGCGACGTCTTGAAGGACGCCAACTCGGACCAGCAGCAGGGCGGGCTCGAGACCGACGTGACAATCGACCGTGACGCGGCGATGCGCCTGGGGCTCACAATCAGAGCCGTCGACAACACGCTCTACGACGCCTTCGGCCAGCGGCAGGTCTCGACCATCTACAACGCCATGAACCAGTATCATGTCGTGATGGAGGTCGCGCCGCGCTACTGGCAGGACGCGCGCACGCTCGACCATATCTACGTGTCCAAGTCGGGCGCGGTTCCGACCGGCACGCAGCAGTCCGGCATTTCCGCGGGGCTTTTCTCATCCAAGACGGGCGCAGCCAGCACCGCGGCGACGATCGCCGCCGATTCGGCGCGCAACCTCGCGACCAATTCGATCGCGGCGAGCGGCCGCGGGGCTGCATCGTCCGGCGCGGCCGTCTCGACCTTGCTCGAGACGATGGTCCCGCTCTCGGCTTTCGCGAAATTCAACCCGGGCCACACGCCGCTTACCGTCAATCATCAGGGGCTGTTCGCGGCCTCCACGATCTCGTTCAACCTTGCGCCCGGCCGGTCGCTCTCCGAAGCCAAGACCGAGATCGACAACGCGATCGACCGCATCGGCATGCCTTCGACGGTGCGCGGCGCCTTCGCCGGAACGGCGGCGACCTATCAGCAGTCGCAAGGCAGCATGCCGCTCCTGTTCGGCGCAGCGCTGGTCACGATCTACATCGTGCTGGGCATTCTCTACGAAAGCCTCATCCATCCGCTGACGATTCTCTCGACCTTGTTCTCGGCGAGCGTCGGCGCGGCGCTGGCGCTCTCTCTGTTCGGCGAACAGTTCACGCTCATCGCCGCGATCGGCGTCCTTTTGCTCATCGGGATCGTCAAGAAGAACGCGATCCTGATGGTGGACTTCGCGCTCGACGCCGAGCGGCGCGGGCTCGACACGCGCGAGGCGATCGAGCAGGCCTGCCTCTTGCGCTTCCGCCCGATCATGATGACGACTTTCGCCGCCATTTTCGGCGCGCTGCCGCTCGCCTTCGGCACGGGCGAGGGCTCGGAGCTGCGTCAGCCGCTTGGGCTCACCATCGTTGGCGGGCTCATCGTGAGCCAGGCGCTGACGCTCTACACGACGCCGGTGGTGTTCATCTATCTCGATCGGCTGGCCAAGGGCGCGAAGCGGATGTGGCGGCGGTACTATGTGCGCGCGCAGCCGGGCCCGACGCTTCAGGCGCGGTAGGGTGCGGATGATCTTGAGCCAAGGGTTATGAAATCGGAGATGGCGACAAATCTCTGTCTGATAGTCCGAAACACGGCAGTATTAGATTTCTGGTAGGGGTAAGTTCGTCGACTGCTTTTAAAGGTCAACAAAAGAGTCCATAATGTCAAGAACTCTGGGAGAACGTTATGCAAACGCAGCGAACGTATCCCGTTGGGAAGTCTACGTTTTCATTGCAATTTGGCGACATCACAACGTCGGATTGCGACGTTGTGGTCAGTTCTGACGACTCCGACTTGAGCATGGGCGGAGGCGTGTCCGAAGCTGTCCGACGCGCAGCCGGTGAACAGATTTGCGTCGACATATCGAAGATGGTTCCTGCGAGGCTTGGCGACGTGATCGTCACTGGCGCCGGCGCCATGCGGGCAAAATACATATTTCATGCCGTTACAATCGGCGAGGGCGCTTTGAGCCACGACAAGATTGTCGCTAACGTAACGCGTCGGTCGCTGAGGCTGGTGCGGGAGCTCGGGCTGTCTTCAATTGCCTTTCCCGCAATTGGAGCGGGAGTGGCGGGATTCACACTCGAAACTGTCGCTGCAACGATGGCAGAGGCGATTGTTTCGGAGCTTCTTGGTTTTGACGCCCCACTCGCTGTCACCATCTATCTCTTCGACCGTTTGGGGCGGATGGAGGAGATTGATTACATCCAGTTCTTCGAGGAGGTGGCGGTGCGCGCGCGCGGTCTCAGCGCGCCTACAAAGCCTGTCGTAACTCTTGCCACTATGGCCAACGACTCCAAGCGGGAGGCGGATCGAGGCCAATCTCGGAGTGTGACAGCAAGAAAGATTTTTTTGGCCTCTTCTTCTGAGCTTAAGGAAGATCGCAGGGAGTTTGAAATCTTCATCTCCCGGAAAAATAGCGATTGGATCGACAGAGGTGTGTTTCTTAGATTGGTGGTCTGGGAGGACTTCCTGGACGCCCTAGCAAGAACTCGTTTACAGGACGAGTACAATAAGGAAATCTGCACGTGCGATATTTTTGTGATGCTTTTCTGGACTAAGGTTGGTAAATTTACAGGAGAAGAGTTTGAAACGGCGCTCGGGCATTTCAAGAATACCAATAGACCTTTCATATTCACCTATTTTAAGAATGAAGCCATAAGGATTGGAGACGTTAGTCAAGATGACTTGGCAAGTTTGTGGGGGTTTCAAAAGAAGCTAAATGACCTAGGCCATTTCCAAACCGTGTATAAAAGCATTGATGATCTGAAGTACCAATTCAGTCGACAACTTGATAAGCTATCTGAGAATAACTTTGAGAGACTAAACCTCGCTTAGCGGCAACCCGGTGGCCCGCTTCGAGGGAGCGTTTTTATAGGGAGCGCCAGCACAGCATCCAGCCCGCAGTATTGAGTGGCGAGAACTCCGCTGAAGATGGCGGATCTCGGACAAGTTGCACTTTTTCTCGGCCAATCCATTGGAATCCCGAGGAGCGGCGCAAAAGCCTTTCCCGGCGCCGGGAGTTGCTCGCAAATGCCGCCTCCGACCGGACCCGCTGGGAGCTGCAAATTGACAGTTCTTGTTTCTTGGAGTTCTTGGCGCCCAAGCCTTTGAAATGACGGCGTCGCTGCCAGAACGGCGCGCGTTATCCCAGATGGCTTTCAGTTCGCTGCCCTGCCTCACATATTCAGCGCGTAGCGGCGGGCAAACGCCTCGGCCACCCGGGCGTCCGCGACCGAAACGGGTCCGTTGTTGCGCCACGGGCGCTTTTCACCACGTCGACGAGCTCCTACGGCTCGACCTCGGCGTCGCCTCGAATCGCTCCATCTTCGAGCCCGCCGAGGAAATCCATCAGCTGCTCGCCTACGTGTTGTTCGCGCTTGCCGGGCCGCACGCGGCGGCGGCGCTCTGGCATAACTGCGTCCGGCGCGACGGCGTTCTCCTCCGCATGATCCCGGGCAGTACGGGGCGACAGGAACCACCTCGCTACAGCGAGGAAGCCCTCAGGCAACGCGACAAAATTGCTTTACCGATATTCAGAACTATGTTACGCCCGCGTTCGTGTGGCGAGAATGACTTAGCCTCCGGACGAGCGGGGCGATAGGCTTTGGAAAAGCAGGTAGGCAGCAACTCCCAAGCTGCAATGCTTATTCGCTTCGAATTGTGGGCGTGGGCCCGCCTTCGTGCCTCTTTTCGTTCTTATGTGGTAGAAATTCACCGCGACAGTCGCGAAGAAACGCGAAGTCACTGGCGGCGTAAGGACAAAGGTTGGGAGTCACGGGCGGAACGAAATGGCGCCGCAACTCATTGAAATGTCCCGATTCGCGACCCAAAATGTCGGCCCCGCGGACCAGCCGAGGGGGCCCTTGGCGCGGCGTAAATTCCTCGGCCCAATTCTGGCTTCCGCGCTCTGCCTGACGCCGGCCGAAGCGCTCCCCGCGCCCGCCAACACCCTTCAGGAACTCTTCGCCCAACTCGACGCGTGCCTCACCGGGGTCAAGGGCGCCGCGGGCTCGGAACTCACGGTCGTCTTCAGCCTCAGGCGCGACGGCTCCCTCGTGGGCAAGCCGAGGATCTCGTTTGCGCGCCTCACAGGCAGCCAGGCCGAGAAACGCGACTTCGCGCATGGAATCGCGACCGCCTTCGACCATTGCCTGCCCGCGCGGATCACCGACAGCCTCGGCGGCGCGATCGCGGGCAGGCTGCTCTCCATGCGCTTCATCATCCGCCCGCCGGCCGCGCGCGCATGAGACGCGGAGAGCCCGTTGCTGGCTCTCCGCGTTGTCGGGGCCAGGCCTGCCCTTATGCCCCTCCCGCTCGGCGTTCCCCTGTGCTCTAACGAAACCCGCAAGGCGGGGCGCTCATGGCTGACGAGGCGTGGTGGCGGAGCGGCGTGATCTATCAGATCTATCCGCGCTCGTTTCAGGATGCGAACGGCGACGGCGTCGGGGACATCCCCGGCGTCAGGAGGCGCTTGGACTATCTCAAGTGGCTGGGCGTCGACGCGCTCTGGCTCTCGCCGGTCTATCCCTCGCCGATGGCCGACTTCGGCTACGACATTCGGGACTACCGCGACGTCGATCCCGTTTTCGGCAGCCTTGCCGACCTCAAAGGCCTTGTCGAAGAGGCTCACCGGCTTGGGCTGAAAGTCGTCCTTGACTACGTCCCGAACCACACCTCCGACCGGCACCCCTGGTTCATCGAGAGCCGCGCGTCGCGATCGAGCCCGAAGCGGGACTGGTACATTTGGCGCGACGCCGCGGCCGACGGCGGCCCGCCCAACAACTGGATATCGCTGTTCGGCGGTCCCGCCTGGAAATGGGACGCCGCGACCGGCCAGTATTTCTACCATGCCTTCCTGCCCGAGCAGCCCGACCTCAACTGGCGCAATCCCGAGGTCCGGCGCGAAATGCTGGACGTCTTGCGCTACTGGCTCGACTTTGGCGTCGACGGCTTCCGGGTCGACGCCCTCTGGGCGCTGATCGAGGACGATCGGCTGCGCGACAATCCGCCCAATCCCGACTGGGGCCCGGGCAAGCCCGAGAGCGCCAGGCAGCTGCACCGCTACAACGGCGACCTCCCCGAGGTTCACACCGCGGTCGCGGAGATGCGCGCGACCATCGACGCGTATCCGGACCGCGTGCTTATCGTCGAGCTTTACCTGCCCTTCGACCGGCTCTCGCTCTACTACGGCGAGGAAGCGCGCGGGGCGCACCTTCCGTTCAACTTTCATCTCATCTCGGCGGAGTGGCGCGCCGAAGCGCTCGCCAAACTCATCCGGGACTATGAGGCGTCACTGCCCCCCGGCGCCTGGCCGAACTGGGTCCTCGGCAATCACGACAAAAGGCGGGTCGCAAGCAGATTGGGAGAGTCGAAGGCGCGGCTCGCTGCGATGGCGCTGCTGACGCTGCGCGGCACGCC
>DATJXI010000009.1:0-5236 GCA_035500275.1 Roseiarcus sp. | reverse complement strand
GTCTGACCTCTTCCGACGTCCCGGCGAGGGGACTTCGCTTCGGGAAGGCTGGTGTCGCGACCCGCCCGAAAGCTTTTGTTCCGTTCTCCGTTATGCGGTTACCGGTTTGGGAGAAATGCCTTTGTCGGCAAACTTCGTTCCGTCGACCCACATTCGATGCAGGATGACGCCCAACTTGCGCGCGAGCGCCACCTTGGCCTTGGCCATCCCTGCGCGCTTGGCGAGTTTCATTCCCCAGCTTTTCAGCGTGGGCGCGCCCTTGAGCGGTTTGGTCAGGATCGCGTTGGCGGCCTCATAGAGCGCCGTGCGCACCGAGGCATCGCCGATCTTGCTAATTCGCCCGCTGTAATCCGTCTCCCCCGATTGATACTTCTTCGGCGTCAGGCCGAAATGCGGCCCCACCTGCCTGGATGACTTGAACCTGGCCGGATCGTCGATCGCGGCGACGTAGGTCAACCCCACGATGGGTCCGACGCCCGGCGCCGACATGACAAGGCGCACCCGCTTGTCCTGGCGCGCCTGGTGTCGCACACGCTTTTCAAAGCCGTTCAACTCGCGCAGCAAGACCTCATGCGCCGCCAGCAAGGCCTTACCGATGATCTCCAGCGTCGGATGGCCCGCAACCAGCTCCTCGACCCGCAGGCCGAAGCGGTTCGGGGTCGTTCTTCCGATCTTCAGACCGAAACCGCGCAATATGCCTCGCAAGCTCATTTCAATGTCAAACAGCTTCGACTGAACCAGTTTGCGCGCCGTCAGCAGCGCGCGCACTTCCTGCGCCGGCATCGACTTGCAGTGAACCGGGCGGAACCAGCCCAGCCGCATCAATTGCGCAATCCCGCGCGCGTCGTTGCGGTCGCTCTTGACCGGCATCGCCTTGAAGGCGTCATGCACATGCCGCGTCTCCAGCAATTCCACCGCCAAGCCTTCTTCCTTCATTGCCGCATAGAGCCATTGCGACAAAGGCCCCGCCTCCAGCCCAATGCGCGTCATTTCAAGTCCAAGATCCCGGAACCAGCCAATCAGGTTTTCCGGTTCGCTGAGGACTTTCGCCTCCCGAATGATCTTGCCGCTCGCATCGACGACGCAAACACTGGAAGCTTCCAATGAAACGTCAATTCCGGCATGGTAGTCCATGGTCGTCCCTCTCAATGCTTGGAGCAGGCCAAAGCCTGACTCCGTTGGTTCGCACCATCATTCTGAGGGATGACCGCCCTTCCGCGCCAGATCTGCCTTCCGCGCCAGACCCGCCTCGGCCGGCCCGTTACGCCATCTGATGCGCGGGTTGGATACCGCCGGACCGGTGATGCGTCGCGGAGCTTCCTCAGTCTAGGCGCCAGCGTCGGAAGATATCCGGCTGATAGTGGTATCGAGGGTTCTCCTGGCCGTGACCGCGCCTCCAGCCTTGCTCAGCTTTGGATAGATGCGTTGTCGGCGATGACCTCCTTTTCGTGATGTCCGCTGTCGATCTCAGCGCATCAAGCGCCGGCGATCTGAACATGTTTGGCGATCGCCCAGGCAAAACCCGCCAGTTCTCGAGCGATCGCGGTCGTGGCCACAGTGGGTGATTTTCCCGCCCGGGCGAGCTTGCGATAGCGCCGACACAGCCGTTCTTGCGCCTTCCACGCGGTGTCGCGGATCGGCTTCGCCAGACCCTCCTGGCGCAGCAGTTGCTCCCGGCTGATGCGCGCCGGGAACCGATAACTCCAGGCCGCTTCGATCAGCATGCGCCGGGCCGCGCCATTCCCAGCTTTCGTGATGCCGCCTTGTCGGCGTGCGGCGCCGCTGGAGTGCTCGGACGGAACCAGACCGAGATACGCCATGAGCTGGCGGGGATTGGCGAAGCGGGTGATGTCGCCGAGTTCGGCGATCACCGTCGCCGCCGCGACCAGAGCCATCCCGCGCAGCGCTTGCAGAGCGCGCACCACCGGGGCCAGCGACCAATCCGGCAGCGCCGCCTCGATATGAGCTTCCAGACGATCTCGCCGCGCCGTCGCCGCCTCGACTGCGGCGATGCAGTCTTCCAGCACGATGTGATGCGCCGCTTGCTCGAATCTCAGTCCGGCCATCCAGCGACGATGCATCAACGTCCACGCCGGCCGATTGTAGTGACGGCCATGACGCAGGAGAAAGCCAGAGAGCTGCTGACGGGCCTGACGCAGACTGCGGACGGCCGCAAGACGCGCGCGTACGAGATCGCGGATCGCCTCATGAGCCTGATCAGGAATCCACACAGCGGTCAGTTCACCGGCGCGATGCAGCTTGGCCAGGTTGATCGCGTCCCGCCGGTCGGTCTTGATCCGATCTCCTGGCTTGCGCGGGATCAACGACGGAGCAACGACAGCGCAACCATGCCCAGCCAGGGTCAACTGCCGTTGAATGCCATAGCCGCAAGGGCCGGCCTCATAACAGAACCGTAGCTCGCTTCCAGCGCGCGACAGCTTCGCCGCCAGAGCGTTCAAGGCCGTCGCTGTGTTCGCGATCTTGCCATACTCGCGCACGTCACCCCGCGCGCCCGCCTCGGCCAGCGCCACTGCGATCGTATCCTTGTGCACGTCAAGGCCCACGTATGTGATAGATTCGTCCAAGACCCGTCTCCTTATGCATGAGGCTCGGCGCCGGGAAGCCCGGCGCAACCCTCGACAAGCCTGCATACTGTGAGACGGGTCGCCCTATCTCAGGCGAACATGTAGTCTAGGGGTTGTGGACATGATGGACAACGCCTCCGCGTTGCCAACATGCCCACAGCAGCAGAAGCAGACGCAAACTTTGGCGGCATGATAAAGGAGATCAGACGAGCGGCCGTTTCTCCAACTAAGTGTCTGTCCGATGAGATGTTGAATCCTTTGAGCCGTTTGTGATTCAAGGTGGCTGTGTGATTTGGGGGAGCCGCGGATGTGGACGACAGAGAATCGCGGGCGATACGACCGCGATCGTTTGCGCTATCCAAGCGATCTGACCAACGAGGAATGGCAGTTCATCGAGCCGTTGATTCCGCCGGCCAGGCGCGGTGGCGACAAGCGCACTGTCGACATTCGCGAGGTCGTGAACGCGCTCATGTACGTTCTGTCCACGGGCTGTCAGTGGCGCGCGATCCCGAAGGATTTGCCGCCGCGCTCGACGGTGCATGGCTATTTCGATCTCTGGAGTTGGGACGGCACGCTCGATCGCATCCATCACGAACTGTACGTGAAGTGTCGCGAGGCGATCGGACGTGAAGCAAGTCCCACCGCCGCCGTGATCGACTCCCAAAGCGTCAAGAGCGCCGAAAAAGGGGGGCTCACGATCCACCGGGATACGACGCTGGCAAGAAGATCAAGGGCAAGAAGCGTCACATTGTCGTCGATACGCAAGGCCTGCTGATCCACGCCATCGTGCACGCGGCCGACATCCAGGATCGCGACGGTGGCGAACTTGTCATGGCGACGATGTTCGGCATGTTTCCGTTCTTGCTGAAGCTCTACGCCGATGGCGGATATCAAGGCCCGAAGTTTCGCGCCGCCCTCAAGAAAATCACGGCTCGAGTGAACGTCGAGATCGTCAAGCGCTCCGATCAGGCGAGGGCCTTCGTCGTCCTCCCGAGGCGATGGGTCGTCGAGCGAACCTTCGCTTGGCTCGGACGATGCCGAAGGCTCGCGAAGGATTGGGAAAATCTCAACAGCAAGGCACTCGCTTTCCTGCGCCTCGCCTCCATCAGGCTCATGTTGAGAAAGCTATGCAATCCCGCATAAACTCTTCGGACAGACTCTCAGAAATTGAACAATCGAATTGAAATGGTCCAGATGTGCCCTCGGCGAGGTCAAAACCGTCGCATACAAGATCACCAGAAGCGCAGCCGCCAATAGCAGCCTCTGATCAATAAACTCCAAGAGTTCTTCTCTCCTCTAAGCGAAATCAATTCACGATCTCGCCCGCTTTTCAGCGCGCCCTCCGATACGATCGGCGAGCGTACCGCTGGCCATGCGGACACGCCCCACGGTCCTGCAACCTAACGCCGCCCCGCCAGCCGCGCCATCTGCGCCGCAAAAGCCTCGTCCAGGGGCTCGCCGAGAAAGATGCGGCGCCAGATCGCTCCGTCGATCGCCTCGACCAGCGCGTCCCGAATCTTTGGATCGGCCGACGCGGAAGCGAGCACCTCGCGAAGCGCCGCCTGGCGAGGGGCGACCATCGCGGCCCGGAACGCTTCCGCCGTCTGCGGATCGGCCTGGGCGTCGGCGAACAGGGCTGGCAATGAGCTTGCGTAGGGTTTGAGACCCGCCAGTTCCGCCTTCAGGAACGCGAGGATGTCGCCCTTCTTGACGGCGGCTTCTTTGGGCCGGTCGATGCGCTCAGCCCTCTTGGCGGCGAGGGCGTCGACGACCAGCGCGGCCTTGTTGGGCCAGCGGCGATAGATCGTCTGCTTGCCGGCGCCGGCCGCCTTTGCAATCGCGCCGACCGTCACTTCGGCATAGCCGCTCTCGAGCAGCCGCCACCAGGCCGCGTCCAGGAGCGCCGCATGGGATTCTTCGCTCGGCGGCCGTCCCGGCGGGCGTTTTGCCGAATCGGGCATGTGCGGCAATTTACGGAACGCACCGTTCCGTATCAATAGGGAACGGGCGGTCTCGTATTGCGTGGGCGCGCAAACATCCGCAGCCCGCGCGGCGGCCCTTTGGCGGCGACCTTTTCGGAAGAGGCTTTGGCAGGCGTTGCGGGCGCTCAGGCCCACTCGCCCGGCGATGCGGGCAGATCTTTCACGTCGAGCGCCCAGCGAAGCGCCGAATGCGTCCAGATCTGGCGGCGCGGGAAGATTTTTTCGCGCTGCTTCACCGCGCCGAGCCGCAGGTTGAACATCTTTGGATCTTTGGCGTCGGAGGTATAGATCGGCGTTCCGCAATCGCCGCAAAACCCTTGCGCGCGCCTTCGGCCGCTGTCGCCCGTCTTCACGTAGATCTTGGGGCTCCCGCTCGTGATGTGGAAATCCTCGGCCTTTGCGGGAACGCTGCCCCGAAACGGTGCGCCCGAAAAAGTCTGGCAATCCGCGCAGTGGCAAACAGAGGCGCTTTCAGGATCAACCTCGGCGAAATAGACGATGGCGCCGCAATGACACCGGCCGTCGATTTTCATCGTCGTTCTCCTCCTTATATCGTTTGAACACGCGGCATGGCTCCCGCAGCCTTAGGGCGCGCAGTTTTCTTATTCGGATATCGGCGCCCCCTCCACCAAGCTCGCCTGGCCCCCCGCAGGGGAGGTTTTTGGGGCG
>DATJXI010000008.1:0-4458 GCA_035500275.1 Roseiarcus sp. | reverse complement strand
CCGCGTCCACAACGGCTGGAGGACCGAAAGCACAGCTTCCGTGTCCACGGCGTCGACCGGCGTCGCTCGAATCGGTTCGCAGTAGCGGCTTTGCGGTCGTCTCGGCTTTCCTCGCCGTCAGTTGTGGATCGCTCGCGCCATACTCACAGCCTCCGCCCAACTCACCGGTCCTAATTCCGATCCCAATTTCTGGGCGCGCTTCGCAGAGACGTCAAGAGACATACACGACCGGCTGAATACGCAATGCGTTGAAATTCAGTCATTTTTTGAGACACTAATGAACGCTCAGGAACCAGCCGTAGACGCTACTTCCGCCACAAGCGCATCCATTTGAGAACCGAATAAAGCGACCGGATTAATCCGTCGTTTGGACCCCGATCCCCCCTAGGCCCATCTCGCAGGCCTTCCGGAAGACGAGTTCGCCATCGGGCGATGCGCTCGCTCAATGACATGCACATTAATGCTTCCTCAAGGGAATTGTTTGAAGTTTACGGTTGTCGGCCGCAAAACGTCGTTTCGTGGCCAAGTCCGGCGCTGAACGCTTTCGGTCCCGCAACCCCGTTCGCGTCGACGGTGTGAACCCCTAAGACACAAAGGGGCTTAGCGTTGCTTGTCGCCGCAACCATCGCGACCCGCGTGCTCTGGCTGGTCTTTCACCGGCCGCCAACCCGTCGATTCAACAAAGAGCATCCAGGAATAGCTTCGGACTCCGCCTTGGCAGCCAAGGGAGAGACCCTTCGCTTCGTCGCGTGGCGATCGTCCCATGAACCCTATTCGACGGGGAAACCCGTATCGGTCGCTAAAGCTATTTCTGACGGCGCGCGATTCCGGATCCAATTCTTGGGTGGGGCGAATGGTCAAGGGCCTGCAATCGTAAAGGAACTCAAAGTGTGCGCCCTCAACACATTTTCGGCCGTGCGCCTAGCTGACCTTGTTGGTTGGCCGCCTGGAGCGAACGGGTTTCGCGTCCTTGATGGCGCAGGCCATGATGTCTTTTGGAGAAGGAAGCCGGAGCGCCTATCCGTCGAGCAGAAGAATAGACAATCAACGGCGAAGCGGGAGGGATGAAAACCGGGCGGCGGACTTCGCCTTGCGGGCCTTCGGAATCCGCCGGACATTTACGGGAGCGCATGTAGGCGGTCCGGCACCAACTTCCGGCATGGGCTGACACTTCCGGAGACGCGTTCTACAGGCACGGAGATGCCCTGCTCGGCCGCCCAGTACGTAAAATTCGAGGACGAGCGCACCCGGCCCGTGCGCGACCTCGTCGCGCATATTCCGAACGAGGCCGTCACTCGCGCGGCGGACATCGGCTGCGGTCCCGGCAATTCGACCGAAGTCCTGAAGGAGCGCTACCCCAAAGCCAGCATCGTCGGCCTCGACAGCTCGCCCGAAATGATCGCGGCGGCGCGCAAACGGCGGCCGGGCGTCGCCTTCGAACTCGCCGAGATCGAAGGCTGGCGGGAGGAGGGCTTTGACTTCATCCTCGCCAACGCCGTCCTGCAATGGATTCCGAGGCACGGGGACGCTGCTCCCGGCGTTCATCGCCAAGCTCGCGAAGGGCGGCTCGCTCACAGTTCAGATCTCGGACAATCTCGACGAGCCGTCGCATCGGCTCATGCGCAAAATCGCGGCCGACGGCCCCTGGGCGGGGAAGCTCGCCAACGCTCAGCCAAGCGCGAGGCGCGCCGCGGCGCCGATTGGTGCTTCCGGCTGTTGCGGGCGCGCTGCGCCCACGTCGACTATGGCGCCCACCGATTTCCATCCGCTCGCGCGCGCGCGCGCCGTCGTGGAGCGGGTCAAGGGCGCGGGACTGAGGCCTTACCTAGAGCCGCTCGATCCGCCGGAGCGAGAGTCCTAACTCGCGCGCTACGAGGCCGCGATTGCCGATGCCTACCCGGCCGAGACGGATGGAACCGTGCTGCTGCCGTTCCCGAGGTTGTTCTTCATCGCGACTGTGTAGATCACGCTCTCGGCTCGGCCCAAGCGGCACGCGCATGGGACGATCATGCTCAGTCAAAAGACAAGCCCGAAGGCCTGCGTAAGCGCGGCGGCATCGCTTTGTCAGCCCGCTTTTTGCTCCACCATCATCCATCTTAGGCCGCGCAGGTCGAGCGCCGGCTTTTCGATCAGCTGCCAGCTGAACCAGGCAATTCCCGAGGCTGCGACGACCGTTACGGCGGTAACTGCCCAAGGCGATAGCGCCGGATTGGAGAGAATGAGCAATTTCTGGATCGGGAAAGCGTAGAGGTAAACGCCGTAAGATAGGTCCACTTTTTGACCAATCGATCGCAACTGATCCGAGCGCACGGCGAATGCGAACCAGAAAAGAAGGTAGCCTCCGAAAATTGCGAGCCCCGGCGTAGCGAGCAGAGGCGAGAACATCATGAGAAGAAACAAGACCGCCGCGACGGCCGCGGCGACCCCTTGGTACCGCAGGTGGTCCATGAACAGATAAAAGCATGCGCCGACGCCGAATATGCCGGTCAATGCGGTTGTTTGAGAAACATCTCCGGTCAGGGCGCTAATGGATCTGAGCCAAGGAAGGCGCGCGTCCAATTCCATCGTCGACAAAGCCAACATGAGCGCGGTCCCAGCCAGGACCGCCCACCGCTTCGAAAGCGCGCCCATCGTCCCCAGGAGCAAAACAATCAGATAACAGCGAAACTCGTATGATATCGTCCACATTGACCCGTTGAGGGCGGGATAATGCGAGCCCTCGAACGCGCCAGGAAGCTCAGGGCTCTGAAGAAGCGCCAACCGCTTCAAATTGGTCAGCAAAACGTGGCTAATTCCATCAAAATGGCCGCCGCTAATCGGACCGACGATCAACAGCGAGATCAGGAAGGCTACAACATACCCAGGATAAATCCGGAGTACACGCTTCCGGAGATAATCCAAATTGGACTGTGAGGTCACGAAGCTTTTCGTTATCAGATATCCACTGATCAAAAAGAAGCCGTCAACCGCCAAACCGCCAAATGTTATCGTCCCAAAGATTTGCGTCAATAGCTCACGTGACGCATTGCCGTCGACTAATTCGGGAGAATGAGCAACAATTACAAGATAAGCGAATAACAAGCGCAGGACGCCGAAGTTATTTGCTCGTGACATGTTCAGGCGCATCATTTCCTCACCAGCCCTCTGCGATCTAGCCAACAATGCGCAAAAGGCCGGAATCTGCATGGGGACGGCTATCGCAGACGCCCCTAGCTCACATTTAGACGGCACCCCCTGAAGAACATGCCATTCAAAGGCGAAGAAAGGAAGGGCTCCATTTCGGCCTCCTGCCCAGCTCTGACCGACCGAAAGACGCCGCGCTTGAGCCTGCGCTTTGTGAGGGTGACGAAGAATCCGTCGACCACGTTGAGCCAGGACGCTGAAGTCGGTGTGAAATGGAACGTCCAGCGCGGATGGCGTTCGGGCCACCGGCGGGCGTTGGGATGCTTATGGGCGGCGTAGTTGTCGACGATGGCGTGGATCGTCTTGCCCGCGGGGACCTGCTTATCGATGACATTGAGGAAGCGAATGAAATTCCTGATGGCGGACGATGGCGCTGCAGGGTGCGGCCAATCACCGTGCCGTCGAGGATGTTCATCGCGGCGAACAGCGTCGTCGTGCCGTGGCGCTCATAGTCGTGCGTCATGGTTCCGGCGCGACCCTTCTTCAGCGGCAGTCCGGGCTCATGTGCGATCAAGCGCCTGAATCTGGCTCTTTTCGTCGACCGACAGGACGATGGCGTGTGCGGGCGGATCGACATAGAGCCCGACGACGTCGCGCAATCGGTCGACGAAGCGTGGGTCGTTGGACAGCTTGAACTGGCGCATCCGGTGCGGTTGCAGACCATGGGCGCGCCAGTTGCGTTGAACCGAACTCACGCTGAGCCCTGCCGCCTTCGCCATCAGGGCGCCGGTCCAATGGGTCGTTTCCCCGGGGGCGGTTCCCCGAGCGTCAGCGCGACGACGCGCTCGGCCGTCTCGGCGCACAGCGGCTTGATGCGCGAGGGACGCGTCTTGTCGCGGAGCAACCCATCGAATCCCTCCTCGATAAAGCGCTCCTGCCAGCGCCAAACGCAGGTCTTGGACTTCGCGGTCCGCCTCATGATCGCGTTCGCGCCGAGGCCCTTGGCGGTCAACAGCACGATTTCGGCCCGCCAGACGTGCTTCTGCGGCGTGTTGCGATCTTGAACCAGAGCTTTGAGCCGACGAATGTCGGCAGACGATACGGAAAGCGATTTTCCAGCGCGCATCGCGCGGACTCGCACGTCCTATCTACCGGCGGAATCCCTTCAGGGACTCAAATGTTAGGCGCGATCCGCTAGGGCCTGTCTTCAGTTGACGCGAGAACGGATTGGAATCGGACGCCGAACGTTTTGTGTTTCGGATACGCGAGGGATTCCCGAATCAGCCAATGTCTGACTCGTGAGAGGTCGGCCGAGGAGGGGCTGACCGATGCGAC
>DATJXI010000007.1:0-3698 GCA_035500275.1 Roseiarcus sp. | reverse complement strand
GGTCGGGGCGGCATGGCTGCCGGCGCGAAAGGCCGCCCGGGCGGATCCGCTGTCGATCATCCGCGGGGCGTCATGACTCCCGGGCTCGAAGCGCGCGAATTGACGCGGATCCTGCCCGGGCCGCGGCCGACGACGCTCGTCGCAGACATCGACGCAAGCTTCGAAGCGCAGAGCTTCACCGTGATCACCGGCCCCTCCGGGTCGGGCAAGTCGTCCCTTCTCTATCTCCTCGGCCTGCTCGACCCGCCGAGTTCGGGCGACGTGCTCTTGAACGGCCGGTCGACGCGCAAGCTGGGAAACGAGGCCCGCGCCCGGACACGGCTTGAGCGGTTCGGCTTCGTCTTTCAATTTCACTTTCTGCTGCCGGAGTTGAGCGCGATCGACAACGTGATGCTGCCTATGCGCCAGCTTAAGCGCCTCGGGGCGGATGAGATGCGCGCCCGCGCCGACAGTCTGCTCGTCTCCCTCGGCCTCGGGTCCGAGGCGGGAAAGGTTCCCGGCGCCCTGTCGGGCGGCCAGCGCCAACGCGTCGCCGTCGCGCGTGCGCTCGCCAATGATCCTCAATTCGTTCTCGCCGACGAGCCGACCGGGGCGCTCGATTCGAAGAACGGCGCGGCGGTGTTCTCGATCTTCCGGCGCCTCGCGGACGAGGGCCGCACGGTAATTGTCGTCACCCACGACCAGACGCTGGCGAGAACGGCCGAGCGTGCGATCCGTCTCATCGACGGAAGGATCGCTGCGTAGCGGAGGCGCCTGGCGATCCAGTCCGAATTCGCCGGGCGTCCTTCGAAAAAAACGAAAGCAAAGCTCCCTGTTCAAAAGAAACTCGCCGAGGCGATTTCCGGCCTAAAGGGCTTCCATTGGAATGATTCTCGCTGAGGTAGCATCGGCGCGGGGCATTTCGACCTTTCCTCGACACAGTGCCCCGTATCCATATATAAAGCGAGGGTTGTCAAGGGCCTATCCAGGGCAATCGACTGAAATAGTTCGTGACAATCGCTTTGTGGTCTGAATCTGTATCAATCCTCTGATTCGCTTGGAGGATTAGTCGATGACGGAAGGGGACGCGGCTTGTGGAGCGGTGAAGGAGACGACTGTTTTCCTGTCGCATTTTCAGGACTTGCCGGACTACCGGCAGAAGGGAAAGGTCGCCTATCCGCTCGACGAGGTGCTGCTCTTGATGCTGGCGGCGGCGCTCGCGGGGGCGGAGACGGTGGCCGACATTGCGCGCTTCGGCCGGGCCAAGCTGGCGTTCCTTCGACGTTTTCGACGCTTCGAGAACGGCACGCCCTCGCACGACCAGTTGGGCATCATCCTGGCTAAGCTCGACCCGGTGGCGTTCCAGCGCTGTTTTGTGGCGTGGACGGCGGCGCTCACAGAGACGTCGGCCGAAGTGATCGCCATCGACGGCAAGACGGTGCGGCGCTCCTACCAGAAGAAGGGGCCGAAGAGCCCATCCATGTCGTCTCGGCCTTCGCCGCCCGCCAGCGCATGGTGCTCGGACAGACCAGGGTCGGCGACAAGTCGAACGAGATCGTCGCCATTCCCGCCCTGCTCGAGCTTTTGGCCATCGAGGGTGCGGTGGTGACCATCGACGCTGCGGGTTGCCAGCGCAAAATCGCGCAGACAATCATCGACATGAGGGCCGATTACATCCTCGCGTTGAAGGGCAACCAGGGCACGCTGCGCGACGATGTCGAGTTGTTCGCAAAGGAGCAGAAGGCGGTCGCGTTCAAGGATACATCGATCAGCCAACACACCGCCGTCGACGGCGACCACGGCCGCATCGAGACCCGGGCGGTCACCGTTTTCCACGACATCGGATGGCTGCAGCAAAACCACCAGTGGCCGGGCCTGAAGTCGGTCGTTATGGTCGAGAGCGAGCGGGAAACCGCGGGCAAGGTGGAAACCGAGACGCGTTTCTACATCACCTCGCTTACCCTGCTCGCCAACGCTGTGGGACCGATGATCCGCAGCCATTGGATGGTCGAAAACGGTCTTCACTGGGTGCTCGACATGATCTTCCGTGACGACGAATGCCGCGTGCGAACTGACAACGCCCCGTTCAACCTTGCCATCGTCAAGCACCTCGCCCTCAACGTGCTCCGGACCGGAAAAAGCAAGGACTCGCTGCGTATGCGCCGAAAGGTCGCCGCATGGGACGACAACGCCCTCGCAGCCTACATCGCCGCATGAAACGTTCAGTCGATTCCCCTGCGGCACGGGCCCCGCTTTGACAAATGGCGGTTTAACCACGAGCCTCTCGCGATGCGCCAGTTCCTCTCCGCCGCGACGCTTCTCGTGCCGTCTTACGACGAGGGGATCTCGTTCTATGTCGGCAAGCTGGGCTTCCGGCTGATCGAGGACACCCGGCTCGGCGACGACAAACGGTGGGTCGTCGTCGCTCCTCGCGGAGCCCGCGAGGCGGGACTCGTTCTGGCCCGCGCCGCCTCCGATGAGCAGCGCACCGCGATCGAGGGGCAGGCGGGCCGACGCGTTGTCCTGTTCCTCCGCACGGATGACCTCTGCCGCGACTATCGACGCTATTGCCAGGCGGGCGTCGTGTTTCAGGAGGCCCCGCTGGAGGAGCCCTACGGCGCGGTTGCCGTCTTCCGCGATCCTTTCGGCAACAAGTGGGACCTGATCGAGCCCGTTCGCTGAGCGCCCGCCATTCCCTGCTCCGACGCACGACGCACCGGAAATAATCCCGGATCCATTGGTATCCCGAGCTTTTTCAGGATCGAGCCCCGCCGAACTCCCGCCCAATTCCGGGCGCGCAGGGCATTTTGCGTCTTAGGCCTTCACGCGCACATATTCGCCGGGCGCCTCGCCGATCGCCTTCAGCTTGCCCTCGCCGGGCCTGCGGGCTGGGACCTTCTCGGGCGCCTGGGCCGCGATCCATTGGATCCAGTCGGGCCACCAGGAGCCCGGGGTCTCCTTCGCGGCGGCGAGCCAGGAGTCGAAATCGCCCTCGGGGGCCCCGTCGGTCCAGAACTGGTATTTCGGCTTTCCGGCGGGATTCACGACGCCCGCAATATGGCCGGATCCGGCCAGGACGAAACGCACCGGGCCGCCGAAGCTCTTGGCCCCCTTGAACACGCCGCGGGCGGGGGCGATGTGGTCCTCTTTGGTCGCCAGCTCGTAGATCGGGATCGTCACATTCTTGAGGTCGATCGTCTTGCCGCTCAGCACCATGCGCCCGTTCGCGAGGTCGTTCTGGAAATAGCAGTGGCGCAGATAGAACTTGTGGTTGGC
This sequence comes from Roseiarcus sp., assembly GCA_035500275.1. Classification (GTDB taxonomy): domain Bacteria; phylum Pseudomonadota; class Alphaproteobacteria; order Rhizobiales; family Beijerinckiaceae; genus Roseiarcus. The sequence goes on along the minus strand of DATJXI010000007.1, from coordinate 443 downwards.
GGCGGGCATCCGGGTCGAATCGGAGTTCCAGACCAGGAGGTCGAAGGGCATCGGCTCTTTGCCCTTGAGGTAATTGTTGACGTAATAGGACCAGATCAGGTCGTTCGGCCGCAGCATGTTGAAGGCTTGGGCCATCGCCGAGCCCTCGAGATAGCCCTGTTCGGCCATGACTTCCTCGACCGCCTTGAGCTGCTCGGCGTCGACGAACACCTGCAGGTCGCCGGCATCGGTGAAATCGACGAGCGCAGTGAAGAAGGTGACGCTGGCGATCCGGCTGTCGCCGACCGCCGCCATAGAGCCGAGGGTCGCGGCGAGCAGCGTGCCGCCGACGCAATAGCCGATCGCGGTCACCTCGCGCTCGCCGGTCGCCTGCTCGACGCAGTCGAGCGCGGTCAGAATGCCCTCCCGCATGTAGGCCTCGAAGCCCTTGTCGGCGTGGCGGC
>DATJXI010000006.1:0-2254 GCA_035500275.1 Roseiarcus sp. | reverse complement strand
TCGGAGCGACCCCGGCCGCATGGGGCGGGCGGAAGGTCGCTTTCGGCATTCGGCCGGAAGCCGTTCGCTTCGATCCGGAAACGGGCTCTCCCTGTGTCGTCTCCCTCGTCGAGCCGACAGGTTCCGAGACGCATCTGATCGCGCACCTGGGGGAGACGGAGATCGTTGCGGTTCTGAAGGAGCGGATGCGGATCCAGGAAGGAGAGACCATCAAGCTCTCCTTCGACACCGCGCAGGCCCATTTCTTCGACCCGGAATCCGGGCGACGCCTGACGGCCTAATCGATCGCGTCGCGGCCGCCGACGCTGATTTCATGAGACCGTACAGCGCCGTCCGCTCCGGCCGGTTCCCAGGCGACCCGCCACATCATACCGCTCTCCTAGAGCGTTCGGCGTTTAGCCCGGATTTCTCAAAAGGGATAGCGCATCGGGCCTCCGAATCAGGCAAAAGTTGTTTTGCGAGAACGACTTGAGCCGGTTCAGAAAGGCAGCCCGATGCAGACGGAGTGTAGCGCGGAAACGAGCCTGTTTGCACGTGTCGAAGGCAGGCCCGTGGTGGCTGCGTTCGACGGCGGCGCGCTCACGTCCGACGCCGGCGGGCTGTTGCTCGGCGCCGTCGACCGGAGGCTCGATCTGGTCGGGCGGCTCGCGGGATGTTTCCGCGACGCGAGAGACCCGCGGTTCGTCGAGCACTCGGTCGCCACCCTCGTCGGGCAGCGCGTGTTCGGCATCGCGCTCGGCTACGAGGACCTCAACGATCACGACGAGCTTCGCCACGATCCGGTGATGGCGGTGCTGGCCGGCAAGCTCACGGCGCGCCGGGACGACTGCGCCCCGGTCGCGGGCAAGTCGACGCTGAACCGGCTGGAGCTGTCGCGCGAGGTCGCCACCCGGTACCGGAAGATCAGCCACGACCCGGCGGCGATCGAGGCCCTGTTCGTCGACCTGTTCCTCGAGGCGCACGCGAAGGCGCCCAGGGAGATCGTCCTCGACCTCGACGCGACCGACGACCCGCTGCACGGGCATCAGGAAGGCCGGTTCTTCCACGGCTACTACGACGGCTACTGCTACCTGCCGCTGTACGTGTTCTGCGGCCGGCATCTGCTCTCGGCCAAGCTCAGGCCGTCGAACATCGACGCCAGCGCCGGATCGGTCGAGGAAGTGGCGCGGATCGTCGGCCAGGTGCGGGCGCGCTGGCCGAGGACGCGCATTCTCTTGCGCGCCGACTCCGGCTTCGCCCGCGAGGCGCTGATGGCGTGGTGCGAGGGGAACCGGGTCGACTACGTGTTCGGCTTGGCGCGCAACGCGCGGCTCGTGGCGGAGATCGGCGCCGAACTCGCCGAGGCCGAGGCGGAGGCCGCAGCCACCGGCAAGCCCGCCCGCCGCTTCAAGGATTTCCGCTACGCCACGCTCGACAGCTGGTCGCGCCGTCGCCGGGTGATCGGCAAGGCGGAATGGACAAGGGGCGAGGCCAACCCGCGTTTCATCGTCACCTCGCTCAAGAAGGTCGAAACCAACGGCCGCTTTCTCTACGAGAAGGTCTACTGCGCCCGCGGCGACATGGAGAACCGCATCAAGGAGTGCCAGGGCGACCTGTTCGCCGACCGGACCTCGACCGCCACTATGCGCGCCAATCAGCTCAGGCTCTGGTTCGCCTCCTTCGCCTACGTTCTGATCTGCGCCGTTCGGCGCGTCGGCCTCGCCCACACGCAATTCGCCGAGGCCACATGCGGCACGATAAGGCTCAAGCTCCTCAAGCTCGCCGGCCTCGTCCGCATCAGCGCGCGGCGCATCAAGTTCGCGCTGCCTTCCGCTCACCCCTACGCCGACGAATGGCGCCTCGCCGCCGCCCGCCTCGCCTGAGGCGCCGCCCCGACGCCGGCAAAATCGCGGCAATCCACCCCTCGGCCCACCGGAGACCTCAAAAAACCCGATCAGATCCGCGCAGTCGGCGCCTCCATCGCGCTCGACCATCACCCAGACGTCACAGGCCGCCCCGCCGACCTGTCAGAAAACCGAGCCGGTGTGAGAAATGCAGGCTAGGATCTTGGCGATTGCTGGTGGCGAGCCGGCGTCCAGATGCGTTCGCCGAGATCGCCGGCGGGCTGAAAGAGTCGACGGGGAAGGGGCCGCCCGACGCGACGGCGGCGCGGCGCTCGATGGGCAGGCGTCGACGGGCGAGGCGGGAGTGTCGTTCGAGGCGCCGGCGAGGCCGTTCGTACGCGTCCGCCAAGCGCCCGGGGTGGTTGCACGGC
>DATJXI010000005.1:0-9996 GCA_035500275.1 Roseiarcus sp. | reverse complement strand
TCTTCACCTGCTTTTTTGCCGCGGACGGATCGACGCCTGCTGCTAGCAGCTTCTTTGCGTCGTCGCGGGCGATGCGGGCGTCTTTCAGTCCGATCGTCGGGTAGACGCCGATTGCCAGAACCTTCTGGCCGCCGGCGAAGCGATAGGCGAGGCGCCAGCGCTTTGCGCCGTCCGGCGTCACCCAAAGCTGGAGGCCGCCCCCGTCAGACAGCTTGGTTATCTTTTCCGCGGCCTTTGCCGATCGCACTTGGAGTTCAGTGAGGGACATGTTGGTATCCGTCTTGTTGGCAGATGCCCGATACCAACGAATATACCAACTTTCTGGGCGGATGCCAGCGGACGCCTCTGGACCTCGGCAGACGGGAAAAGCCCCGAAAATGCTTCAATTTTCAAAGGATTTCAAACGCTTTCGGATGACTTTGGAAGGAGATTTGGTGCCGCAAGAGGGAATCGAACCCCCGACCCCATCATTACGAATGACGTGCTCTACCAGCTGAGCTATTGCGGCGCCGGGACGGGCGGACGCCCCCATCGGCGGCGCTGTGTATGCCAATTCATCCTTGCTTTGCAACAGCGGCGTCGGTCCGGAGCCGTCTTCCTTTTGCTAGGAAGCGCGCGCGTTGTCGCCTAGACATGGCCGGGCGCGGCGGTGAGGGCTGGCGCTCGCGAGGCGGGAGGAACGGGGCGATGGTGGGACGGCTCGAGGGGAAGGTCGCGGTGCTCACCGCGGCGGCGGCGGGAATCGGGCGCGCCACGGCCGAGGCTTTCGCCCGCGAGGGGGCCCGCGTCGTCGCGACCGACGTCAATATCGAGGGCCTCGCCGGGCTCGACGCCGAGCGCCGCAAGCTCGACGTCCGCTCCACGGAGGCCGTCGCGGCGCTGGCGCGCGAGCTTCCCCCCATCGACGTCCTCTTCAACTGCGCGGGGTTCGTCCACCACGGCAGCGCGCTCGAATGCACGGACGAGGACTGGGACTTCTCCTTCGACCTCAACGTCAAGTCGATGCACCGAACGATCCGCGCCTTCCTGCCCGGCATGCTGGAGAGAGGCGGCGGCGCGATCGTCAACGTCGCCTCGGCCGCCTCGTCGGTGCGCGGCATCCCGAACCGCTACGTCTACGGCGCGTCCAAGGCGGCGGTCATCGGCCTCACCAAGGCCGTCGCCGCCGACTTCATCCGCCGCGGCGTGCGCGCCAACGCCATCTGCCCCGGCACGGTCGAAAGCCCGTCGCTCGAAGGGCGGATCGAGGCCCTGAGCCGCTCGACCGGCGAGCCGATCGAAAGCGTGCGGCAGGCCTTCGTCGAGCGCCAGCCGATGGGTCGGCTCGGCAAGCCGGAGGAGATCGCAGCGCTCGCCGTCTACCTTGCCTCCGACGAGAGCGCCTTCACGACGGGGCAGATTTTTCTCGCCGACGGGGGTTTCGCTCTCTAAAGGGCCGCGTAGCGGCCCGGCAGTTTTGGCGCCGATCGCGGTTTTTCAGAAGATTAGGCGCCGTTTTCTGTCAATTTGTCACCTCCCACCTATTCTAGCTTAGTCCTCGACCTTCAAATAGATCCGCCCGCCCTCGACTTTGACCGGGTAGGTCGCGAGATTGACGCAGGCGGGCGCGCCCTTGGCCTCGCCGGTCGTGAAATCAAAGCGGCCGTTATGCATCGGGCATTCGATAATCGTTCCGTCAACGAAGCCGTCGGCGAGCTCGACTTGCTCGTGCGTGCAGAGCCCGTCGGTGGCGAAGTAGCGGTCGTCGGCCGTCCGGTAGAGGGCGAACTGCCGGCCGCCGTGCTCGAACGGCGCGACGTCTTCCGCTCCGATGCGGTCGGCAGGCCCGGCGTCGATCCAATTCTCGCTCATGGCTTTCTCCGATGGTCTCGCGCGTCACGCCGCCGCCATCGCTGCGCGCGCCGGACCGGGCGACGCGTTCGGGGGCAGCTCGCGCCGCGCATAGTAGGTCGGATCTTTCAGCTGGCGCGCCAGCGTCGGGATGATCTCAAGATAGGCGGCGATCGTGCTGGGGTACGGCGGCGGGCAGTCCGCCTTTATCGCTGCATGCAGCTTGGGCAGCGCGTGATACGGGATCAGCGGAAAGAGGTGATGCTCGACGTGATAGTTCATGTTCCAGTAGAGGAAGCGGAAGATCGGATTCATGTAGATCGTGCGCGAATTGAGCCGATGGTCAAGCACGTCCTCAGCGAGCCCGAGATGCTGCGTGCAGCCAAAGTAAAGCTGCAGCCATGAGCCGTAGAGCGACGGCAGGCCGACATACATAGCCGGCAGGATCGAACCCGACCATACGCAAGCGACGATGACGGCAGCGTAAATCGCAAGATAGATGCGCGCCGTGCGGTACACCTTCGCCCGCTCGCTTGTCGGCACGAAGGCCGCTTCCTCTTCCGTGAGCCTGCCCGTCGCGTGCACGATGAGCTTCTGCGCGAAGACGACCGCGGTCTTGAGCGCGAAGACATTGAGGACGAGCGTGAGAACGTCGGGCGGGCGCGGCGAAATGATCTCCGGGTCGCGGCCGACGATGATGGTGTCGGTGTGGTGGCGCGTATGGCTCCAGCGCCAGATCTCCGGCTCGCGCAGGATCATGAAGCAGGCGATCTGATAGACCGCGTCGTTCATCCACGGCGTCCTGAAGGCGGTGCGGTGGCCGCATTCGTGCCAGCGGCTGTCGGAAGCGGAGCCGTAGAGGACGCCGTAGACGATGAAGAACGGAACCGCCGCCCAGCCGCCCCAGAGGTAAAACCCAAGACCGCCGGAGACGATGAGCGCGGCGAACCAGATGAGCGTGTCGCGGATCGCCGGCTGATCGCTGCGCTGCATGAGCTTCTTGAGCTCCGAGCGGGAGGTGGGCGGCGAGTACCATTTCGCCGACGCAAGGCCCGCCGCGACGGCTCTCTCGGCCTCCGGTCCGGTGAGACTGTAGTCGCGCGCAACGAAGGCGGACATCCGGTTTCCTCCCGCCGGCCGGGCGACGCTCCCAGCCGCAGCGGCGAACCTTATCGCAAGGCGCCGCTCCGGCTCAATCGGGCGCTTTCATTTCCTATCAAAATAGCGCATCCTTCGGCGCCATTCATCTCGCAAATCCCATCACGACCGGAGCCGCCCGATGGGCCGCCGACCGACCATCGCCGATCTCGCCGAAGCCGCCGGCGTCAGCGTCGCGACCGTTGATCGGGTGCTCAACGCCCGCCAACGGGTGCGGGAAGGAACCGCCGAGCGCGTCCTTGCCGCCGCCGAAGGGATCGGCTTCCATGCCGCCCCGTTGCTCAAGAGCCGATTGCGCCCGGACCTGCCCGAGCGGACCTTCGCGTTCCTGCTTCAGCGCGCCGACCCGTTCTACGCGCAGTTCGGGGCCGATCTGGCGGCGGCGACCCAGGCGCTCAACCATTTGCGCGCGCGATCCATTGTCGACTTCTCGCCCGACCTCTCCGCCTCCGTCATGGCCGAGCGCCTCATGAAGCTCGGCGAGCGGGCCGATGCGGCGGCGATCGTGTCGGTCGATCATCCGCGCGTCAGCGACGCGATCGCGAGACTGCGCGCGCGCGGCGTCCCGACCTTCGCGATCCTGACCGAGCTCGGCGCCGAGGCCGCCGCCCCCTACATCGGCCGCGACAACCGCAAGGAGGGGCGCACCGCCGCCTGGATCATCGCGAAAGCCGCCCGCCGGCCCGGCCGGATCGGCATCATCGTCGGCAGCCATCGCTTCCTCTGCCAGGAGACGGCCGAGATTTCGTTTCGCGCCTGGCTGCGCGAGAACGCGCCGGAGTTCACCGCCATCGAGCCGCTGGTCAATCTCGAGGAGCCGCGCATCGCCTATGCCGCGACGCAGGACCTGATCGCTACCCACCCCGATCTCGTCGGCCTCTATATTTGCGGCGGCGGCAAGGAGGGGGTGATCGCCGGGGCCCGCGACGAGCCGCGGTCGAAAGGCCTCGCCATCGTCTGCAACGAACTGACGGCGGAGGCGCGCGCCGGCCTCATCGACGGGGTGCTCACCGCCGTCATCTCGACCCCGACGGCTCGGCTGTCGGAAAAGGCAGTCACCGCCATGGCCGCGGCGCTCAAGGCGCCCGAGGAGGCGGTCCAGAGTCCGATCTACGTGCCGTTCGAGCTTTACCTGCCCACCAATATCTAGTCTTGAGGCGGCCGACTCTCACAAGGTTGTCGCCCGGGGCCCGGCGGCTGGCCGTCGGCTGAAAAGTGAGCCCGGCGATGTGCGGAAGAGTCTTGCCTATCTGAATGAGCCTCTTTGAGAGAGCTAACGTCCGGCTGCATGGACCCGCGAGCCGCGCGCTTCGTCCGCCTCCACTTTCGCGCCACGCTCAATATGGTGGCCAGGGCGGAGGTGTGGAAAAGAAGATTTTGTGGAATGAATATTCTGTTATTGATTTCTTTTGGAACATTTGTTACACAATGTCTTACCGGCCCCTCGCCGGACGACGGGCGGCGGACATCGAAGAATCCGCTGGGGCGCCCCGGAGAGGGACTGAAATGAGACGTAATTTGGCCGTTCTCTTCTTCTTCCGCAAGGAGCGGCCGCCCCAAGTGAAGCTTGGCCGTGTCGCTGAGATACGGGCAGCCGGTCTCATGTTCGGGCAATTTCGCCCCTGAAGGAGGAAACGCGATGAAACGCATCATCAACTTGACCGTCGGCGCTTTGCTTTCGAGCCCTGCGTCGGGCGGGGCGTCCTCAGGCGGCGCACTTTCGGTCGCGCCTGATGGGCGGTTCCGCCCGTGAGCCTCAGTTCCGGAGAATTGGCCGCGCAATCCGCGATGGCCTGAGCAGCGCCAGACCGGCGCAAACTAAAGTGGAGGAAACCGATGAAATATTTGAACAGAACGACCGCTCTCGCCGCGGGCGCTGTGCTGGCTTGCTCCGCCGCGCTCATCGCGAGCCCGGCGGGCGCGCAGGAAAAGCAGATGACCGTCGCGATGATTACCCACGCCCAGCCGGGCGACACCTTCTGGGACATCATCCGCAAGGGCGCCGAGGCCGCCGCCAAGAAGGACAACATCAGGCTGATCTACCTCGCCGACCCGACGGCGACGAAGGAGGCGCAGCTCATCTCCAACGTCGTCGAGCAACATGTCGACGGAATCGCGCTGACCCTCGCCTTCCCTGACGCCGAAGCGTCGGCGGTGAAGGCCGCGCAAAAGGCCGGCATTCCGATCGTCGGCTTCAACGCCGGCGTCGACCAGTGGAAGGAGCAGGGCCTGCTCGGCTATGCCGGACAGGACGAGTCCGTGGCCGGCAAGGCCGTGGGCGAAAGATTGAACCAGGAAGGCGCCAAGAACGTCGTCTGCCTCGATCAGCAGCAGGGCGCGGTGCAGCTCGAGGCGCGATGCAATGGCATCAAGGACACCTTCAAGGGCAAGATGGAGGTGCTCTACGTGACCGGCTACGATATGCCGACGGTCAAGGCGCGGGTGCAGGCCAAGCTGCAACAGGACCCGTCGATCGACTATGTCGTCACCCTCGGCGCCCCGTTCGCCCCGGTTGTGCTCGACGCCATCACGGCGACGGGCTCGAAGGCCAAGGTCGGCACCTTCGACATGAGCCCGGTGGCGATCGACCTGATCGCGAAGGGCAAGATACAGTTCGCGGTCGACCAGCAGCCCTATGTCGAGGGCTACGAGGCGGTCGACATGCTGTGGCTTTACGTCACCAACGGAGATACCGTCGGCGGCGGCGGCCCGGTGCTGACCGGCCCGTTCTTCGTGACCAAAGACAACGCCGAGGCCGTGGCCAAATACGCCAAGAACGGCACGCGCTGAGTGAAGGAATGGCCGTGATTTGACAGCCAAGCCGTGAAGCCGACCGCCGACCGGAGGGCGTCCTCCGGCCGGTGGATCCACAAGGGAGGAGACCGTGACGACGAGCACCGGAAGCGCAGGCTTGGCGCAGCCGCGGCGCCAGTACCAGGCTCAGGCCTTCTGGAAACGCGCTCTGAAACGCCCCGAAGCGGGCGCGCTCGGCGGAGCAATCCTCGTCTTCATCTTCTTCTGGGTGATGGCGCCTCCGTTCCGGCAGTTCGCCGCCTTTACCACGGTCCTCTATCAGTCCGCGACCATCGGCATCCCGGCGGTCGCCGTCGCGCTCTTGATGATCGGCGGGGAGTTCGACCTTTCGGCCGGCGTCGCGGTGACGACCTCCTCGCTCGCCGCCTCGATGTTCGCGACCCAGGTCGCCGGCAGTCTCTGGGCGGGGGTCGTCTTCGCCTTCTTCTTTTCCCTCGGGATCGGCGCGCTGAACGGCCTGCTCCTCATCCGGACCAAGCTGCACAGCTTCCTCGTCACGCTCGGCACCTTCCTGATGCTTCAGGGTCTCAACATCGCCATCACCAAGCTCATCACCGGCAATGTGGCGACCCAGGACATCAGCGGGATGAGTGGCTTCAACACGCTGCAGAGGATCTTCGCCTCCAACTTCATGATCGGCCACGCGCAGATCAGCATCGCCATCGTCTACTGGCTGATCTTCGTCGCGATCGCCACCTGGGTGCTTCTGCGCACCAAGATCGGCAACTGGATTTTCGCCGTCGGCGGCCAGGGCGAGAGCGCGCGCGCCGTCGGCGTTCCAGTCAACCGGGTGAAGGTCGGGCTCTTCATGCTGGTCGGCTTCGGCTGCTGGTTTCTCGCGATGCATCTGCTCTTCGCCTACAACACGGTGCAGTCGGGCGCGGGGATCGGCAACGAGCTCCTTTACATCGCGGCCGCGGTGGTGGGCGGCTGCCTGCTCACCGGCGGCTACGGCTCGGCAGTGGGCTCGGCGCTCGGCGCCTTCATCTTCGGCATGACAACCGAGGGCGTGATCTATGCCGACTGGGACCCGGACTGGTTCCAGTTTTTCGTGGGCGCGATGCTCCTGCTCGCCACAGTGGTCAACACCTGGATCCGCCTGCGGGCAACGAAGGGGAAGTGAGATGGCTCGCTCGGAACCGCCGATCATTCAGCTCAAGAACATCGGCAAGAACTACGGCGCCATCAGCGCGCTCCGCGGCGTGAACCTCTCGGTGCGCCAAGGCGAGGTCACCTGTATCCTCGGGGACAACGGAGCCGGCAAGTCGACGCTGATCTCGATCATCGCGGGGCTCTTCCCGCATGACGCGGGCGAGTATCTGGTCGATGGCAAGCCCCGGCGATTCTCGTCGCCGCGCGAGGCGCTCGACCTCGGCATCGCGGCGGTCTACCAGACGCTCGCGCTCGTTCCGCTTCTGCCCGTGTGGCGCAATTTCTTCCTCGGGTCGGAGCTCGTGAAGGGGAGCGGTCCGTTCCGTCGGCTCGACACTGCGGAAATGCTGGCGAAAACGCAGGACGAGCTGCACCGAATGGGGATCAACCTCGAAAACCTGGAACAGCCGGTCGGCACGCTCTCGGGCGGCCAGCGCCAGGTGGTGGCGATCGCCCGCGCCGTTCATTTCGGCGCCCGGGTTCTGATCCTCGACGAGCCTACCGCGGCGCTCGGCGTGGCGCAGTCCGGCCTGGTGCTGCGTTACATCGTTCAGGCCGCGCGAGACCAGGGGATTGGCGTGATCTTCATCACCCACAACCCGCACCACGCCTATCTCGTCGGCGACCATTTCATGGTGCTGGCGCGCGGCGAAGTCGACCTCGACACGCCTCGCGCGGAGCTCACGCTCGAAAACCTAATGTTCCACATGGCTGGCGGCAAAGGACTGAGCACCCTCGAACATGAGATTCACGGTGATGGCGCCGTCGCTGCGGGGACCTGACACGGGTAGCCCCGCTCGCCGTGCACGCGGCCGAAATCGCGGATTCGCCGCCGCGCACGAGTTGCGACGTCAATGCGCGAGCAGACCAGCATGACGCTACGTCGACGCGATTTGGGTTCGACGCGATTCGGCTTTTGAGGCCGGGGACGGATGTCTTTAGGACTTGCAATCAGCGGCGCGGCAATCATGGGGGCAGACCCCCCACTGTGCATCTCCCAACAACGGGAGAGCGGACGCTTCCGGCGAGTCAGCGGGAAAGCGAAGCTGTAAGCGCGAACCCCTCGCGGCGCCGCTCACTCCCTCGGCTTCGCCTTCATGGTGCGCGCGAAGAGCGCCTCCTCCATCCGCTCGGCGATCTCGCGCAAGTAAGGGTTGCGCGCCTCCCGGCCCGCCCGGCCTGAATCGAGGTCGCTCTGAAACCCGTCGCGCTGCGGCCAGTGCTCGGTGAGAAGCTCGAAGCCCGCGTCCTCGATCGTCCCGACCGCGCGGCCGAATTGCGTCTCCGATCGCCCGACCTTGGAGAGAACGACCACGAGCCGCCCTTCGGCGCCGCGCTTGGCGAGCTTGCGCGCGAGCGAAAGAGTGGGTCTCAGATCGTCGTGCGAAACACCGGTCGGCAGGAACACAACGTCGCTCACCTCGGCGATCTCGCCCGAGAGATCGTCGGCGAGGCCGCGCGTGTCGGCGACGATGAAATCGGCGACTCCATCATCCTTCCTGAGCTTCTTCAGGCTCTTGAACGCGCGCGCGTCCACCTCGGGCTCGAGACTGGCGCGCATGCGCTGCGCGCTCCATTCGACGCAGGTCAGCTGGTCGAGGTCGAAGTCGGCGAGCAGCGTCTTGCGCCCGCGATGGATCGCGCCGACAGCGAGCAAGCGCGCCAGCGCGCTCTTGCCGACGCCACCCTTCTGGCTGACGAAGGCCGCCGTGGTCGGCAATTTCTCCTTGCTCATGGTCCTCCAGCTCGCGCGCTTCTTCTCGATTTTCCCCGGCGCCATGCTATAGGCTGAAACCACGCTGAGAAAGAGAATAGCGAAAGCGTTTCCCCAAAGATTCATGGCCGCCGCCGATCTCCTGTCCGACCTTGCGCTCATGGTCTGGTGCGGCCAGAATCTCGTCTCGACGTTTGCGGTCGCGGTCTACCGGCGAGGCCTGCCGCAGCCGGAGGTCCCGGGCGTCGAGCCCAATGTCGCGGTCATCCTGCCGGTCAAAAGCGCGGCCAACCTCGACCGCTTCTTGCCGCTGCTGCGCGCGCAAAAGTACAGGAGCTTTCGGGTCGTCGCCGCCGTCGAAAGTTCTGACGATCCGGCCTTCGCCGTCTTAAGCGCCGCCGAACGCGAACCGCGGCCTTCGATCGAGACCGTCGTGGCGGGGCCGGCCGTCAATGCCGGGCAGAAAGTGTGGAACCAGCTCGCGGCGCTGGAGCGGCTCGCGCCCGACGACGAGATCGTCGCCTTCATCGACGCCGATACCGCGCCGACGCCGCTCTGGCTGCCGCGGCTTGTTGCGGTCATCGTCAACGCGAAGCGGCCCGTCGCGACCGGCTATCGCTGGATGATTCCGGCGGACGGCCGCTTGAGCTCCGCATGCCTCGCCGCCGCCAACGCCTCGATCGCCTCGCTGCCGCGCGGCGTCTTGCCGATGCCGCTCGTCTGGGGCGGCAGCGTCGCGATGCGAAGGACGACGCTCGAAGCCATCGACCTCAAACAAGCCTGGCGCGGCGCGATCAGCGACGATTCGCAAATCGCCGAGGCGCTGCGCCGACATGGCCTCGTCGCGCATGCGCCGCGCCAGGGGCTGCTGCTGACGCGGGTTTCCTGCTCGTGGCGCGAGTTCCTCGCCTTCGGCGTGCGGCAGTACCGTTTCGTCTATCTGCATCAGCCGAAGAACTGGGCGGCGGCCGCGCTGACGCTCTGGGCGCCGCCGCTCTGCATCGCGCTCGCCGCGCCGGCCCTCATCGCCGGCTCAGCCCTCGCCTGGGCTGCGCTCGCGCTCGTGCTCGTGCTGGGCGAAGCGCGCGTACGCCTGCGCCGGTCCTTGCAGCGCGCGCTGTGGCCGGAAGTCGGCGGGCCTGACGATGAGCGGCGCTGGCGCGCGGAGCGCTGGCTGCGTCCGGTCTGGCATTTTCTGCACGCGCTCTCAGCCGCCGGCGCGCCGCTCACGCGCCGCATCGAATGGGCTGGGATTCGCTACTTCGTCCGCGGGCCGCAGGACGTCGTCATCGAGGGGAGCGAGGACTGCGCATTGAACGGCTCAATTC
>DATJXI010000004.1:0-9627 GCA_035500275.1 Roseiarcus sp. | reverse complement strand
ATGCGGTCGACGAGCGTCTCGGCGTAGGCGAAAAGCTCCCCCTCGTTGCAGTCGGCCGGCAGGTCCCACAGGCTCTTCATCACCTCCACGACGCCGCCGACGAGCTTGGTTCTGTCGGCGGCGCCGCTCGGCTCGGCGCCGCCGGCGGCCTCAGACCCCCACCGCCCTCTCCAGGGCGTCTCCGGCACGGGCGTCAGCGGCGGTCGGTCCTCCGACCAGGCGACAAGGTTCGCAGCGACGCATTCGGCCATCGCCCGCCGCGTCTTGACCGAAGCCGAGCCGACATGCGGCAAGAGGACCGCGTTATCGAGCGCGAGCAGCTCGGGGGGCACATGCGGCTCGTTCTCATAGACGTCGAGGCCTGCGGCGAGGATCGTCCCCTCCTTGAGCGCCGCGATAAGCGCCGTCTCGTCGACCAGCGATCCGCGCGCGACGTTGACGAGAACCCCGTCCGGCCCGAGCGCTCTCAAGATCGCGGCGTTGACGATGCGGCGCGTCTCCGGCCCGCCGGGCGCGGCGACCATGAGGATGTCGCACGCCTTCGCCATGTCCATGAGCGAGGAGTAGAACCGATAGGGAAGGCCCGGCTGCTCGCGCCGGCCGTGATAGACGACTTCGACATCGAAGCTCCTCGCCCGGGTCGCGATCGCCTTGCCGATCCGGCCAAGGCCGAGAATCCCCATCGTGCGTCCGTGAAGCGAGGCAGTGAGCGGAAAGCCATCCTTCGCCCACGCGCCCGAACGGAGAAACCGCTCGGCCTGCGGCAGGCGGCGAACCGCCATGATCGTGAGCGCCATCGCCGTGTCGGCGACTTCGTCGTCGAGGACCCCGGGCGTATGGGTGACGATGATTCCATGCCGGCCGGCCCATTCGGCGTCCACATGCTCGTAGCCGACGCCGAAGCTTGCGACGATCTCGAGCTTGGGCAGTCGGCTCATGAAAGCGGCGTCGACCGGCGCCTGCGGGCCGTTCGAGGCGACGGCGCGAATGCGCGGCCCCCATTTCTTGAGCCAAGCGTCTGGATCGCTCTCGAGCCAGAGGCGATGCAAGGGCAGCCGCTCGGCGACGAGGTCGGCGACCACGCCCATTCCCTCAGCTGGCATGAGAACGTCGAGAGGCTTCACGGAAGGCGTCCCTTTCCCCTTTCGCGGCGCGGCAGGACATGGCAGACGCCATTGCCCATGGCGAGCCCCAACGGCTTCAGTCAGGCGCGACGGCGGCCGCGCGTGCGGCGTCTGATGCTGCGAGACTTCCGCTCATACGCGGCTCTCGATCTTGCCATCGAGGGTCGCCTCGTCGTCCTATGTGGCGAGAACGGCGCCGGCAAGACCAATCTCCTCGAGGCGCTGTCTTTGCTCGCTCCCGGCCGGGGGCTGAGGCGCGCGGAGCTTTCTGAATGCGCGCGCCGCGGCGGCGCCGGAGGTTTCGCTCTCTCGGTCGAGGTTGAGGACGATTCGGAAACGCATCAGCTCGGCTCGGGGTGGCGCCCCGCCGAAGGCGACGCAGCCGCGGAGCGGGTGAACCGGATCGACCGCGCGCCGCTGGCGTCGTCGCGCGCCTTCGCGGATCATCTGCGAGTCGTCTGGCTGACCCCCGCCATGGATTCCCTCTTCACCGGTCCGGCAAGCGAGCGCCGGCGCTTCCTCGACCGATTTGTGCTGGCGATCGACCCCGGCCACGGCGCGCGGGCGAACCAGTTCGAGCGCGCGCTGCGGGGGCGGAACCGCCTTCTGGAGGAGGGCGGCCGCAACGCCTCCTGGCTCGACGCCGTCGAGCGCGAGGCTGCCGAGCTTGGCGTCGCCGTCGCGGCGGCGAGGCTGGAATGCGTGCGCCGGCTGGACGGCCTCATCGCCGCGGAGCGGGACGACGCCTCCCCCTTTCCCTGGGCGCGGCTTGCGCTTCAGGGCGATGTCGAGGCGCTTGTCTCAAACCGCCCGGCGCTCGAGGCGGAGGACCGCTACCGCGCCCTGCTGCGAGAAAGCCGCGACCGGGACGTTGCGGCTCGCCGCACGCTGATCGGCCCGCACTTGACCGATCTCGCCGTATGGCACGGGGCCAAGGATGCGCCGGCCGCAAGCGCCTCGACGGGAGAACAGAAGGCGCTCTTGGTCGGCCTCGCGCTCGCCCACGCCCGGCTCGTCTCGGAGGTTTCGGGCATCGCGCCGATCGCCCTGTTCGACGAGATCGCCGCCCATTTCGATCCGCGCCGAAGGGCGGCGCTGTTCGACGCGATCGAAAGGCTTCGGGGTCAGGCCTTCCTTACCGGCGCGGACCCGGCGACCTTCGACGAGCTCGAAGGCCGGGCGCAGAAGTTCGACGTTTCGGCGGAAACGGGAGTGACGCCGACGCGGTCAGGCATGGCCCGCGTCCGATGACAGCATGCCTTCATTGACGCCGAGCATGGCGAGCGCCCGGTCGTATTTGTGGGCGTCGTCCATGTCGAAGATGAGGTTCGCGTCGGCGGGGCAGGTCAGCCAGCCGTTGGCCAGGATCTCGCTCTCGAGCTGGCCGGAGCTCCAGCCGGCGTAGCCGAGCGCGAGGACCGCGTGCGACGGACCCGTTCCGCGTGCGATGGCGCGCAGGATGTCGATGGTCGCCGTGAGGCAGATATTGTCGGCGATCTTGACCGTGGAATCGGTCGCGCCGTAGTCGGCGGAATGCAGCACGAAGCCGCGGCCCGTCTCGACGGGCCCGCCGCGCATGACCCGCACCGCCTCGGCTCGCGGGGGCAGGCGGATCGCCTCGCCCTCCGGCACGACGTCAAGCTGGACGAGAAGCCGGCCGAAATCAATCTCTTCGGCGCGCTGGTTGATGATGAGACCCATCGCGCCGTCCTCGCGGTGGGCGCAGAGGTACACGACTGACCGGGCGAATGGGCCGTCCCGCAGCGACGGCATCGCGATCAGAAACTGGCCTTCGAGGCTTGTGGGCGGCGGAGGGTCTGCCCGTTTCATTGTCGCCTCCGGCATCGTGCTCCATTTGCCAAGTTCGATCCAGATTAGTCGAAAACCCGACGAGGGTATAGAGAAGGATGATGACGCAGTCTGGACCGAACAGAGACGCCATATCGGCGACTGGGAAGAGAACGTCGTTTGTCGCGGCGGGTTCCCCTTCTCATTCGATGCCGGCAGGCTTGCACGGGGCCTTCGTCGCGCTGGCGTGCCTGGCCTTCGGCGGCCCGGCGCTCGCCTCCGACGCCTTCTCGACCGATTGGGCGAAAAGCCCGAAATCCGAGGCGCGCCTTGTGGCCGCCGGCGACCGCCTCGCCGGCTTCGAGATCAAGCTCGCGCCCGGGGCGGTCACCTATTGGCGCGACCCCGGCGATTCCGGCGTCCCCCCAACCTTCGACTTCACGGCCTCGGTCAATGTCGCCAAAATCGAGCCGATCTTCCCCGCGCCGAAGCGCATTAAGGAGTCCGACGGCGGCGAAGCTTTTGGCTACGAAAGCGGCGTGATCATTCCTCTGCGGGTTGAGCCGGCTGATCGGGCGAAGCCTGTCACGCTCGCGCTGCAGGCGAACTACGCCGTCTGCGAGAAAGTCTGCCTGCCGGCCGAGGCGCGCCTCAAGCTCACGTTGCCGGAGGCGGCCGGCTCGCCCTATGCGGGCGCCGTCGAGGCCGCGCTTGTCGCCGCCCCAACGCCGGTCGCGCGGGCCGATTTCGGCCAACTCGCCCCCGACGGGCCCAACGGCTGGCGTTTCTGCGCAAGCGGAGCGGGCGCGACAGCGCGCGACTTGTTCGTCGAGCCCCCGCCCGGCTGGTGGGTGACCGCCGCGCCTATGGGGGCAGAAGGCGGAACCCGCGACTGTTTTCATTTGGCCCTGCGGGAGAAGCCGAAGGACGCCGCCTTCCCCGTGAACCTGCGCCTGACCCTGACCGGCGGGACCGGCCCGGTCGAGACAACGGTCGCCGCGCCGGCGCCGCGTTGAGCCGCGGCCACGTCGCCAGCGTCGAGCCACAAAAAAGATCGCGGCGCTGTCTCAGATTGAAGTTCGGTCGGCGGAGAGCGCCCGTTGGCCAACGGCAGGAAAGGGCGGGAAGCGCGCCTACGGCGCTCGCCTTGAGAAGGACCGGAGTGCGCGCCAAAGCCGGCATTTTAGTGCGAGCCCGAAGTAGGCTTTACCGCGATGGCCGGAAACGCGGCTATCTCACAACGAGCCACGCTGTCCCCGCGGCAAGCGTGAGAAGCGTCAGCGGCGCGCCGACCTTGAAGTAGGCCCAGAAGCCGAGAGGCGTGCCCTCTGCGCGCGCCTGCTCAGCGACGATGAGGTTTGCGACCGAGCCGAGCAGGGTGAAGTTGCCGGCGAGCGTCGAACTCATCGCGACGACGAGCCACGCGCGCTCGGGGTCGGGAAAGGTAGGAATGAACGGCCTCAGCGCCAGCACCGCCGGGACGTTGCTGACGACATTGGACAACGCGGCGGTGAACAGCGACAGCCGCCAAGGGATGTCGAGACCGAACGTCTTCGCCATCGCGACGCGGTCGGGCGTGAGCAACGCCCGCTCTGCGCCCGCGACGACGACGAACATGCCGGCGAACAGTATCAGAAGCGGCCCGTCAATCTCCCGATAGATGCGGCGGGGCTTGATCGAGCGAGTGACGAGCAGAAACGCGCCGCCGAGCAAAGCCGCTTCCGTGGGCGGGACGCCGGCGAAGAAAGCGACGGCGAGCGCAAGCGACACGAGCGTCGCCTTGATCGCCTGCCCAACATGAACATGTCCCGGAAGGAGATGCGGCTCGAGCGCGCTCTTGAAGGCGAATTCCGAGGCGTAGACGAGCCGCACGATGACGACTACCGCGGCGAGCCCGACCGCCGCGACCGGTGCGAGCGCGGCGGTGAAGGACGGATAGGAAATTTTAGACAGCGCACCGATCACCATGTTCTGCGGGTTGCCGGTGATCGTTGCGACGCTGCCGCAATTCGACGCCGTCGCCACCGCGATGAGATAGGGAAGCGGGTTGCGGTCGAGCGCCCGGATCACGCTGATCACGATCGGCGCCATCACGAGACAGATCGCGTCGTTGACCAGAAAGGCCGACAGAACGCCAGTCAGCGCCGTCACCGTCACCAAAAGGATAAACGGCGCATGCGCGTGGTCGATGACGAATGCCCCAAGAGCCCGGAACACGCCCGACACCTTTAGGTGCGCGACCACGATCATCATGCCGAGGAGAAGCGCGATGGTGTCGAAATCGATCGCGCGGAAGGCGTCCTCGAGGCTCAAGGGGCCAAGGGCGATCATCGCCGCGCCGCCAAGGAAGGCGATCCCCGCCCGGTCGAGACGCAGGCCCGGAATGCGGCCGGCGGCGACGCCGAAATAGGTGAGGACCAGGATGACGAGCGCGGCGAGGCTACTGGAATTCATTCTGCGGCCGCTCCTTGCGTCACTGTGCGATCGTTTCGTGCTGCGCCTGACCCTGACCGGCGGGGCCGGTCAGGTCGAGACAACGGTCGCTGCGCCGCCGCCTTAAGCGTCAAAACTCAATCAGCTGGACCCGTTTCGACCCTGAGCGCGCCTTTAGGTTTGATCCCTGAACGGTGGGAATGCGCCAGGACCGACCGTTCCTGTCGCAAGCTGCGAACGCGTCGGTTCGGCCCAAAGCGGTCGCCCCGCAACAGGCGATCGGGTTTCGACCCCAAAACTGTTCAGTCCCGGCATTTTGCTGAGGCGCCGCGGCGCCTGTCATCCCCGGCCCGGCCGCCGCTCGCTAAGAAAGGCGACAATTGCTTGACCTTTCCGAAAACCGATGGCAGCATCTGGTGTTTCTGAAAATAGCGACATGTGGTTGCCCAAGTCCCATGACAAAGCGGGAAGATCGAGCGGCGAAGCTCAAAAGAGGCGGAGCGGGTGCCGGCCAAACCACGGGCCGGACCCAGGGCCGGAAAATTATTTCGCGTCTGATTCCGCCGTAACCCATTGAAAAGGCCCGATTCGGGCGCAGAGTTTACCCATTACGGACCCATTACGGACCCATCATCGGCCCATTATTGGCCCATCTTTTTCCCCTTGTTTCGCATCTGCGGCCCATTGTGCAGCCCGCCGCCAGATCGCGACGTTAAAGTAACACTGGTATACCGTTAAATAGGCACGGGACCGCGCAAAAGAAAGGGCGCTACTCTGCGGCCTCGGCGGCCACCGGGGCGTAATTGAGGACGGGCGCAAGCCAGCGCTCGACCTCGACGACGCTCATCTGCTTGCGAGCGGCGTAGTCCTCGACCTGGTCGCGCTCGACCTTGGCGACCCCAAAGTAGTGCGCTTCGGGATGGGCGATGTAGAGGCCCGAGACGGACGAGGCGGGCCACATGGCGTAGCTTTCGGTGAGGGTCACGCCGGTGGCCGGCTCGGCGTCGAGCAGGCGGAAGATCGTCGCCTTCTCGGTGTGGTCGGGCTGGGCGGGGTAGCCGGGCGCCGGGCGGATGCCGCCGTAGGGTTCGGCGATGAGCTCCTCCGGCCGGAACCGTTCGTCCGGGGAATGGCCCCAAAGCTCGCGCCGCACGCGCTCGTGCATCATCTCGGCGAGCGCCTCGGCGAGCCGGTCGGCGAGCGCCTTCACGAGAATCGACGAGTAGTCGTCGTTGGCTCGCTCAAACCGCTTGGCGATCAAGTCGTCCCCCGCGCCAGCGGTCACGACGAAGGCGCCGACATAGTCGCGGCCCTCGGAAGGCGCGACGAAATCGGCGAGCGCGAGGTTGGGACGGCCGTCACGACGGCTGAGCTGCTGGCGCAGCGTATGGAGCGTGGCGATCGGCTTCGCCCGCGCCTCGTCGGCGTAAAGCGCGATGTCGTCGCCCGCTCGCGCCGCCGGCCAGAAGCCGACGACCGCCTTCGGATCGAACCAACGCTCCTCGACGATGCGGGCGAGCATCGCTTGCGCGTCCTCGAAAAGGGAGCGCGCGGCCGCGCCCTGTTCCGGATCGTCGAGGATGGCGGGAAAACGGCCTTTTAGCTCCCAGGTCTGAAAGAACGGCGTCCAGTCGACGTAGTGGACAAGCTCCGAGATGTCGAAGCCTTCAAAGGGGCGGGCGCCGAGGTAGGCGGGCGTGGTTGGCCGGTAGGCGCTCCAGTCGAGCTTAAGCGCATTGGCGCGCGCTCTCACGAGCGGGACGCGCGTCTTCTCCGCTTGGCTCCGCTCGTGCGCATCGACGACCCGGCGATATTCGTCCCGCACGGCCGCAACGGTCGACGCGCGAGTTTCCGGCGACAGGAGCGACGACACCACGCCGACGGCCCGGCTCGCGTCGTTGACGTGAACCGCTTGGCAGCGCGCGTAGCGCGGCGCGATCTTCACCGCCGTGTGGACCCGGCTCGTCGTCGCCCCGCCGATGAGGAGGGGGATGTCGAAGCGCTCGCGCTCCATCTCGGCGGCGACATGCGCCATCTCCTCGAGCGAGGGAGTGATGAGGCCGGAAAGTCCGATGGCGTCGGCGCGTCTCTCGCGCGCGACGGCGAGAATCTTCGAAGCCGGCGTCATCACGCCCAAATCGACGATCTCGTAGTTGTTGCAGGCCAGCACGACGCCGACAATGTTCTTGCCAATGTCGTGCACGTCGCCCTTGACGGTGGCGAGCACGATCGTGCCGGCCTTCCTCCGGCTTTGTCCGTCCGCCTTCTCCGCCTCCATGTACGGCAAGAGCGTCGCCACCGCCTGCTTCATCACGCGCGCCGACTTGACGACCTGTGGCAGGAACATTTTTCCGGCGCCGAAGAGGTCGCCGACGATGTTCATGCCGGCCATGAGCGGGCCTTCGATGACGTCGAGGGGCCGCCTGGCGGCCCGCCGCGCCTCGTCCGTGTCGGCCTCGATGTAATCCGCGATTCCGTTCACGAGCGCGTGGGCGATACGCTTGTCCACGGCCAACTCCCGCCACGCAAGGTCCTGCCCCTTCGCCTCCTTGGCGCCTGAGCCGCGGAAGCGCTCGGCGACCGCCAGCATCCGTTCGGTCGCGTCCGGCCGGCGGTTGAGGACGACGTCTTCGCAGGCCTCACGCAACTCGGGGTCGATCGCGTCGTAGACGGCGAGCTGGCCGGCATTAACGATTCCCATGTCCATGCCGGCTTTAATCGCGTGGTAGAGGAAGACCGCGTTCATGGCTTCCCGCACCGGCTCGTTGCCCCGGAACGAGAACGAGAGGTTCGACACCCCGCCGGAGACATGGACATGCAGCAGCGTCGCGCGGATCTGGCGGGCGGCCTCGATAAAGGCCACTCCATAGCCGTTGTGCTCCTCGATGCCCGTCGCAACCGCGAATATGTTGGGGTCGAAGACAATGTCCTCCGGCGGGAAATCCACCTCTTCCGTGAGCAGCTTGTAGGCGCGGCGGCAGATCGCGACCTTGCGCTCGAGCGTGTCGGCCTGGCCCTGCTCGTCGAAGGCCATGACGACAACCGCCGCCCCGTAAGCGCGCACAAGCCGGGCCTGGCGCACAAATTCCTCCTCGCCCTCCTTGAGGGAGATCGAGTTGACAAGGCTCTTGCCCTGGAGGCGCTTAAGCCCCGCCTCGATGATCGAGAACTTGGACGAATCGACCATCACCGGCACGCGCGCGATGTCGGGTTCGGCGGCGGCGAGGTTGAGGAACTCGATCATCGCCGCCTCGGAATCGATGAGGCCCTCGTCCATATTGACGTCGATGATCTGCGCGCCGTTCGCGACCTGGTCGCGGGCGACGGCGAGCGCGCCGGCAAAGTCGCCAGCGGTGATGAGCTTGCGGAACTTCGCCGAGCCCGTGACATTGGTGCGCTCGCCAATGTTCGCGAAGGGAATGTCGGACGTCAGCGTGAATGGCTCGAGGCCCGAAAGCCGCATGAGCGGCGGCATGGTCGGGATGGCGCGGGGCCTAAGGCCGCGCACGGCTTCCGCGATGGCGCGGATGTGGTCGGGAGTGGAGCCGCAGCAGCCGCCGACAATATTGACGAGGCCGTCGCGGGCAAAGCCGCCGATTTGCGCAGCCATGTACTCCGGGCTCTCGTCGTACTGGCCGAAAGCATTGGGCAGGCCGGCGTTCGGGTAGGCGCAGACCAGCGCGCCGGCGACTTCGGCGATTTCCGCCAGATGCTCCCGCATGGCGGCGGCGCCCAGCGCGCAGTTGAGCCCAATCGAGAACGGCCGTGCGTGCCTCACCGAATGCCAAAAGGCCGTCGGCGTCTGGCCGGACAGAGTGCGGCCGGAGCGGTCGGTGATTGTGCCCGAGATCATTAGCGGCAGGCGAAAGCCGCGCGCCGCGAACGCCTCCTCGCAGGCGAAGATCGCCGCCTTGGCGTTCAGCGTGTCGAAGATCGTCTCGATGAGGAGGAGATCTACGCCGCCGTCGATGAGTCCCCGGATCTGCTCGGCGTATGCGATCCTGAGGTCATCGAAAGTGACGAGGCGCAGGCCCGGGTTGTTGACGTCCGGAGAGAGCGACGCGGTGCGATTGGTGGGGCCAAGCGCGCCGGCGACGAAGCGGCGCCGACCGTCGACGTTTTCGGCGCGAAGAGCGGCCCGGCGCGCGAGCCTAGCGGCGTCTCTGTTGAGATCATAGACATACGCCTCAGCGCCGTAGTCGGCCTGGGCGATCGAGGTGGAGGAAAATGTGTTCGTTTCCAGGATGTCCGCGCCGGCCATCGCATAGGCGAAGTGAATGTC
>DATJXI010000003.1:0-11313 GCA_035500275.1 Roseiarcus sp. | reverse complement strand
CCGGCAGGTTCAGCTTGACCGTCTGCATGCCGCCGTCGACCTCGCGCGTCACTTCGACCGAGCCCTCGCCGACTACGACCTTGGAGGCGAACGTCCCCTGGCCCCAGCCGGTCAGCGCCGCCAGCATCTGCCCGGTCTGGTTCGAGTCGTCGTCGATCGCCTGCTTGCCCATGATGACGAGTCCGGGCTGTTCGGCCTCGATCACGCCCTTGAGAAGCTTGGCGACCGCAAGCGGCTCGACGAGCCCGTCCGTCTTGATCAGGATTCCGCGGTCGGCGCCCATGGCGAGCGCGGTGCGGATGGTCTCGCTCGCCTGCGCCGGGCCGATCGACACGATCACGATCTCGCTCGCCTTCCCCGCCTCCTTCTGACGCAGCGCCTCCTCAACCGCGATCTCGTCGAATGGGTTCATCGACATCTTGACGTTGGCGAGTTCGACGCCCGAACCATCCGGCTTGATCCGGATCTTGATGTTGTAATCAACCACCCGTTTGACCGGCACCAGAATTTTCATGAGACGGACTACTCTTCCGCTATCAGCGCGTGGCCCTGAAAATCGGGCGAACCCCTAATGGCGTACCGCGCCCAAGTCAACGCGAGGAATGCGATCCTTCCGTCCCTGCGCTTCGCCTCGTTTTGCGTTGGCCGCCCCGGAAATGAACGATTTGTCACGCGCGCGACACCCTTTCGCGATTGACAGTCGTGAGGCGGGCGGGAAGATGACCCGACGCCCGGCGCTGTTTTTTACGGACGCGCGCCGGCTTTAGATCGAGGCCGAACGCGGCCGAAGGGAGGACCCCTGATGAGCGAATTGGATTACTGGAGTCAGAGGCTCAAGCGCGGCGCGATCTCGCGTCGCGAGTTCATAGGCCGAGCCGCCGCGCTCGGCGCCTCCGCCGCGGCCATCTCAACCGTACTGGCTCAGACGGACGCGCTCGCCGCCGAGACGCCGCGCAAGGGCGGTGTGCTGAGGCTGGGGCTTGCCGGCGGCAGCACGACCGACAGCGTCGACGTCACCACCTACAACGATTCCGTCATGATCGCCGTCAGCCACGGCCTCTTCAACGGCCTGGTCGAATGGGGCCAGGACGGCAAGCCCCATCCGGAACTGGCGGAAAGCTTCGAGCCGAAGAACGGCGCCAAGGACTGGATCTTCAACCTGCGCAAGGGAATCAAGTTTTCCAGCGGCCAGGAGTTCACCGCCGCCGACGCGATCTATTCGCTCAATCTTCACCGCGGCGACACCAAGTCCGGCGCCGCCGGGCCGATGAAGGAAGTCTCCGACGTCAAGAAGCTCGACAAGAACCAGATCCAGATCTCGCTGGCCGCGCCCGACGCGGACTTCCCCTACACCCTCACCGACTATCATCTCTTGATGATCCCGGACGGCTTCAAGGACTGGGCGAATCCCGTCGGCACCGGCGCTTTCACCCTTGAGAAGTTCGATCCCGGGGTTCGCATCCAATTGAAGAAGCGCCCCGACTACTGGAAAGAAGGCCGCGGTTGGCTCGACGGCGCCGACATCACCGTCATCAACGATTCCTCCGCCCGCCTCAACGCGCTGATTTCAGGCCAAGTGGACGCGATCAACCGCGTCGACCACAAGGCCGTCGGCCTTCTCACCAAGGCGCCGAAAATCGAGGTCGTGCGGGCGCCGGGAGGCTGGTTCACAATCATGGCGATGATGGTGGACAGGGAGCCCTACTCCAACCCGGACATCCGCCTTGCGCTCAAATACGCCACCAACCGCGAGCAAATCCTGAAGGCGCTGTTCAGCGGCTACGGCACGCTCGGCAACGACCATCCGATCCCCCGCACCGATCCTTACTTCAACAGCGAATTGCCGCAGCGCAAGCACGATCCGGATAAGGCCGCCTATCACTTCAAGAAGGCCGGGATCGCCAATCCAAACATCGTGCTGCAGACGTCGGACGCAGCTTTCAACGGGGCCGTCGACATGGCGACCCTGGTGCAGGCCGACGCCGCCAAGGCGGGCATCAAGATGGAGGTCAAGAAGGAGCCGGCCGACGGCTTCTTCGACAACGTCTGGCTCAAAGGCCCGTTCGTCGCCAGCTACTGGGGCGGCCGCCCAGCGGCCACCCAGATGCTCGCGGTCGCCTTCGCCGCCAACGCGCCCTGGAACGAGACGCACTGGAGGAATGAGAAGTTCGATAAACTGCTCAACGACGCCCGCGCCGAGACGGACGAAGCCAAGCGCAAGGGCTATATCTGGGAGATGCAGGCGATGCTGAACGAGGAAGGCGGCGCGCTCATTCCCGCCTTCCGCGACTGGCTCGACGCCCATAATTCGAAGGTCGGCGGGCATACGCCGCACGGCGGTTTCGATATGGACAACGGCATGATCCTCGATAAAGCTTGGATGAAATCGTAAGACAGCGTCAGTGAAAGCGGCGGGCCGGTTCGCCGGCGCCGCCGTCGCGCCGGATAAGGCGGTCAACAAGTGGGTAAACTGATCGTCCAGCGCTCGCTGCTCGGGATCGTGACACTCGCCGCCGCGTCCGTTCTCATCTTCATCGGCACGGAAATCCTGCCTGGCGACCTTGCCTCCGCCATTCTGCAGAACTCGGCGACGCCGGAGAACCTCGCCAAGCTCAGGCTTGACCTTGGCCTCGATAGGCCTGCGATCGTCCGCTACTTCGCATGGCTGTTCGGGGCGTTGCGGGGCGACTTCGGCCATTCGCTCGCCAACGGCCGGGACGTTCTGGAGGAAATCGCGCCGCGCTTCGCCAATACGATGTTTCTTGCCACCTACGCGGCGGTCGTCGCGGTTCCGCTGGCGGTTGGGCTCGGCCTTGCGGCCGCGATCCGACAGGGCGGCGCGTTCGACCGGTTGGTCAATGTCGTCACGCTGATGACGATTTCGGTGCCGGAATATTTCCTCGCCTACCTCCTCATCAAATATGTCGCGGTCGATCTCGGCTGGTTCCCCTCGCTCGCGAATGTCTCGTCGGACACGCCCTTCGGAGACCGGCTCTACTATGCGTTCCTGCCGATGCTGACGCTCGTCCTCGTCATCGTCGCGCATATGATGCGGATGACCCGCGCCTCGGTGCTCGCGGTGATGGCCAGCCCCTATATCGAAATGGCGATTTTGAAGGGCCTGACCAAGACGCGCATCGTGCTTCGGCACGCGCTGCCGAACGCGCTCGCCCCGATCATCTCCGTCGTCGCGCTCAACCTCGCCTATCTCATCGTCGGCGTCGTCGTGGTGGAAACGGTGTTCGTCTATCCGGGACTGGGGCAGCTTATGGTGGACGAGGTTTCCAAGCACGACGTGCCGGTCGTGCAGGCCTGCGGGCTCATCTTCGCGGCGGCCTTCATTCTGCTCAACCTGGTCGCCGACATTCTCTCCATCCTCTCGAATCCGCGCCTGCGTCAGCCACGCTGAAGACGATCCGATGCGCATCCTGGGACACAAGCTCAGCGTAACCGCCCAGATCGGCCTCGCGATCATCGCCGTCAACCTCATCGTGGCGGTGTTCGCGCCGCTGGTCGCGCCGTATGACCAGACGACGATTCTCGGCGACGCGTGGGCCGATCCTGACATTCATCATTGGCTCGGGCTTGACAATCTCGGTCGCGACATCGTGAGCCGGCTGATCTATGGCGCGCGAATGTCCATCGGCCTCGCCCTCGTCATCACGGCGCTGTCCTTCTGCATCGGCATCATCACGGGCTTCGCCGCAGCCGTCACCGGCGGCTGGGTCGATCAGGCATTGTCCCGACTCGTCGATCTCCTCTTGTCCATGCCGACCCTCATTTTCGCCTTCGTGATCCTTTCGGTGCTGGGGTCGGGCCTGCCCGTGCTCATCGTGACGATCGCCGTCCTCGATTCGACCAAAGTGTTCCGGCTCGCCCGTTCGGTCGCGGTCGGCATCGTCAGCCTCGAGTTCGTCGAGGCCGCACGACTCAGGGGCGAAGGCTGGTGGTGGATCATCACCCGCGAGATTCTGCCCAATGCGATCGCGCCGCTGACCGCGGAATTCGGGCTTCGCTTCTGCTTCACCTTCCTCTTCATCGCCGCGCTGAGTTTCCTTGGCCTCGGCGTCCAGCCCCCGGACGCCGACTGGGGGAGCATGGTCAAGGACTATCGCGACATGATCAATTTCGGCTCCGCCGCGCCGCTCTACCCCGCGGCGGCCATCGCGATCCTGACCATCGGCGTCAATTTCGTCGTCGATTGGATGCTATCGATGCATTCGCGGGGTCAGGGAGAGGGCGCATGACGTCCGAGATCGCCGGGACGCCCATCGTCCTCGACATCCGCGCGATGCGCGTCGCAGTGCGCACCGACGCGGGCGACGGCCCTGTTCTGGTGAACGACGTGTCGCTCGAATTGAGGCGCGGCGAAGTGATCGGTCTCATCGGCGAGTCGGGCGCCGGCAAGTCGACCATCGGCCTCGCCTCGATGGGATATACAAGGCGCAACTGCTTCATCGTCGGCGGCCAGATTGTGTTCGCCGGGACGGACCTGCGCGCCATCGACGCGGAGGGGAGAAGGGCGCTGCGGGGCTTGAAACTCGCTTATATCGCCCAGAGCGCCGCGGCCTCCTTCAACCCGGCGATGACGCTCATGGACCAGGTGTGCGAGGCGCCCGTCCGCCACAAGGTCATGACCCGCGCCGACGCCGAGGCGGCCGCGGTCCACCTCTTCCGGGAGCTCGATCTTCCCAATCCGGAGACGATCGGCTCGCGCTACCCGCATCAGGTGTCGGGCGGGCAATTGCAGCGCGTCATGGCCGCGATGGCCATGGTCGGCAAGCCCGAGGTGATCGTTTTCGACGAGCCGACGACCGCGCTCGACGTCACGACCCAGGTCGAGTGCCTCGCGGCCTTCCGGAAACTTATCCGCGTGCATGGCGCGGCCGCGCTTTACATCACGCACGACCTCGCGGTGGTCGCCCAGATCGCCGACCGGATCATGGTCTTACGGCACGGCAAGATGATCGAGTTCGGCGAGGCGCGCCAGATCCTGCAGGAGCCGCGCGAGGAATATACCCAGCGGCTCGTGCGCGAGCGGACCGAGGGCCACGCCTTCATCGACGCGAAGTCCGCCGGCGCCCTTCCGGTCCTGGCGGTCGAGAGCGTCGTCGCGGATTACGTCGGCAAGCCGAAGGTCATCGACGGCGTGAGCCTCGAGATCTTTCGCGGCGACACGCTCGCGGTCGTCGGCGAATCGGGCTCCGGCAAGTCGACGCTGGCGCGGGTCGTGACCGGCCTCCTTCCCCGCGTCGCCGGGGACGTGCGCTTCAACGGCGCCAGTCTGCCGCCGCGGCTGAGCAACAGGACGCGCGACCAGCTGCGCCGCATTCAGATGATCTACCAGATGCCGGACGTCGCATTGAACCCGCAGCAGACCGTGCTGGACGTCATCGGCCGGCCGGTCTCCTTCTATTTCAAGCGGTCGCGGAAAGAAGTGCGCGAGCGCGTCCTCGAGCTTCTGCGGCACATGGACCTGCCCGAGCATTTCATCGAGCGCAAGACGTCGGAGCTGTCCGGGGGGCAGAAGCAGCGCGTCTCGATCGCCCGGGCGCTGGCGGCCGAGCCGGACCTCATTATCTGCGACGAGGTCACCTCCGCGCTCGATCAGCTGGTCGGCGAGGAAATCCTTCGCCTGCTCAAGCGATTGCAGGACGAGCTCGGCGTGGCGTACATGTTCATCACCCATGATCTCGGCGCGGTGAAGCGGGTCGCCAACAAGGTTGTGGTGATGCTGCGCGGACAGATGGTGGCCTCGGGCGACACGGCCTCCGTCTTCGCCCCGCCCTACCATCCCTACACCGAGCTGCTCCTGTCATCGGTGCCGGAAATGCGGCCCGACTGGCTCGACGAAGTGCTCGCCCGCCGGCGCGCGAAAGCGGCCGCGTAAGGGCGCCGCCGCACCCTTGCCGGGGCGCCAATTCGTTTCTATACCGCAATCAAGCCGGGAGACGGCGGGCAATTTCCCGTCCGTCGACGGCGTGCACCTCGGCCCGTTCATTGCATGGTTCGAAACCCGGCGAACCGGTCGGGCGACAGAAGGAACGATTTCTGAATGCGCGCGCCGGGCGGACCCCGTCTCTTGCTGCGGCGGCTCCGCGAGGTCATGGCGGAGCCGGTCACGGCCCAGGCGCGCCTCGACCGCATCGTGGTCCTCATCGCATCGAACATGGTGGCCGAGGTCTGCTCGCTCTACGTCGTACGGGCCGACGGGACCATGGAGCTGTTCGCGACCGAGGGCCTGAACCGCGAAGCCGTGCATCTGACGACCATGCGGCCGGGCGAAGGCCTCGTCGGCCTCATCGCTTCGAGCGCTGAGCCGCTGGCGCTCTCCGACGCACAGCACCATCCGGCCTTCTCGTATAAGCCGGAAACCGGCGAGGAAATCTACCAGTCCTTCCTCGGCGTCCCGGTGCTGCGCGCCGGGGCGACGATCGGCGTGCTCGTCGTGCAGAACCGGGCGCGTCGCACCTACTCGGAGGAAGAGATCGAGGCGCTGCAGACGACGGCGATGCTGCTCGCCGAAATGATCGCCTCCGGCGAACTGCAGGGGATCGCCGCTCAGGGCGCCGCCATCGCCGTCCGCCGCACGATGGCGATGAAAGGCGTCGGCATCGCCGACGGCCTCGGCCTTGGGCATGTCGTTCTGCACCAGCCGCGTGTCGCGGTCTCGAAGATCGTCGCCGACGATGTGGAGTCCGAGCTTCAGCGTCTCGAGACGGCGATCGGCGCCATGCGCGCCTCGGTGGACGATCTCATCGACCGCAACGACGTCGGCGGCGGCGGCGAACACACGGACGTGCTCGAAGCCTTCCGCATGATCGCGCACGACCGCGGCTGGCTGCGCCGCCTGCGCGAAGCCGTCGGTTCCGGCCTCACCGCCGAGGCGGCGGTCGAGCGCGTCCAGAACGACGCGCGGGCCAAGCTCCAGCGCCAGACCGACCCCTATCTCCGCGACCGGCTGCACGATCTGACCGACATCGCCAATCGGCTTCTGCATCAGCTCGCGGGCCAGAGTCTGGTGCTCGCGCCCGAAGAGCTTCCGGATAACGCGATCCTCGTCGCGCGTTCGATGAGCCCGGCGGCGCTGCTCGACTACGACAGGGCGCGGCTGCGCGGCCTCGTGCTTGAAGAAGCGGGCGCTTCGAGTCACATCGCCATCGTCGCCCGGGCGCTCGCGGTGCCGGCGGTGAGCGACATCCCCAACATCTCGGAGATTGTCGACAACGGCGATCCGATCATCGTCGACGGCGACGCGGGCGAGATCTACTTGCGGCCGCCCGCCGACGTCGAAGCCGCCTATGCCGAGAAGGCGCGCATGCGCGCGCGCAAGCAGGCGCAGTACCGGGCGCTGCGCGACGTGCCGACCGTGAGCCTCGACGGGATTCCGATCGGCCTGCACCTGAACGCAGGTCTGCTCGTCGACATGCCGCACCTCGCCGAGACCGGCGCAATGTCGATCGGCCTCTTTCGAACCGAGCTGCAGTTCATGCTCGCCTCGCGCTTTCCCCGGCCGGGCGCGCAGGAGCAGCTTTACCGCGCGATTCTGGACGCGGCCGGCGAGCGGCCCGTGACGTTCCGCACGCTCGACATCGGCGGCGACAAGCTGCTTCCCTATATGAAGGGCTTCGAGGAGGAGAATCCGGCGCTCGGCTGGCGGGCGCTGCGCATCGGGCTCGACCGCCCGGCCCTGCTTCGGATGCAGCTTCGCGCGTTGATCCGGGCGGGCTCCGGCGGCGACTTGCGCGTGATGGCGCCGATGGTTTCGACGGTAGAGGAATTCAAGATCGTGCGGGCCATGTTCGAGCGGGAGATCGCCTGGAGCGTGAGCCACGGCTACCAGCCGCCGCGCTCGGCCAAGCTTGGCGTGATGGTGGAAGTGCCCTCGCTTCTGTTTCAGATCGACGAAATCGCGAAATGCGCCGACTTCCTGTCGGTCGGATCGAACGACCTCATGCAGTATGTGTTCGCCGTCGATCGCGACAACCGCCGCGTCGCGAACCGCTACGATCCCTTGAGCGTGGGATTCCTGCGGGCGTTGCGCATAGTCGCCGAAGCCGGCGCCCGGATCGGAACTCCGGTCACCCTGTGCGGCGAGATCGGCGGGCGTCCGCTTGAGGCGATGGCTCTCATGGCGATCGGCTACCGGGACCTCTCGATGTCGGCGGCCTCGATCGGCCCGGTCAAGGCGATGACGTTGACGTTGAAGATCCAGGATGTGGCGAGCGAGGTCGCCGCGATGCTGGCCGAGGGCCGGGACGACGCTTCGCTGCGCGAGCCGCTGCAATCGGTTGCGGAGCGGCACAACGTGCGGCTCTAGACTGTTTCGCCTATCATGGCCGCCATCGATCATCTGGACCTCATTCTGCGTCGTTACGACGAGATCGGCGCGCGCCTGACCGAAGGCGTCTCGGGCGCTGAATATTCCTCGCTCTCGCGCGAATTCGCCGACCTCGAGCCGGTCGTCGGCGCGATCCGGGGCTGGCGCGCCAAGGAGAAGGAGCGGGCCGACCTCGCCTCGATGCTCAACGACCCTGGCCTCGATCCGGAAATGCGCGCGCTGGCGAGCGCCGAGCTCGCGGCCGCCGAAGCTTCGGCTGAGGAGATGGAGAAGGCGATCCGTATCTCGCTTTTGCCGAAGGACGCCGCCGACGAAGGCGACGCCATCCTCGAGGTCAGGGCCGGCACGGGCGGCGACGAAGCCGCGCTCTTCGCCGGCGACCTCTTCCGTATGTATGTCAAATACGCCGAGTCGAAGCGCTGGACCGTCGAGGTTCTGTCGATGAGCGAGGGAACCGCGGGGGGCTACAAGGAGATCGTCGCCCAGATTTCGGGGCGCGGCGTCTTTGCAAAACTCAAGTTCGAGAGCGGCGTCCATCGCGTGCAGCGCGTGCCGGCGACCGAGACGCAGGGACGCATCCACACCTCGGCCGCCACCGTCGCGGTGCTCCCGGTCGCGCAGGAGGCGGACCTCGTCATCAACGAGACCGACCTCAAGGTCGACACCATGCGTTCGGGCGGCGCCGGCGGGCAGCACGTCAACAAGACGGAATCCGCCATCCGCATCACCCATCTGCCGACCGGCATCGTCGTCGCGATGCAGGAGGAGCGCTCGCAGCACCGCAACCGCGCCAAGGCGATGGCGCTGCTCCGCGCCCGCATTCTCGACGAGCGCAACCAGAAGGCGCAAGCCGAGCGGGCGCAGGAGCGCCGCTCGCAGGTCGGCTCGGGCGACCGGTCGCAGCGCATCCGCACCTACAATTTCCCACAAGGGCGCGTGACCGACCATCGCGTCAACCTCACCCTCTATTCGCTCGACCGCATCGTGGAGGGCGAGGGGCTCGATGAGATCATCGACGCCTTGACCGCTGAGCGTCAGGCGGAGCTGCTCGCCCAGCAGACGGCCCCGTGACGGTCCCGCGCCTGCCGCCGTATGCGCCGGGGATGCGGATCGGCCTGCTCGGCGGCTCGTTCAATCCGCCGCACGAGGGCCATGCGCTCGTCACGCGCATCGCGCTGACCCGGCTCGCGCTCGACCGCGTCTGGTGGCTGGTGACGCCGGGGAATCCGCTCAAGTCGCAGGCGGAGCTGGCGGCGCTCAAGGCGCGCGTCGCCGCCGCGCGGCGGCTGGTCGGCGGCCCGCGCGTGGCGGTGACCGACGTCGAGGCGCGGATCGGGGCCCGCTACACCTATGACACGATCGCCTGGCTCACAGGCCATGCGCCCGCCGTCAGGTTTGTCTGGATCATGGGCGCCGACAACTTAAGGCAGTTCCATCTCTGGCGGCGCTGGCGTGAGATCGCCGCGCTCGCGCCCATTGCGGTGATCGACCGTCCCGGCTCGACGCTGCGCGCGACGTCGAGCCGGGCGGCGGTCGCGCTTAACCCATGGCGCGTCCCCGAGCGCGACGCGGCGCGGCTGGCCGACTTGAGGCCGCCCGCCTTCCTCTTCCTGCACGGGCCGCGTTCGGAACTGTCGTCGACCGTGCTCCGCCGTGATCCGGCCCTGGCGGGCCGGCCGAAATCCGAGCGTGAAAGCTGGGAGACATTCAGTCAACGCGCCCTCGTCCCTCCCGGATGAATAGAGGGGCAGCCGGTGACGGCTTGAACTACGCGGGCATGTGGTATTAGACTTACGAAAGTTTGTATTTTCTCTTGATCGCTTTTTCCAGAGTTTGGATGACAAACCACAACATGATCACTTCTTGTCGCCGCCCAGGGATGCCGCCAGAATTGATGGTGTGGAAGTGCGCACGTTTCGATCCTGCAGCGCTCAAGACGTCCCCGAATGAACTGCCCCGCCAAGTTCTTGAAAGTCTCTTTGACTAGTTCTTCCGAGTCAAAAGGGGCGTTAGGTAGATTTCGCCAGCGCACGCTCCCAGCCAGCAGGCCGAGATTAAAAGCAAACTGATCATCGTGCACCTTCATATGTTTGTTAACGCAATATTCCATGAATTGCAGCGCGCCGGAACTGTGGCGGATGAAGAAAAAACCAGTGCAGGCAGTAAACCCCCATAGCCTGGATATGTTCTGAGGAAAGAAGGCTGCTCTCTGGAACGCCAAGTCGCTCGATGACGACATTAATATGTTGATTGGATTGCGCAACCAGATCGCGTCAATATCTGAGAAAATGACGTTCAGGCCAGATCGCAACAGCAACCGGCAGACCGGAAATTTGAGCGCGCATATAGCGAGCGCTTTTTCAGAGAATCCAACTGAATTGGTGTGAGTAGTGTCACCATAGCTTAGATTCGCTTTTATGTGTTGAACTTTAATCTGTTTGAGCCAGAAACTTGTCTCCTCATCACCGCTTATTACTATATAGTTCTCAAGAGACAGCGCCTGCATCGCTCGCAGCCACAAACGGGTTGTGTTTCGATATTCGGATGTGGCCAAAGTAAATATGACAGTCTTATTAACTGCTAGCCTCGACGCAACTTCCTTCAGCTTGTCGATGTCCACGACATCTTCCAGCGCGTCGAGAGGCTTTCTCAGGATCGGGGTCCGCCATTCGAACGCGGAGAGAAGAGGCAATTCAAAGGTAATTCTGTCACCCGCGGCGGCGGACATTTTCAATCACTCGCTCTACCAGGATGCTTTGCGAACGACAGTCGATTGTCGTCGAATTGTCAATGCTCAAGCGCTCGTCGCCATTTCGGCCGATCATGGGGCTGCCGAGCGATCGGCGGAACTATGACGGTTCCAAGCGCCTCATGCCGGTCCAATCCAATCGGCGGCCGGAGAGCATTGGGGCGGTTCATGGCGGGGTTGTGGCATGAGCTCCAGTTCCCGCGATGCAGCTTGAAGCAAGTTC
>DATJXI010000002.1:0-9421 GCA_035500275.1 Roseiarcus sp. | reverse complement strand
AGAATGAATCGTTTGGACCGTTCGGCCGGCCCGCGCGCACCCACAACTCATGAGCGTAATCGCGGATCATCTGTTCAATGGTGGCGTTCATGCTCTGTTTCCTCCTTGAATGGCAATTCGGGACGCAGGCCCCACGCCAACCGCCGCAAGGGGAGGAATTTCGCGAGGATCTTCAAATCCCCTCGGATAAAGGGCGGTAGCACCCAGCCTGAAAGAACTGCTCCCGATTTCGCGGATTTACCATGCGGCATATCGCCCTTGCTTGTGTTATTGGCGAGGTTTGTGGAGGCGCCCGTTGCTCGCTCCGCGGATGAGAGAATAGCGCGGCATTGCGGCCAGCGCGCATTGCGGCGCGACCGCTCGACCGTGAAGCTCTGACGCACCGGTCATCCACAGTGCCCGGCAAACCTAACGCCGATGTGCAACCGGGTGCGTTGAGGAGCGTCCTGCCGCAGGCCGGCCTTCACCATGGTCCGGAACGGCACGCGTCTGACGTGCGACACGTGCGGTCCGCGACGGGGTGCAGTTGAGCGCACGCATGGGGGCCGTCGAATAGGGTCGGGGACCGACTTTTCAGGGGGCGGCGCCGGTCATCAAATAGCCCTCGCCGCGCCAGATGAGCTCGTAGCGGCTGTCTTTGAGGACGCGGCGTCCGATCGCCGCGACGTCGATGTTGCGGCGACGCTCGACGAGACCGGCGAAGTCGTCGCCCATGCTGAGGACCCGAGCGGCGATCCAGTGGTTGAGCTTGGGCAAGCCCAGCCGGTAGCCGTAGTTGAAGCAGTCGGGCGTCTCGTCGGCGATGACGACGGGCGCGCCGGGCTTCGCGACCCTGGCCATTTCGCGAAGCGCCTTCTCGGGGTCGTTGAAATGGTTGAAGCCGCCGTTGCTCAGCACCGCGTCGAAAGCCCGGTCGCGAAAGGGCAGGTCCTCGGCTTGGCCCAGGATGAGCCGGAGGTCGCGGCCAAGGTTACGGCGCTGGCAGGAGGCGAGTTGGGTCGTGGAGATGTCGACGCCGACGATCGACCAGTCCTCGGGGAGCCAGCTTGTGTAGACGCCGTCGCCTATCGCGACGTCGAGCAGACGAAGGCGGGGGGACTTCGGCAAGCGCCGCAGGACCACGTCGCGCGCCCGCCTCTCGCCGCCGTTGCAGAGCCAGAACAGACTCTCCCAGAACCGGACTTTCGGCCAGAGCTTGCCGTTGTAAAAGTCGGCCGCGATCTGGTTGTCGTCGGTCGGGGCATCGCTGACGACGAGGACGCCGTCGCGAATGGGGAGGCTCATGCCACACCCCTCGACGTCGCAGTCGAAACCAGCGTCCGTCCGGTGCAGGGCGCCGTGGCAGCGGGGGCAGCGAAGCGGTCCGGGGTCGGACGACCAGGCGCCCGACGGTTCGCGGGCGATCGTCACCATCTTTCAGTCCTCCAGTACGCCGACGAAACGGTACCCCAGCCGGCGCCAGATGGGAATCCGGCAGTGGCGGCCAGACCCGGGGTTTTCCGGGTTTCCGCTTGCGAGAAAGGCGAACGAAATGACTCGGCCTACGTTCCGGATTTGCCCGGCTGCGCGTCGGTCGGCGACACGCGGGAAGAGGTGAAGGCCGAAATCCGAGGCGGGCTCAACGAAGCCGGGTCCCGGAAACTGCGCCTTCGTAAGCGACAGGCGTGTTTTTGACAGTTCTTGGCGCCGAAATCATTGATAACGCTCTATCGCTGCCAAAACTGCACGAACCGGAGGCCGACGGCGGGGAGCGTTCGCGGGGCGCGGGGCGGACCTGGACGCGACGCCGAATCGCCAGCCGCGAGACATCAAAGGCTTGGGTCCCGCCCTCGCTTCCCCCAATCGGCGGCCGATTCACAACGAACTTCCCCGCGCCGGCGAACCGGAACGCCCAGCTTTCTCTCTCCCGTCCCCTCCTTGCGTTCGAATTCGGCTCTCGCGGCGAACCAGAATTCATCGCTTCGACCGTTCGGCCTGCCCGCACGCTCCCACAACTCATAGGCGCGTTCGCGGATCATCTGTTCAACGGCGGCGCCCATGCTCTGTTTCCTCCTTGACTGCAATTCGGGCCAAGCTCCAACGCGGACCATCGCAACACGTTGCTCAAGGGCAGGAATTTCGGGAGGATCTGAGCGTCGCTGGTCGCTGTCAGGCCCCGCGAACGCGAGCAACAAGCCTCACGGACGTACATCGGCCCAGGCGGCCGCGCCATGCCGCCGTGCGCGCCGGACGTCGCGTCCTCCCGGCGCGGCGACCAGAGCGCGCAAGCCGCAAAGGAAGCATCCGGCACCGGCCGAATGGCCCTCGCGAAAGGCTGCGCAGACAATCGGAGCCTGCTCGCCTCCAAGGCCGCAAGGAACTGCTTGGGCTTGCGAGAGCTTCCGAGAATCAGCCGATACTCTTGAGCCTAATCCGCGAAGCGCACGACGTGCGGGCCGGTGACGCCGGCCTTCTGCATCGCGGCCTTCAAATCGTCTCCGCCGAGCCCGGCGCGCGCCTTCGCCACGTCGGCTACGTCCTGAACGACCAGGATATCGTTCGGGTTTTCGGCGTTGCGGAATACCTTGGCATTGGTGAGCCCGCGGAATTTCGGCTCTTTTCAAGCTCGTCGTAGGCTTTCCGCCACGAGGCGTAGTCCTCGACTTTATGGTGGATAGTCAGGATTTCGGTCAATGTCGTTATAAGCTCATCGCCATTCTCCAAAAAAAAAGCAAAATATACACTCGAATGTTTATCATTCGAATTCTAGGCGAAACGTAGGAAGGTTTTTGACGATTACAAGGCGACCTTCAAATTTATAGATCACAGGCCGCCAATTCAAAGTGGACTCTGACGATCAGCCGAGCGTCGCAGAACGCGTCTCTTCGGTGCACACGCGGAACGACTTGAGGATGTGCGGACCGAACGAGTTGACAAGCGGAATATCGGCGGCGTCGCGTCCGCGGGCGATCAGGATGCGGCCGATGCGCGGCATGTTGTGGCGCGCGTCGAAGGTCAGCCATTTGCCGCCGAGAAACACGTCGAACCAAGCGTTGAAATCCATCGGCGCCGGGTCCGGCGGCACGCCGATGTCGCCGAGATAGCCGTTGCAGTAGCGCGCCGGAATATTCATGCAACGGCAGAACGCGATCGCGAGATGCGCGAAATCGCGGCACACGCCGACGCGTTCGGCATAGGCTTCATAGGCCGTGCGCGTCGCACGCGCGCTCTCATAGCCGAAGGCGATATGGCCGTTGACGAAATCGCAGATCGCCTGCACCCGCGACCAGCCCGGCGTCGCGTGACCGAAAAGGTCCCACGCGATCTGGCTGAGCTTGTCGGTTTCGACGTAGCGGCTGCCCACGAGATAGAGCAGCGTGTCGTCAGGCAGATCCGCCACCGGGATTTCGGCCGCGTCAGCGACCACAGGATCGGGAAGGCCACTGACTTCGATGACGCCGGAATTAGAGATCGTGAGCTCGCCGACCGGCGCGTTGAATCTTCGGCAGCGATTGCCGAACACGTCCGCATAGAGCCACGACTCGACATGCGGCCTCGCGGCGAACGGCGTTTCCGCCCGCACCGCGGGGACGCAGGAGGGATGCACGTCGAGCTGGCAGACCATTGGCGTCGGCGCGCCGCAAGTGAACGTCATTTCATAGCCGTAGCGGATCAGCATCGCAGGCCTCGAAATTCATCATCCCCCCGCGGCGGTCCCAATTGTCTATTGTCTCTCACCGCCCCGGTCGGTCTGAGGTCAGGGAAAGCCGTCGACCTCTTGTTGTCGCCGTCCGAATTGCGGAGGAACCCTTCCAGCACGTCAGCGGCCCCCGCCGTGGCCGCCCCCGTAGAAGCCGCTCGTTTGCGCGTAGGAGATGGGGATTGTAAGGATTGAAGTTGGGAAAGTTGGGGCCGGCGACAACCCCTGGGGCCGCCCCGGGGGGTGTCTGCGAGGAGAAATTGACCCCTTGATTGGCGTTGCAGCCCGCGAGTGCGAACGCCGCAACCGCCAGGACGATGGGGATCCGAATTGGCGACCTCCAATTCGTTGGAGGCGAACGGTTGGACGAGCCTCCGGCGGGCGCGCAGGAGAGCTTGGCGTCGTCGGCCATCAGGTTTTCCTCTTGGCGGCGTCGGCGGATTGCGCATTGCGCTGACAGGGCGCCATCGCGGGTTTCGCCGCCACGCGATGCGACGCGGGACCCGCTCGTCCGCAGGGGTCGGGCCGTCGCCCTCGCTTAACCCTTGTCCGCCTGGCGTTCCGCACTGTCAAGGGAGGGGACACGATTGGAGCGCCTCATCGTCGGGGTTTTCCGCGGCCGACGTACGAGCCGCTTGTCTGGGCGTAGCTGATGGGATTCCAAGGATTGAAGTTGGGAAAGTTGGGGCCGGCGACGACCCCCGGGGCTGCCCCGGGGGCTGTCCGTGAGGATGGATTGACCCCTTGATTGGCGTTGCAGCCGGCGAGCGCGAGCGCCACGACCGCCAGGACGATGGGGATTCGCATTGGCGACCTTCAATTCGTTGACGACACGGAGTTGGACAACCGATTGGCCGGCACGCAGGAGAACTTGGCGTGGTCGGCCATCGGCTTCTCCTTTTCCAGCATCGGCCGATCACGAATTGCGCTGACGTTGCGCAGAGTTCTCCGCCAAGCGATACCGCGCGGGCCGCTCGTCCTCCGGGTGGACCCCGTCGACCTCGCTTAACCCTTGTTCGCCTGGCCCTCAGCTCTGTCAAGGGCGCCCGCAATTCGGAACAAACCCCTGGCCGGTTCGCAGGCGAGACGAAGCAACAGGAGACAAGGTGAGGACGGGTTCGACAATTTCTGTCGATATTATCTTCATGCTTTCCGAAGCTCGTGCTATGATTTTGTTTTTCGGAAGAAGAAGATGCGGCCCTTCAACCGAGACGGCGTGTCAATTCTGTTGGGCGACGCCACGCAGGCGCGGACAAGCACGCTTGGGACGATTCAAGGGCGAAAAGAGGCGATGAAATTGATACCCTCAGGCACCTTTGGACCTGGCGCTCGGACGCGGCCGCTCGGTCGCGCCGGCGGCCAGCAGCACCTTGCGGTATTCGTCGCGCTTCTCGTGGATCGAGGCGATGACGAGACCCATCGGCACGCCGACGTCGACCAGCACCGCTTCCGAAAGCTGCAGGCTCGCCTCGATCGTCTCAGGCACTGCGTCGGTGACCCCGAGGCCGTAGAGCGCGCGGGCGTGGTTGGCGTCACGCGCGCGGGCCACGAGGGTCACATCCTGGCGAAGGCGCCGCGCCGTCTCCACCACCGCCTCATTGGCGCGTGGGCTATCCATCGTCACGACGACCGCGCGCGTCGTCTCGATTCCGCAACGGCGCAGATAGTCCGGCCGGGTGGCGTCGCCGTAATAGACCGGCTTGCCGGCCTCGCGCGCTTTCGCCACGAGCCGGGGGTCGGCGTCGACGGCGATGAAAGGCAGCTTGTGCACATCAAGCATGTCGCCGATGAGGGCTCCGACGCGCCCGTAGCCGACGATGATGACCCGTCGGTCCTCGCTGCCCGGCGGCGTCTCCTCCGGTGGCGCTCCGACCTCCGCTCGCGGCGCTGAGCCGATGCGCGCACTGAGTTTCGCGAGCGGTGGGATGGCCAGCATGGAGATCGCGATGGCGCTGACGAGGGTGGTCGCGACGTCGCGGCCGATAAGGCCGCCCAAGAGCGCGGCGCCGATCATCACGAAGCCGAATTCTCCGCCGGGGCCCAAGACAAGGCCCATTTCAGCGCCGACTCGCGGCGGAAAGCGGAAGCCTCGCGCCAATACAAACAATATGGCGCCCTTCACGGCGACCAGCAGGGCGGCGAGGCCAAAGATCAGGCCCGGGTTCTGGGAGATGAGGGCTGGGTTTATCTGCGCCCCGACAGAGACGAAGTAGAGGCCGAGCAGCAGACCCCTGAACGGTTCGATTGTGACTTCGATCTCGCGGCGATATTCCGTCTCCGCGAGCAGGAGCCCCGCGACAAAGGCGCCGAGCGCCATCGAGAGATTTGTCGCCGCGGCCGAGAGCGCGTCGCCCAGCACCACCAGGAGACAGGCCGCCATGAAGAATTCCGGGCTTTTCGTCTCGGCGACGAAATGAAAGAACGGCCTGAGCGCTAGGCGTCCGAAAACGATGAGCGCCGCGAGCGCGAGCGCGGCCGGCGCCAGCCTGCTGATCAGCGCCCACGCGAGCCCATGCTCGCCGCCTCCCGCCAAGGCGCCGGTGAGGACGAGAAACGGAGCGACGGCGACATCCTGGAAGAGGAGCACGGAAAAGATCGCCCGACCGGCCGGCGCGGCGAGGCGATGGCTTTCGATAAGAGAGGGAATGACGATCGCCGTCGAGGACATGGCTAGCGCCGCGCCGACGATGAACGCCGCCGCCGGCTTGAGTCCGAGCGCCCAGGCGATCGCCATGAGAGCCAGCGTCGTGAGGACCACCTGCGCGGCGCCAAGGCCGAAGACGAGGCGGCGCATGCGTCGCAGACGCTCGAAGGAAAGTTCGAGGCCCATCGTGAACAGAAGCACAACGACGCCAAAGCCCGCGATCTTGTCGATGGTCTCGACGTTGCTGATGGCGAGCCATTTGAGGAAGGGCGCCTTTTGCGCGACAGCCCCAAGGCCGTAGGGTCCAAGCGCGACGCCGGCCAGGAGATATCCGAGCACAGGGCTCACGCGCAGCCGAAAAAACAGCGGCGCGATGACGCCCGCCGTCGCCAAGAACAGCAGCGCCTCCTTGTAGACGGAAAGATCGGCCGCTTCTTCCACTTTCCCTCGCGCTCCGAGGCGAGCTTAGTCGATTCCGGGGTCGGCGGGAGCCTCGCTCTCGGTGCGAATTGCGTGCTAAGGCGGGAAAGGGCAGGGCTGCGGCTGACGCGCGGCCGCCTTTTGGAACGGGAGCAGGCGATGGCGGTTTACGCCCGCGACGGGGAATCGGCTTCGATCATGGCGCTTGCGCCCGTCATCCCGGTGCTGACCGTCGCCAGCGTCGAGGACGGCGTCGCGCAAGCCAAAGCGCTGGTCGCGGGCGGCCTGCTCGCGATCGAAGTCACGCTTCGCACGCCGAGCGCGCTCGCTGCGATCAAAGCCATCGCCAAGGAAGTGATCGGGGCCGTGCCGGGCGCCGGCACGATCGTTTCGCCCGACCAGATCGAGGAGGCGGTCGCGGCAGGGGCGCGCTTTCTCGTCAGCCCCGGCGCCACGCCCGAGCTTGCGAAGGCCGCCGCCCGGGCGCCGGTCCCGTTCCTGCCAGGCTGCGCGACGGTATCGGAGGCGATGTTCTTGAGAGAGCTTGGCTTCTGCTCGCTGAAATTCTTCCCGGCGGAAGCCGCAGGTGGGGCGAAGGTGCTCGCTTCGCTCGCCGCGCCCTTGCCCGATCTCCGGTTCTGCCCGACCGGCGGCATCGATCTCAAGAAAGCGCCGGACTATCTCAGCCTGCCGAACGTCGCCTGCGTCGGCGGCTCCTGGATGCTGCCGAAGGACGCGCTGGCGCGCGGCGACTATGCGACAGTCGAAAAGCTGGCGTGTGAGGCGGCGGCCCTCACGCGCAGTGCAAGATGAGCGGGCTTTGAGCGGCGCCGATCGAGACTACGCCGCCTCGGCCGGCGCCTCGGCGCGCTTCTTCTCGATTTCGCGCTTGAGGGCGAGGGCGTCGCCGGACAGCTCCTCGTCGCGCGCCTTGACGAGAAAGTTGTCGAGCCCGCCGCGATGCTCGACCGAGCGCAGCGCAGCGGCGCTGACCCGTAGCCTGACGGCGCGCTCGAGCGCGTCGGAAATGAGCGTGACCTGGACGAGATTGGGCAAGAAACGCGTGCGAGTCTTGCGGTTCGAGTGGCTGACCTTGTTGCCGAATTGCACGGCCTTGCCGGTCAGCTCACAACGGCGTGACATTGCGGGAAATCCTTACGACGAAC
This sequence comes from Roseiarcus sp., assembly GCA_035500275.1. Lineage (GTDB taxonomy): Bacteria > Pseudomonadota > Alphaproteobacteria > Rhizobiales > Beijerinckiaceae > Roseiarcus. The sequence goes on along the minus strand of DATJXI010000002.1, from coordinate 1,512 downwards.
TTCGAAAATGAGGCCCGGACAAACAAATACGCGGGCCGCTTCGGTTCAGAAACGTCCCGCCCGTCGATCCGGCCCTGGCGGATTGGGTTGCGCGTCTATAGGGAAAGGGGTTTTCCGCGTCAAGTTTGAGCGCGCGCCTTATACCCGCGCGACGAGGAGCAGGATTTGGACGAAGCCGCCGATCCGTCGGGCGCCGCGGCGCGCTTGGTCGCGTTGCGGGAATCCATCGCGCGCCGGGCGATCGACTGCGGTCGGGCGCCGGAATCAGTCAAGCTCGTCGCCGTCTCCAAGACCTTTTCGGTCGACGAGGTCTGGCCGACAATCGCCGTGGCTGGCCAGATCCGCTTCGGCGAGAACCGCGTGCAGGAGGCAATTCCCAAATGGCGGGACTTGCGGGACCGCGCCGCCTCTCTCGGCAAGACGATCGAGCTCCATCTGATCGGCCCGCTCCAGAGCAACAAGGCGCGCGAGGCGGTCGAGACGTTCGACGTCATCGAGACCGTCGATCGGGAGAAGATCGCCGCCTCGCTTGCGAAGGAAATTGAGAGGCGGGGCAGGGCGCCGAAGCTCTTTGTCGAAGTCAACACTGGCGCCGAGCCGCAGAAGGCGGGTGTCCTGCCTGAAGAGGCCGACGGCTTTCTTGCGCTTTGCCGGGAAAAGTATGGACTCTCCATCGAAGGGCTGATGGCGATTCCGCCGGCGGGAGAACTCGCCTCTCCACATTTCGCGCTGCTTAGCGTCATCGCCGGGCGCAATGGGATTGAGGAGCTCTCCATGGGGATGAGCGCCGATTGGCCGCTCGCCGTGCAACTCGGGGCGACCTATGTTCGAATCGGGTCTTCGATTTTCGGCGAGCGGCGTCGGCTATCGCCTCGCCCCGAATCGGACACGATGTGAAAGTTGAAGACCGCGATGGTGATTTTGGTCTTTCTGTTAAGCTTCGCGCTGCTGACCGCCGGCGTCGCCGGGGTTTTTGTGAGCCTCGACCTCCTGCCGACCGGCCCGGGCCTGCTTTACGCCTTCTCCGGCGTCGTGGCGGCTTCGATGGCGATCGTCACGTTCGCGATTGCGCTCCTTATCTGGCGAATTGGCAAGCTCGCCGAGCTGGTGCGTCAGTCTGCAGCGCCAGTCGGCCACGCCCACGAAGCGCCGAACCATGAGCAATCGCCGATGGCCCTGGCCTCGCTTGAGCCGGAGCTGCCGCCGCAACTCGGCGAAGCTGAGGCGGACGCTGAAGCTGAACACGCCGAGGCGCCGATCAACGAGAACCGCGCAGGACATCTGCCGACGTTCCGCGAGATCGAGTATGGGGTAGAAACTCCCGAGGCGCCGCCAACTCTCGTCGGCCGCTACTCGGCCGGCGGCGCCAACTACATGATTTTCGCGGACGGCTCGATCGAGGCGGAGACAAAGGAAGGAACTTACAAGTTTGCCTCTATGATCGAGTTCAAGCGCTATCTCGCCGACCGAAGAAGCGCGAAAAGCTGAACCGTAGTTGGAACCGCGAGGTTG
>DATJXI010000001.1:0-5076 GCA_035500275.1 Roseiarcus sp. | reverse complement strand
GTCTTTCCCTTCCCTACCCTCGTCTGCGACACCGGCGGCACCAACGTGCGCTTCGCCTTGGCCGAGAAGCCGGGCGCCAAGCTCGGGCCGGTCGTCCATCTGATCACCGACGATTATCTCGGCCTGCCGGAGGCGATCGAGGCTGCGCGGCCGAAACTCGGCGCGCGCCCGCGCTCGATGATCGTCTGCGGCGCGGGGCCGGTGATTGGGCGCCGGCTCAAGCTCACGAACGCGCCCTGGGTGATGGACGGCCCGGAGACGGCGCGGCGCGCGGGCCTGGCGCAGGGGCTTCTGCTCAACGATTTCGAGGCGCAGGCGCTGTCGCTCCCGGCGATTCCGGAGGAATGGACGCGCCGCATTGGCGTCCTCCCCTTCGCCGGCCGCGGTCCGCATGTGATCCTGGGGCCCGGCACTGGGCTCGGGATCGCGGCGCTGGTCGAGACTGAGGGGCGCTTCACCCCCGTCTCGTCGGAAGCCTGCCACGTCGACTTCGGCCCGGTCACGCCGGAGGAATTCGGGTTCTGGCCGCATCTCGAGCGGGCGCACGGCCGCATCACCAGCGAGAGCGTCATCTCGGGGGCGGGGCTTGCGCGCGTGCACCGCGCGCGGATGATGTCGCTCGGCAAGCCCGATCCGCGCTCGCAGCCGCAGGACGTGGCCGCTGAGGCGGGAGCCGACCCCACGGGCGAGGCGGCGAAAAGCCTTGCCCTCTACTGGCGCATTGTCGCGCGCTTCGCTGGCGACATGGCGGTGACTTTCGTTGCGACCGGCGGCGTGACGCTCGCCGGCGGCGTCCTGCCGCGAATCGTGGATTTCCTCGACGAAAGCGATTTCCGACGCAATTTCGAGGACAAGGCGCCGGTCGACGCGCTGGCCAGAAGCATTGCGACGCGGCTCATCATGCGTTCCGACGCGGTGCTGGTGGGCATGGCGGCGATCGCCGCCGCGCCGGACCGCTATGCGATCGACTACGCCTCGCGGCGGTGGGTGTAAGACCGAAGAGCGGTCCCCCGGGACGAATTCGGGCGTTAGCCCCGCTTTCGCCTTGATTTTTTGGCTTCTCGGCGCGTCAGATTCGCGGGAAAGCTTGGATTGGGCGACGGAGTTGGGGATTGACGCGGAAGAGCAGGCTCGTTTTGGCTGTAGCGGCGGGATTTATCGGGTTGGCGGGTCCGGCGGTGGCGGATTGCGGCCAGGACATGCAGAAGCTTGCGCAGGTGCGCAACGCCGAGCTTCAGAAGGTCAACGATTTCGCTAAGGCCGCCCACGGCAAGCCGCTCGACCCTGAGGCGTTCTGCGTGAAGTCCGGCGGCCTGCTCAGGGCCGAGCAGGCGCTCATCTCCTACATGGAGAAGAACAAGGACTGGTGCTCCATCCCCGACGAGGCGATCAAGAACCTCAAGGAGGGCCACGCCAAGAACGCGGGCTTCAACGCCAAGGCCTGCTCCGTCGCCGCCAAGGTCAAGAAGATGAAGGAGCAGGCGGCGCAGGGGGGCGGACCGATGGCTCAGCCCTTGCCGGCCGGCCCGCTTTGACCGCCAAGTCTTCGACAGTCCTGCCGGACGCGCGTCCGGCGAGCCTCGTCCTCCGGCTCGCGCCCGATTTCGCGCTGCCGTACGTGCAACTCGCCCGGCTTGACCGCCCGGCGGGCTGGCACCTTCTGCTTGCGCCCTGCTGGCAGGGCGTGGCGCTAGCCGGCCTCGCGCTTCACCGGGGGCCGAACCTCGCGCATCTGGCGCTGTTCCTGATTGGCGCAATCGTCATGCGCGGCGCCGGTTGCGCCTACAACGACATTCTGGATCGCGACCTCGACGCCGGGGTCGAAAGAACGCGCGGGCGGCCGCTGCCGTCGGGACGAATGCGCGTCCCGGCGGCGGCGACGACGATGGTCGCGCTGTCGCTCGTCGGCCTCGCGGTGCTGCTGACATTCAACCGCTTCACGATCTTCTTGGGGATTGCATCGCTGCTGGTGGTCGCGGTCTATCCGCTGATGAAGCGGGTCACCTCATGGCCGCAGGCGGTGCTGGGCCTCGCCTTCTCGTGGGGGGCGCTCGTCGGCTGGAGCGCGACGTTCGGCAGTCTCTCTCTCTCGGCGGTCCTGCTCTATTTTTCGGCCTTCGCGTGGACGATCGGCTACGACACGATTTACGCCATGCAGGACGCGCGCGACGACGCGATCGTCGGCATTCGCTCGACCGCGCGCCTGTTCGGCGCAAACGCGCAGCTCGGCGTCGCGCTCTTCTACGCTGCGGCGGCGGGGCTGGCGCTGGCGGCGATCCTGCTCGTCGGCGGAGGCGTGATCGCGCTTGTGGGCTGGGCGCTCTATGCGGCGCACCTTGCCTGGCAGGTCGGGCAGACCAAAGGCGTGGACGCGCCGACGGCGCTAAGATTGTTCCGCTCGAACCGCGACGCGGGCCTGCTCTTGTTCGCCGGGATCGCGCTGCAGGGGTGGGCGGAGTAGCGAGCGATCAGCCGAGAAGCTTCAGGCCGAGTCTTGCTCCGGCCTTTCGCAGTTTTCATCGAGCGCGGCTCGCCACCTCCCCCCGCAGCGCGCCGACCAGATAGAGCGAGCCGGTCACCAGCAGCCAGGCGTTCGCTTCCCGGGCGAGCCTAAGCCCGCGCTTGAGCGCCGCTTTCGGATCGGCTTTGACCTCGCTCGCAAGGCCGACGCCGGCTGCGATGTCGCGCAGATCGTCCGGCGAGCGCCGGCGGGTCGCCGACGGCAGTTCGGTGAAGACGGCGGCCGAGGCGCGCTTCCTGAGTTCGGTCAAGAATCCCGCCGCGTCCTTGTCCGCGGCGAGCGCCACGACCGCGACGCATGGACCCGCCAGATCCGGCTCGCGCGCCAGATCGCGCAGCACCGCGGCGAGATTGAAGGGCACATGCGCGCCGTCGAAAACGACCGGCGCTCCGTTGGCGTCGATCCTCTCCATTCGCCCGACGAGGCGGGCGGCGGCGCGCGTCCTGGTGTCGAGAAGATGCGCCCCAAGCAGCCTGCAGCTAGCGTCGCGGACGGTTTTCCGGCGCCCCAATTCGTCCAGCACAACGCCGGCCAGCGCGACATTTGTCTCTTCGATGGTTGCGTCGGGGCTGATTTTCACGCGGATGACGGACGAGAGCAGCTCCCCCGCCCGCGCGTCGAGAACGCGCCCGGCCTCGTCATCCGCCGCCAGCGAGGTCACGAGGACTGCGCCGGGCTTGAGGATGCCGATCTTCTCGCCGGCGATCGCCGCCCGCGTGGAGCCCAGAATCTCGGTGTGCTCAAGGCCGATGTTGGTGACGACGGCGATCTCGCCGTCAACGACGTTGGTTGAATCGAGCCGCCCGCCGAGGCCGACCTCGACGACAGCCCACTGGACGCCCGCGTCGCGGAAGATGGCGAAAGCCGCCGCGGTCATGAGGTCGAACCAGGTCGCCTCGGCCGCCGCCGTCTTGGCGCGCCGCGCGTCCTCGTAGGCGTCGAGAGCGAGGTCGAGCGCCTGCGCGAGCGTCGCGTCGCTGACGTCGCGGCCGCCGATGCTGACGCGCTCGGTCACCCGCTCGACATGCGGCGAGCCGTAGCGGCCGGCCTTGAGCCCGGCGTGGACGAGCCCCGCCTCGATCAGCGCCGAGACGGAGCCCTTGCCCTTCGTTCCCGCCACATGGATCGCGCGAAACGCGTTTTGCGGCTCGCCGAGCCGCTGCGCGAGATCCTGCATTGGCGCAAGGCTCACCCGCATGCGGCCGCGCAGCCGTCGCTCCCAGTCGGTGAGCGCATCGAGTCGCGCCATGGTTTGTGTAAGCTTGCGGTCGCCCCCCTTAGACGACATCGTCACCCACTCCGGGCTGAAGCTTTCCGGCGCCTTCGGCCTGCTTCGGAACTCGGTTCCTTCGCGGCGGGCAGCTCGACCGCGCGCGCGAGATTGGGGAAGCCGTCCGTCTTGTTCGGGATCGCCATTGCTGCGACAAACAAGCTCTGGAAGTTCGGCTCGACCGCCGTCTCGATCTTCTCGATTCGCCTCACGACACCCTCAATCTCGGCGCGCGCGGCGAGGTTGAGAAGCGCGATGCGCGCTCCGGTGCCGGCGGCGTTGCCGGCGCTCACGACCTTGTCAAGATCACAGTCGGGGATGAGCCCGAGCGTCATCGCGTAGAGCGGGTCGATATGGCTGCCGAAGGCGCCAGCGAGCGTCACCCGCTCAGGCGGCCCCGCGCCCCGCCGTTCGACAAGCAGCTTCGCGCCGGCGTAGAGCGCGGCCTTGGCGAGCTGAATCGCGCGCACGTCGGTCTGATAGATTAGAAGGCGCGGCGAGCTTTCGCTCAGGACATAGGCGAAGGTCCGGCCGACGGCCTCGACGCGCGAGGTGCGCGCGGCGAGCAACCCGTCGATGACGCCGTCCTGGGAGATGATCCCGGCGAGATACATCTCGGCGATCGCCTCGATGACGCCAGAGCCACAGACGCCGGTTACGCCAACCGCCGCGCTCGCATCGGCGAAGCCCGGTTCGTCAGACCACAAGTCGCAGCCGATCACTTTGAAGCGAGGCTCGAGCGACTCGCGGTCGATGCGCACGCGTTCGATCGCGCCCGGCGCCGCGCGCTGGCCGCAGGAGATTTGCGCGCCCTCGAAGGCGGGGCCGGTCGGCGAGGAGGCGGCGAGCAGGCGCTCGCGGTTGCCGAACACGATCTCGGCGTTGGTGCCGACGTCGACGAGCAAGCGCAGTTCGTCGCCGAGGTAGGGAGCTTCGGCGAGAACCATCCCGGAAGCATCCGCGCCCACGTGTCCAGCGATGCAGGGCAAGGCGTAAACGAACGCGCCCGGCGCGACGTTGAGGCCGATGTCGCGGGCGCGGGTCTCGTAGGCGCCGTCGATCGCCAGCGCGAAGGGCGCGCCGCCGAGCTCGGTCGGGTCGAGGCCGAGCGCAAGATGGTGCATGATCGGATTGCCGACCAACGTCACTTCCAGAATCTCGCCGCGCGCCACGCCAGCCTCGGCCGCCGCCTCGCCGATCAGCGCGTCCATCGCCGCGCGCACCGCGCGCGTCAGCTCCGCGTCGCCGCCCGGGTTCATCATCACGTAGGAGACGCGGCTCATCA